>NZ_JBSGQV010000024.1:0-100276 GCF_053606025.1 Streptomyces sp. NPDC055254 | reverse complement strand
GATCAAGTGGGGCCTGGACTACATGAACGACCGCTACGGCAGCCCCGTCGGCGCCTGGAACTTCTGGCAGAACAACCACTGGTACTAAGCCACCAACACGCGACAGCCCGGCGACGGGCACGCATGCGAAGGCCCCGGCGGCCGGCCTCCCCAGGTCCGGCCCCCGGGGCCTTCGGCTTCCCATCCCACTGGGTTCGGTGCGCGCGGGCGGCCAGGAGCGCGCCCGCGCCGTCGGTCACAGGCGCTGGATGATCGTGCCGGTCGCCAGCGCGCCGCCCGCGCACATGGTGATCATCGCGAACTCCTTGTCGCGGCGCTCCAGCTCGTGCAGCGCGGTGGTGATGAGGCGGGCGCCGGTGGCGCCCACCGGGTGGCCGAGCGCGATACCGCCGCCGTTGACGTTGACCTTCTCCAGGTCCTGATCGAAGACCTGCGCCCAGCTGAGGACCACGGAGGCGAAGGCTTCGTTGATCTCGACGAGGTCGATGTCCTTGAGGGACATCCCGGCCTTGCCGAGCACGGCGCGCGTCGCGTCGATCGGCCCGTCGAGGTGGAAGTGGGGGTCCGAGCCGACCAGGGCCTGGGCGACGATCCGGGCCCGGGGCCGGAGCTTGAGGGCGCGGGCCATCTTGCGCGAGGCCCACATCACGGCGGCGGCCCCGTCCGATATCTGCGAGGAGTTCCCGGCGGTGTGGACGGCGGTGGGCATGACCGGCTTGAGCCGGGCCAGCGCCTCCATGCTCGTGTCCCGCAGGCCCTCGTCCCGGTCGACCAGGCGCCACATGCCCTGTCCGGCGGCCTGCTCCGCTTCCGTCGTGGGGACCTGGACGGCGAAGGTCTCGCGCTTGAAGCGCTCCTCGGCCCAGGCGGCCGCGGCCCGCTCCTGGGACCGCAGCCCCAGCGCGTCCACGTCCTCGCGGGTCAGGCCGCGGTGGCGCGCGATCCGCTCGGCCGCCTCGAACTGGTTCGGGAGGTCGACGTTCCACTCGTCCGGGAAGGGCTTGCCGGGGCCGTGCTTGGAGCCCGACCCCAGCGGCACCCGGCTCATGGCCTCGACGCCGCAGGCGATGCCGATGTCCATGACGCCGCCGGAGATCATGTTGGCGACCATGTGGTTGGCCTGCTGGGAGCTGCCGCACTGGCAGTCCACGGTCGTGGCGGCGGTTTCGTAGGGCAGGCCCATGGCCAACCAGGCGTTGCGGGCGGGATTCATCGACTGCTCGCCGGCGTGGGTGACGGTGCCGCCGACGATCTGCTCCACGCAGTCGGGCTGGATCCCCGTACGGGCGAGCAGCTCGCGGTAGGTCTCGCCGAGCAGGTAGGCGGGATGGAGATTGGCGAGCGCGCCCCCGCGCTTGCCGATCGGGGTGCGTACGGCTTCGACGATGACGGGTTCCGCGGCCATGAGCTCGTCCTCTCCTGCACTGCGCCGGCGCGGCGGGCCGTCCCGGCGCCCCGCCCGAACTAGTACGCGTTCTAGTTCTCCCCGCAGTCTTATGACCCCACACCCCGTCACGCAAGGGTCTTGCACGCGGCCTGCACGGATTCCACACGCAACAGTTGGCGCGCCGACCCTTGTCACTTCTAGAACTCGTTACTACCTTCGAGCCAACTTCTGATGGGCCGTCAGACTTTGGAGTCGCCCGATGCCCTGCCCCGCGCTGCCCGAAGGCTTCGACGCCACCGACCCCGACCTGCTCCAAAGCCGCGTACCGCACCCGGAGTTCGCGCGGCTGCGGCAGACCGCACCCGTGTGGTGGTGTCCGCAGCGGCGCGGCATCACCGGTTTCGACGACGAGGGCTACTGGGTCGTGACCCGGCACGCGGACGTCAAGTACGTCTCCACGCACCCGGAACTCTTCTCCTCCACCACCAACACGGCCATCATCCGCTTCAACGAGCGCATCCACCGTGATGCGATCGATGCCCAGCGACTGATCATGCTGAACATGGATCCGCCGGAGCACACGCGCGTACGCCAGATCGTGCAGCGCGGTTTCACCCCGCGGGCCGTCCGGGGCCTGGAGGGGGCCCTGCGCGACCGCGCCCGGAAGATCGTCGAGGAGGCCGCGGCCGTGTCCGGCGACGGCAGCTTCGACTTCGTCACGCAGGTGGCGTGCGAGCTCCCGCTCCAGGCGATCGCCGAGCTGATCGGCGTACCGCAGGAGGACAGGTCACGGATCTTCGAGTGGTCGAACAAGATGATCGCCTACGACGACCCGGAATACGCGATCACCGAGGAGGTCGGCGCCAACGCGGCGATGGAGCTCATCGGCTACGCCATGAACCTGTCCGCGGCGCGCAAGGAGTGCCCGGCCAAGGACATCGTCACGCAGCTCGTGGCCGCCGAGGGGCAGGGCAACCTCGGCTCGGACGAGTTCGGCATGTTCGTCCTCCTCCTGGCGGTCGCGGGCAACGAGACGACCCGCAACGCGATCAGCCACGGCATGCACGCCTTCCTCACCCACCCCGACCAGTGGGAGCTCTACAAGCGCGAGCGCCCCGCGACGGCCGCCGAGGAGATCGTGCGCTGGGCCACCCCCGTGGTGTCCTTCCAGCGCACGGCCACCCAGGACACCGAGCTGGGCGGCCAGAAGATCGGGGCGGGCGACCGGGTGGGGCTGTTCTACTCCTCCGCCAACAACGACCCCGAGGTCTTCCGCGACCCGGAGGCCTTCGACATCACCCGCGACCCGAACCCGCACCTCGGTTTCGGCGGTGGCGGTCCGCACTTCTGCCTCGGCAAATCCCTGGCGATCATGGAGATCGACCTGATCTTCAACGCCCTGGCCGACGCCCTTCCGGACCTGCGCCTGACGGGAGAGGCCCCCCGTCGCCTCCGCGCGGCCTGGCTCAACGGCATCAAGGAACTCCGAGTCACCCACGCCTGACCCCCCGCCCCCCGACACCCCCTCAGCCTCGCCGGGTTCGAGGCGCGGGGCCGGGGGCAGCGCCCCGGCAACGGCCCCGTACCCCCAGGGCTACGCCCCCACCCGCACCCTCGGCTCCCCCTCCGCGACCCGCTGCCCCGGCAGGCTCAGACTCAGCCCCCGCGGCCCGGACAGCGCGTACACCAGCCCGAACCCGGCCCCCACGACCACCGCCCCGCCCACCGCGTCCAGCACCCAGTGGTTCGCGGTGGCCACGATCGCGCACACCGTGATCAGCGGGTGCAGCGCCCCGAGCAGCTTCTGCCACCCCTTCGGCGCGAGCACCACGATCACGATCCCGCACCACAGCGACCAGCCGAAGTGCAGCGACGGCATCGCCGCGTACTGGTTGGAGATCGCGGTCATCGCCCCGTACGACGGGTTGGCGAGGTCCTGCGGCCCGTGCACGGTGTCGATGAAGCCGAGACCGGGCATCAGACGCGGCGGCGCCAGCGGGTACAGCCAGAACCCTATGAGGGCGAGGACGGTGGCCAGCCCCAGCGAGGCCCGCGCCCACCGGTAGTCCCCCGGGCGGCGCCAGTACAGGACGCCCAGGATCGTCAGCGGCACGACGAAGTGGAAGGAGGTGTAGTAGAAGTTGAAGAACGCCTCCATCCAGGGCGTGTTCACCACGGCGTGGTTCACGGCGTGCTCGATGTCGAGGCCCAGCACCCGCTCGATCCCGAGGATCTGGTCGGCGTTGCCCTCGGCGAGCGACCGGCTCGTGGGGGCGGCGGCCCGGATGTGCGAGTAGAGCGAGTACCCGACCCTGATCAGCAGGAGTTCCAGCAGCAGGTTGGGCCGCGACAGCACCCGCCGCCAGAACGGCAGCAGCGGCACCTTCGCCCAGCGCGCCGGCGCGGGCTTCCCGTAGGCGGTGGGGACCGGCGTGCGCCAGTACTCGGAGGAGCGCGGCAGGAACGGCACCGCGCAGGCGGCGGCCAGCGCGGCGAGCAGCAGCACGTTGTCGCGTACGGGGGCCAGCGGCGCCAGGTTCGGCAGCAGCACCGCGCTCGGCAGGGTCATGGCCAGGACCACCGCCACCGGCCACACGGAGCGGTCGGCGGCCCGCTTGCCGACCTTGCCGGCGACGGCGAGGAGCACCCACAGCAGCTGGTGACGCCAGCCGGCCGGGGACACGGCGACCGCCACGCAGCCGGTGACGGCGACGGCGAGCAGCAACTGCCCGTCACGGGCGTAGCGCACCGCGCGGCGCAGGCCCAGCCAGACGATGCCGGCCGCGAGGGCGGCGTAGAGCAGGATCTCGGCGGGACCGGTCAGGCCCAGGCGCAGCAGGGCGCCGTGCACGGACTGGTGGGCGAGGCCGTCGGGGGCGCCGCCGAGGCCGGTACCGGCCAGGTGCTGGATCCAGTACGTCCAGGAGTCGCGCGGCATCGCCGCCCAGGACAGCGCGGTGGCTCCGGCGAAGGTCGCTGCGGCGGTCTTGGCGGTGGGGCGGCGCCCGGACAGCCACAGCAGCGGGGCGAACAGCAGGAGCGCCGGCTGCAGCGCGGCGGCCAGGCCCACGAGGAAGCCCGCGGGACGGTCGGCGGGCACCCGGAACACGGCGAGCAGCACCAGCAGTACCGGCAGCACGGCGGTCCGGCCGGGTGCGGCGGCTTCGCGAACGGGCAGCGAGACCATCATCAGTGCGGTCAGGACGGGCGCGGCGAGCAGCGCGGTGCGTCTCGGCACGGGGTCGGGCAGGCCGCGCGCGGCGACGAGGCCGACGGCTGCCACGAACAGCAGCGTCGCGCAGGTCCAGGCCACCTCCAGCGACGGGGCGCCGAAGCCGGTCAGCGGCTTGAGGACCAGCCCGGCGAAGGGGGTCCCGGTGAACTGGCCGGTGTCGTAGAGCGTGCCGGGCAGGGCGCCGGGGAGGTGGAAGCCGCTGAGCCACTCGCCCGGGGGCACGCGCAGCACCGCGGCGGCCTGTCTGACGGCCAGCGCTCCCGCCAGCGCCCACAGGAGCAGCCGCGCCGCCCCCAGCCTGCCGCTACCGCCTATGACCCCGGCATGTCCGTTCGCACCACTGTGCTCCGCCGCGTTAGCCACGCCTCGCCGGCCTCCCGCCCTGTTGAACGCAACCCTGACTTCGCCCGGCTGCCGCGCTTCATACCGCGTTTCATTACCGGGACGACGATATCCCCCGCGGGATACCTAGGATGGCGCGCATGAGCATCGTGAAGATCAACGCACTGACCGTGCCCGCAGAGCAGCGCGAGGTCCTGGAGCGGCGCTTCGCCTCCAGGGCGGGGGCCGTGGAGGCGTCGGACGGCTTCGAGTGGTTCGAGCTGCTGCGCCCGGTGGAGGGAACGGACCAGTACCTCGTCTACACGCGGTGGCGTTCCGAGGAGGACTTCCAGGCGTGGATGGAGGGGCCGATGAAGGCCGCTCACCAGGGTGGGGAGGGCGGCGGCGAGCGCCCGAAGCCGGCGGCGTCGGGGTCGTCGGTGTGGTCCTTCGAGGTCGTCCAGCAGGCCGCGCCGAAGAAGGCCTGACGCGCCGCATCCGCCGGACGCGCCCGATGTTGCGGGGCGGGGCGGGGCGGGGCGGGGCGGGGCGGGGCGGGGAGGGGCAGGGCCCGGGGGCGAGGGGCCCCCGGGGCCCGCGGGCCGCTGCCCCTCCCCGGACCGCCCGGTGGGACGGGTCGGGTCACCGCGGCTCGCGAAGCCTCGCGCCGCGGAGCCATCCGTCGCGGGTCCTCAGCTCCAGAAGGCGTCGATCTCGTCGATGTCCGCGGTGCACTCGTCGATGTCGGTGATCTTGTGGCCGACGATCGTGAAGAAGAGGCCGCCACGGATCTCGATGCCCCGGTCGCCCCGGTCGCCGCGCGAGGTGTGGAAGGTCATCACGTGGCCCCGGCCGTCGGCGAGTACCGCCTCCAGGTCGACCCGGAACGTTCCCTTCGTCTCCTCCCCGATCCGGCGGTAGAAGTCGAGGACCGCCTCGCGCCCCTTGTGGTGCCCCGACAACGGGCTGCTGCCGGGCACGTGGTGGATGACGTCGGCCGTCATCAGCGTGCTCAGCGTCTCCATGTCGCCCTTGCCGAAGGCCTCGTAGCCGCGGCGGACGAGGGCACAGTCCGGATGCTCCGACATGGCAGGCCACCCTCCATAGGTGCGATTTTCCCGTTTTCCCATCATGTGCCCGCGACTGTGGATATTCCACGCGGGAGATCGTCGGCGAGCTCCACAATGACGCCATGAACACACACAGCAATGACGCCTTGAACACACACAGCGGACACCGCCCGCCCCACACGTCCCCCGCCCCTGCCGCCGCTTCGTCTGCGGCGGCGGGCAGCACCCGCGCACCGTCGTGGACGGTGGCCGCGGAACCGTTCACCACCCGCGACGCAACCCGCCTGCGCCGCGCCTACTACGCCGAGGTCGCCGGGCGGTACTGGAAACGGGCCGTCACCGAAGCGGAGATCGACCAGGGGCTGCTGGACTTCCCCGACGACGCCCTGGTCCGGCCGACGGGCCGGTTCCTCGTGGGCAGACTCGGGGGTGAGCCCCTGGCGTGCGGCGGGATACGACTCCTGGACCCCGCCACCGCCGAGCTGACCCGGGTCTATGTCGACCCCCGCGCCCGCGGCACCGGCGGCGGGGCGGCGCTGCTCACGGCGCTGGAGGAGGAGGGACGCGCACTGGGCGCCGAGCGGGTCCGGCTGGACACCCGGTCGGATCTGGTGGAGGCCCGCGCGTTGTACGCGCGGCACGGGTACGCGGAGATACCCGCGTACAGCTCCGGCCCGTATGCGGAGCACTGGTTCGAGAAGCGCCTGGCCTGAGCCGGCCGCGGGCCCTGCGGGCAGCTAGTGCGCGGCGTGGTCCCGTCGGGGGGCGCCGTCGTAGGGCTCCTCGGCGTCGGATCCGCACAGCTCCGCGTTGATCTCGCGGACCAGTTCGGTCAGGTCCGTCGGGCGCTCGGGGCCCCACCAGTCGCCGAGCAGTTCGGCGAGGGACTCCTCCCGGGCGTCGGCGAGCTTCGCGGCGGCCAGGCGCCCCTTGCCGGTCAGGTGCAGCGCCAGCCCGTCCCGGGAGGCGAGCCCCCGCTCCTCGACCTGGCGGGCGGCGTCGGTGACGGCCTTCAAGGGCACGGCCGCGCGTTCGGCGAGCAGGGCGGGCTCCGCCGAGCCGTACTTGTTGATCCGCAGCAACAGCCAGCTGGCGGCGGGCAGCAGGTCGTATCCCGCCTTCTGCGTGATCTTCTCGTACACGTGCCGGCGGCCCTCACGGGTGCCGAGCACGGACAGCGCGCGGGCGACCTCGTCGTGGGACGAGCGGTGCACGGGGTTCGAGGCGAGGGTCTCGGTGACGTCGGGCGCGGTGACCGAGCCGCGCAGCGTGTCCTCCTTGAGGAACCAGGCGATGACGAAGGCGACCAGGACGACGGGCACGGCGTAGAGGAATACGTCGGTGATGGCCGTGGCGTAGGCGTCCAGGACGCGGGGCCGCAGCTCGGCGGGAAGGGTCTCGATGGCCCGGGGGTCGGCTTCCAACTGCGCGACGCCGGCGCCGGCCGGCAGCGTGACTCCGGCGAGGGAGGTCGCCAGCTTCTCGTCGAGGCGGTTGGTGAAGACCGTGCCGAAGATCGCGACGCCGAAGGAGGCGCCGATGGAGCGGAAGAAGGTGGCGCCCGAGGTGGCGACGCCGAGGTCGGCGTAGGTGACCGAGTTCTGCACGACCAGGACGAGCACCTGCATGACCAGTCCGAGGCCGGCGCCGAAGACGAAGAAGTAGACGCTCATCTCCCAGGTGGAGCTGGTGCGGTGGAGTTGGTGCAGCAGGAGCAGGCCGACGGCGGTGACGGCGGTTCCGGCGATGGGGAAGACCTTCCAGCGTCCGGTGCGGCTGACGACCTGGCCGGAGGCGGTGGAGGAGATCAGCATGCCGATCACCATCGGCAGCATGTGGACGCCGGACATGGTCGGCGAGACGCCCTGGACGACCTGGAGGAAGGTCGGCAGGTAGACCATCGCCCCGAACATCGCGAAGCCGACGACGAAGCTGATGACCGAGCAGAGGGTGAAGGTGCGGATGCGGAAGAGCTTGAGCGGCAGGACGGGTTCGGCGGCCTTGCGCTCCACGAAGAGGAAGACGGCGATCAGCACGGCGCCCAGGACGGCCAGTCCGATGATCCGGGCCGATCCCCAGCCCCAGGTGCCGCCGAGGGAGGCGACGAGCACGAGGCAGGTGGCGACGCAGGCGATGAGGAAGGTGCCGAGGTAGTCGATGGTGTGCTTCGAGGAGCGGGCCGGGATGCGCAGGGCTCCGGCGATGACGGCCAGCGCGACGAGACCGATGGGGAGGTTGATGTAGAAGACCCAGCGCCAGGACAGGTGGTCGACGAAGAGTCCGCCCAGCAGCGGGCCGAGGATGCTGGTGGCGCCGAAGACGCCGCCGAACAGGCCCTGGTACTTGCCTCGTTCGCGGGGCGGGACGATGTCCCCGACGATCGCCATGGACAGCACGATCAGGCCGCCGCCGCCGAGGCCCTGCAGGGCGCGGAAGCCGATGAGCTGCGGCATGTCCTGTGCGATGCCGCAGAGGGCGGAACCGATGAGGAAGAGGACGATCGCGTACTGGAAGAGCTTCTTGCGGCCGTACTGGTCGCCGAGCTTGCCCCACAGGGGGGTGGCCGCGGTGGAGGCCAGCATGTAGGCGGTGACGACCCAGGACAGGTGCGCCATGCCGCCGAGCTCGCTGACGATGGTCGGCAGGGCGGTGGAGACGATGGTCTGGTCGAGTGCCGCGATCAGCAGGCCCAGCAGCAGGGCGCCTATGGAGACGAGTACCTCGCGGGTGGGGTGCTCGGCGCCGGGGCCGGACTTCCGCGGGCCGGAACCGGGGCCCGCGTCCTGCGTGGTCACATCCTGCGCCATCGATTCCTCCTCCGGCCGGATCAACATCTCCATCCTGAGCGGTGTGTCCGGTTATGGCCTCTCGGGCGGGTTGGGAGGTCCGCGGGAGGTCTGCATAATCGCAGGCAATGGTGGCCAGGGAGGGATTCCAGTGAGCGGTGAGCACTGTCTGGATTGCGGCGCTGTCGGTGCCGGCTGCGGGTGTGCGCCGGGTGCGGGTTTCGACCCCTTGCGCATCCGCCCGTACGTGACGCTGCCCGATCCCGTCGAACCGGACGAGCAGGCGCCCGCACCGCCGATCACGGGTGCGGTGGCTCCCGGGCACGACGCGACGCACGGGCTACCGCACGGCATACCCCGGGGCGGCCAGGGCCCGTACCGGGGGCCGGGCCCGGCGATGCCGGGGCGCCAGGACGACACCCCGGCGTACGGCATGCCCGGCCAGGGCCCGTACCGGGGGCCGGGCCCGGCGATGCCGGGGCGCCAGGACGACACCCCGGCGTACGGCATGCCCGTACCACCGCTCCGGCAGCCCTGGCCGGACGCACCGGAGGCCCCGTCGCGCAGGGCCGACACGGTCCGTCTCGGGGCGGTCCCGCCCGGCGCGTTCCCCCCGGACCCGGGGACCACGTTCAACGGGGAGAGGGGTGAGGGTGGGGGCGGGGGCGGGGGCCCCGAGAAGCGGAGCGGCCCGCCGTCCCGCCGCCGCCTGCTCCTGCCGCTCCTGCTCGGCGGCGCCGCGACCCTCGCCCTCGGTGGGTCGGCGCTGGCCCTGTGGGTGCTCCCGGGCTCGGGGGACGGCGACACGACCCTGCTGGACGCGAAGGCGTCGGCTCCGCCGCCGAGCGCGGCGCCGGCCGCACCGTCGCAGACCCCGACCGCCGGACCCACGGGCCCCTCGGCGTCCCCGTCGGCCTCCGCGTCCACCTCCCCCTCGCCCAGCGCCTCGCGCTCCGGGGCCCCCTCCGCCTCCCCGAGCCCGTCCGCGTCGTCGCCCCCGCCCTCGCAGTCCCCGTCCCGGGGGCCGTCCCCGAGCGCGAGCCGCGCCCCCAGCTCCTCGCCGTCGCGTCCCGCGGCGGGTCCGACGCTGCGGTTCGGGGACTCGGGCGCGGAGGTCGAGAAGCTCCAGCGCCTGCTGGCCGCGGAGGGCCTGTACCAGGGCAAAGTCCACGGGAAGTTCGACTGGCGCGTGGAGAACGCCGTGTCGACCTTCCAGTACGAGGCGGGCATCGACGGTGAGGAGTGGGGCGTCTACGGCCCCGTGACCCGCCGGGCGCTGGAGGGATGAGGGTCACACCCACGAGAGTGGCGAGGCCGCCCCGCATTTTGTATCGTGAAGAAACAAAGTGGTTCCGTCCTCATTCCCTGACCGGTGGACGGAACCGCTTGTTCTCTTTTCCGACCCGCCCGACCCGCCTGACCCTCCCGTCACGACCCGGCCAACGGCCGTCACGGCCCGACACGACCCGCCCGCCCCGCCTCCCGCACTGTCTGGAGCCCCGCCGATGTCGGCAAGCACCACCACCGCGCCCGTCGTCCTCACCGCCAAGGCCCTGCTGCTGGACATGGACGGAACGATCGTCAACTCCGACGCGGTGGTCGAACGCTGCTGGCGCGACTGGGCGGTGTCGCACGGGCTGGATCCCGAGGAAGCCCTCAAGGTCGTCCACGGCCGCCAGGGCTACGCCACCATGGCCGTCCTCCTCCCCGACCGCCCGGTCGAGATCAACCACGCGGAGAACGCGGTGATGCTCGCCCGCGAGACCGCCGACACCGACGGCGTGGTCCCGGTCGCGGGCGCCCCGGAGTTCATGGCCGCCATCGCCGGCCTCCCGCACGCCCTGGTCACCTCCGCCGACACCGCTCTGGCCACGGCCCGGATGACCGCCGCCGCCCTCCCGATGCCCGCGGTACGGGTCACCGCCGAGTCGGTGCGGGCCAGCAAGCCCCACCCCGAAGGCTTCCTCAAGGGCGCCGCCGCCCTGGGGGTGGACCCGGCCGACTGCATCGTCTTCGAGGACTCGGCGGCGGGCATCGCCGCCGGCCGCGCGGCGGGGATGCGCGTGATCGGCGTCGGCCCCCGCGCCGCCGCCCACGCCCCCACGGCCCATGTCCCGGACCTGACCTCGCTCACGGTGACGTCCACCGCCGACGGCACGATCGACATCACCATCCGGCACGCGGCCTGAGCGCGGGACAGCCGTCCGGGTAGCTGCGGGCCCGCTGGCCGTCCCGTATCCCCCCGCGGGACGCCTACGGGGCGCCGGGGAGCCGGACCGTGACGAGGAGACCGCCCGCGGGTCGGGGGACGAGGTCGAGGGCCCCGTCGTGGGCGCGGACGATGCTGTGCACGATGGCCAGGCCGAGGCCGACGCCGGTGTGCTCGTCGGTGCGCACGCGTGCGGTTCCGCGCCGGAAGGGTTCGGTGAGGGTCGGCACCAGGTCCGGTGGGAGCCGACCGCCCGTGTTCTCGACCCGCAGCACGCTCGTTGCGCCGTGCGGTCCGGTGTGGACCGTCACGGTGCCGCCGGCGGGGAGGTTGTGGACGACGGCGTTCTGGACGAGGTTCGTCACCATCCGCAGCAGAAGCTCGGCGGAGCCGCTGGTCTTGGCCGCCCCGCCGGTGACGGCGAGCGTGATCCGGCGCCGCTCGGCGAGCGGGAGCAGCGTTTCGACGGCTTCTTCGGCGAGGAGGGAGAGGTCGACGCTCTCGCGGGGGAAGTGTCCGCGGTCGCCGCGGCTGAGCAGCAGCAGGGCCTCGGTGAGGTCGATCGCCCGCGTGTTGACGGCCTGCAGGCGTTCGATGAGTTCGCCCCGGTCCCGCGCGGGGTCCTTGCGGGCGACGTCGAGGAGCGTCCGCGAGATCGCCAGTGGGGTGCGCAGTTCGTGGGAGGCGTTCGCGGCGAACCGCTGCTGCTCGGCGACGTGGGACCCAAGTTGTTCGAGCATCGAGTCGAACGCGTCGGAGAGTTCGCGGAATTCGTCCCGACGGCCCTTCATGCGGATGCGGTGGGACAGCGACCCGTTCCCGGCCGTCCGTGCCGCATCCCTTATCTGTGTGAGCGGTGCGAGCATCCGGCCGGCGAGGAACCATCCACCCAGGAGGCCGAACACGAGCAGTCCGGCCATGGCTGCGGCCGCGGCGGGGGCGAAGGTGCGCACGAGGAGGTAGCGGTTGGGCGAGACCCCGAGCAGGCCCTGGGAGTTGTCGGGTACGTAGCGCAGCAGGAACACCCACACCACGGCCAGCAGGAGTGCGCCGGCGAGGAGGAGGAAGCCGGCGTAGCTGAGGGTGAGTTTCAGTCGGGCACTGGGCCCGGGGCGTCTATGCACGGTTGGCGCCCGGGGCGAGGGTGGCGATGCGGTAGCCGACGCCGGGCACCGTGGCGATGACCCAGGGTTCACCGAGCCGTTTGCGCAGGGCGGAGACGGTGATGCGCACGGCGTTGGTGAGGGGGTCGGCGTTCTCGTCCCAGGCCCGTTCGAGCAGTTCTTCGGCGCTGACGACACCGCCCTCGGCGGCGACGAGGACCTCCAGCACGGCGAACTGCTTGCGGGTGAGTGCGACGTAGCGTCCGTCGCGGAAGACCTCCCGGCGGAAGGGGTCGAGCCGCAGGCCCGCGATCTCGCGGACCGGGGGGCGCGCGTACGCGCGTCTGCGGTCGAGCGCCCTCAGGCGCAGGACGAGTTCCCGCAGGTCGAACGGTTTGGTGAGGTAGTCGTCGGCGCCGAGTTCGAATCCGGAGGCCTTGTCGTCGATCCGGTCGGCAGCGGTGAGCATGAGGATCGGGATGCCGCTGCCGGAGGCGACGATGCGCCGGGCGACCTCGTCGCCCGAGGGGCCGGGGATGTCGCGGTCGAGGACCGCGAGGTCGTAGGAGTGGACGCCGAGCAGTTCCAGGGCGCTGTCGCCGTCGCCGGCGATGTCGGCGGCGATGGCCTCCAGCCGCAGACCGTCTCGGACGGCTTCGGCCAGGTAGGGCTCGTCCTCGACGATCAGCACGCGCATGTCCGAAGCCTACGCAGCACGGCATATCGCCGACGTATGCGATGACGTGTGCGCGCCGGACTGACGACTCAGCCTGCCGGTACCGGCGCGGGGCGAGGACGGTCGGACGGCGCGTGCGTCCTGGTGCGCCACCAGCGGCGCGACGCCAGCCCGGCCAGCACGGCGCCGGCGGTGTTGACCAGCACGTCGTCCACGGAGGACACCCGGTCCAGCCGCAGGACGTACTGCGCGGTTTCGACGAGGACCGAGCAGCCCGCCCCGAGCGCCAGGATCCGCGGCATGGACGCCGCCGCAGCGAACCGCATCGGGGCGAAGAAGCCCAGCGCGGCGAGGACCAGAAGGTTGCCGGTGATCCCGAGCGGTCCCATCGTGGGCAGGTCCCGCAGCGGTACCAGGCTCAGCCGGCCGGGGACGGTACCGGCCCCGGCGCCCGGCATCATGGTCATCCACAGGAACGGCACCGTCCCGTGGACCATGCCCACCTCGGCCAGCGCGCTCCGCCATGCCGATGCGCCGTCGGCGGCCCGCCGCCGGCGCGCCAGTACCCACACCATCAGCGCCGCCAACGGCAGCGCGACCAAGGTCATGAGCACGACGCCGTTGAACGTGTCGAAGCAGCCGTGCCACCGCCCGGCCAGGCACACCGGAGCGGACATCATGAGCGGCCGCCGCACGACGAACGCGGCGCCCGCGAGGCCGAGGACCGCCGACCCGAGGAGCACGAGCCCGCGCATACGGCGCGGCCTCGCAGGCGGGGATGCGTGATGGTTCATGCCCCCATGAGAGCCGCCACCCCGTTGCGGAGCCGTATGCACTTCCCCATACCCCCGCGATACACGAACCGCCCGAGCCGGCACCCTCGCCCACCGCTGCCACGGGCCGCGCCCGCGCCGCTCCATGACGACCTCCGGCCCGGCTTGCCCGACGGACCTCAGGAAATTAAGGAGCTGCCCGCGCACAGGGCGCCTACGGTCTCGCACATGTACGAAACGATCTCGTGGCACTGCTACCTACGCGCCGCCCACCGCCGCAGCGCCGAGCGTGTGGTCAGCCGTTCAGGCTCAGTGGGAGCAACCGGTCCAGATCGACAGCTACGAGCGCTATTGGAAGATCCCCGAGCTTGCCGAGGTGCGGCTGACTTCCCCGCTCGGCCGCTCGACCCCCGAAACCGCGCTCCTCACGGCCCTGCGGTCCGCATGGACCATCGCGACGCCCTGGAGCCTCGGCGCCCCGGGAGTGGACGACGGCTTCGAAGGAATCGCGTCCGCGGCCGCCGGCTCACGCTTCATCGTCCCCGGCATCGAGTGGATGCGGTTCCGGATCAGCGCACCCGTAGGGCCGATGTGAGCCAGGGGCACGCGGACTCCCTTCCGTCAGCCCGCCACGGCTTCGTACAGCGAGAACACCGCCAAAGCCGCCATGACGGCAGCAGCGATCTTGGTGATGAGCCGGAGCGGTACGTACTTCATGAGCGTGCGGCCGCCCAGGATGCCGATGCCCGCGACCGCCCACAGGGCGAGCACGGCGCCGATGCCGACGGAGACCGGGTTGTCGTAGCGGGCGGCGAGGTTGGCGGTCATGATCTGCGTGAGGTCGCCGAATTCCGCCACCAGGATCAGCATGAAGCCCGCCCCCGACACCTTCCAGAAGGACTGGTCGGCCGGCGGCTTGATCTCCTCGTCCTCGTCGTTCTTCTTCAGCAGCAGCATGGCGGCTCCCGCGAGGAACAGGACGCCGACGACGGCCTGGACGAGCCGCTGCGGGAGCAGGGTGAGGACGCTGCCCGCCGCGATCGCCAGTGCGACGTGGACGGCGAAGGCCGCGGCGACGCCGGCGAAGACGTACGAGGCGCGGTAGCGGGTGCCGAGCATCAGGCCGGCGAGGGCGGTCTTGTCGGGGAGTTCGGCGAGGAAGACGACGCCGAAGGCGATCGCCGTGACGCTGAAGCTGAACACGAACACGGGGTGGAACCTCAATCGGTCGGGCAGGACGCCGGCGGTACCGAGAGGACCTGGGGTGTTTCAGGGTTCGCTTCGGCTCGGCGGCGCCCTGGATGCGTGGGCGCGCACGAGCGCGCCTACGCAGGACAGGACACTGCGGCCGAAGGTCTCGCTGGCCCGCCGCCGTCGTGCGCGGCTTGCCTCCGGGCGCCGGCTGGGGTGACCCAGCAGTATGTCGACGGTCCGGCGAAGAGCTACTCCCCTTCTGCTCCACCAGGATACGTGACGCGCACGGGGGACCGACATGGGCCTTTGGTCCCGACTCCGCCCGACTCGACGGCGGCGACGCCTGCGCCTCACCCCTGCGGAATCCCAACCTCCTCTTAATTCGCCCCCGTTGACGACTTGATGTGACGTGCCCATGTCGCCAGGCTGTCACCTGGCGCCCATCCCCGTGACACCCGGCGCCGCAAGCATGGCCGCGCCCCGCCGGGGTCGCACGGCCACACCCCCCGCACCCAGGGAGCCCCTCATGGCACTCATACCCAGCATCTACGCGCGTCGCCTTGGCGTGCTCGCGTCAGTAGCCGCGCTCGCTTCCCTCACCTCCCTCGTCAACGCGCCGACCGCCGCGGCCGCGCCGCCCACCCCCATCAGCGCCTCGGCCGCCCGCTCCTACCTTGCGACCGTCACACCGAGGGCGGAGGGGTCGAGCAGCGGGTACAGCCGCGACCTGTTCCCGCACTGGAGCACCGTCTCCGGCAGCTGCAACACCCGCGAGACCGTCCTCAAGCGGGACGGCGTGAACGTCGTCCAGGACTCCGCCTGCGCCGCCGTGAGCGGAAGCTGGTACTCCGAGTACGACGGCGCCACCTGGACCGCCGCTTCCGACATCGACATCGACCACATGGTCGCGCTCGCCGAGGCCTGGCGCTCCGGCGCCAGTTCGTGGACCACCAGCAAGCGCCAGCAGTTCGCCAACGACCTCACCCGTCCGCAGCTCATCGCGGTCACCGACAACGTCAACCAGGCCAAGGGCGACCTCGACCCGGGCAAGTGGCTGCCGCCGCGCACCGCCTACCGCTGTACGTACGCGCGCATGTGGGTCCACGTGAAGCAGCACTGGGGCCTGAGCATGGACTCGGGTGAGAAGACGGCCCTGGTCAACACCCTGAACGGCTGCTGACGAGCCGATCGGTCTCCCCGCCCGCCCGTCCCGCGGCTCCCGCCCGCCCGTCCCGCACCTCCCTCCCGCCTGTCCCCCCGCCTCTCCCCCGCCAGGGGGAGGCGGGGCGGCCCCTCTCCGTCGTACGGTGATCGCAGGGGACATGAAGGAGGGGGAGTCGCATGGCTGGATTGCGGCTGGGGCCACTACTGCGCCACGTCGATTGGGACACGGGCGGTGCGGCCACCATATGGGTCGAGTCCGACCGCCCGTGCACCGCGCAAGTGCGGTGCGCCGACGGTGCGGGCGGCAGCGTGCGCACCTTCCAGATCGCCGGCCACCATTACGCGATGGTGCCGGTGACCGGCCTGACTCCGGGCACGACGACGGAGTACGAGGTGCTCCTCGACGGCGTCCGGGTGTGGCCGCTGCCCGACGGCGGCTTCCCGGCGAGCACCATCAGCACACCGGCCGTGACGGGCTCCGCCCGGACCTCGCCCGGGCTGCGCGTCACCTTCGGATCCTGCCGGCAGGCCGCACCGCCCGCCGGGCGCCACGGGCCGCACGGCGCGGACGCGCTCGACACCCTCGCGGCGCGGCTCGCCGGCGACCCGGAGGCGGAGCGTCCGGATCTCCTGCTGCTGCTGGGCGACCAGGTGTACGCCGACGCCCTCTCCGCGGAGACCCGGCGGTGGCTCGCGGCCCGCCGCGACCTGAGGGACCCGCCCGGAGCCCAGGTCGCGGACTACGAGGAGTACACCCGCCTCTACTACGAGTCCTGGCTCGACCCGGACATCCGCTGGCTGCTGTCGACGGTGCCGAGCCTGCACATATTCGACGACCACGACGTCATCGACGACTGGAACACGAGCGCGGCGTGGTTGGCCGAGATGCGGGCGACGCCGTGGTGGCGGGAGCGCGTGCTCAGCGGGCTCATGTCGTACTGGGTGTACCAGCACCTGGGCAATCTCTCGCCCGCCGAGCTCGCGGCCGACGAGCTCTACGGGCTGGTACGGCAGACCCCGGACGGTACGGACGCGCTGCGCACCTTCGCGGCCGTGGCGGACGCCGACCCGAGCACGGTGCGCTGGAGTTACCGGCGGGACTTCGGCCGGACCCGACTGCTGATGGTGGACACCAGGGCGGCGCGGGTACTGGCCGAGAACGAGCGGGCCATGCTCGATCCGGTGGAGCAGCAGTGGCTGCGGGACAACGCCCTGGCGGGGCACGGCAGTTACGACCATCTGCTGATCGGTTCCTCGCTGCCGTGGCTGATGCCGCCGCTCATCCATGACGCCGAGACGTGGAACGCGGCGCTCTGCCGCGGGGAGCGGGGGCCGCGCTGGGCGCGGATCGGGGAGAACCTGCGCCGGCGCAGCGATCTGGAGCACTGGGCGGCGTTCCCGGCCTCGTTCGCGGCGCTGACCGACCTCATCGAGGAGGTGGGGACGGGGCCCCGGGCGCCGGCGACGGTGTGCGTGCTCTCGGGGGACGTGCACCACGCGTATGTGGCCGAGCCCCGAATACCGAGCACGTCGCGGCTGTTCCAGCTGACGTGCTCGCCCGTACACAATTCCATCCACACCGCGGTGAAGTGGGGCTTCCGGCTGGGCTGGTCGCGTACGGGGCGCTGGCTGGGGCGGGGCTTCACCCGGCACGGCCGGACGGGGCGGCCGCCGCTGAGCTGGCGCCGTACGGATGGCCCGTGGTTCGGGAACCAGCTGATGACCTTGGCGCTGGCGGGACGGACGGCCCGGTTGCGGCTGGATCAGGCACGCAAGGGCCGCACGGGTGCCCGGCTGGTGACGGTGCTCGACCGGGAGCTCGCCGGGGCGGAATGAGCCGCGGTCCGGGGCCGGTCCCGTACGGAGCGGCACGGGACGGGCACAGGACGGGGCCGGGTCCGCGGCGCGGGCCGGAGCACGGGGTGGCGCGGGGCGACGGGGCGGCGGGGCGCGGGGCGGCGGGTGCTGCTACACGGGTTGCGGCGGCGGCCCCGGGCGTCCGGGCAGTGGACACCGGGCGTACGCTGTATGGCTGTCAAGCCGCTCCTGCCGCTCCCCGCGACGTCGCGGCGCTTCATGCCGCAGCACGTCAACCGGACTGGGGAGTCACGCCTTGTTTGAGACGCTGGGGTCGCTGACCGCGAGCCCATGGATCTACGCCGTGGTGGCGGTGTCGGTCGTGCTCGACGTCTTCCTTCCGGTACTGCCCAGCGGAGTCCTCGTGATCACCGCTGCCGCGGCCGCGGCGGCGGCCGGAGCGGCGGGGCCGGTACCGGTCCCGGCGCAGGTCCCGGACATCCTGGCCCTGCTGGTGATCGCCACGACGGCCTCGGTGCTGGGCGACATGGCCGCGTACCGGTTGGCGCGGCGCGGTGGGGCCCGGCTCGACCGCGCGATCGCCCGCTCCCGCCGGTTGACGCGGGCGCACGAACGCCTCGGTACGGCTCTGGCGCGGGGCGGCGGCGCCCTGGTGGTGATCGCCCGTTTCGCTCCCGCGGGGCGCTCCGTGGTGTCCTTGGGGGCGGGCAAGACCCATCGCAAGGTGATGGAGTTCCTGCCCTGGTCGGCTCTGGCGGGCATGGCCTGGGCCGGGTACAGCGTGGCGCTCGGGTACTTCGGGACGCAGTGGCTCGGGACCCAGTGGTTGGGCACCGCGCTCTCGGTGGTCGCACTTTTCGCGGCGGGCGCGCTGGCCGCGTTCCTCGTGCGCCGCCCGGTCGCGGCGCCGGCCCGGGCCGCGTAGCCGCAGCCTGCCCGCCGTCCGCCTGCTCGTCTGCCTGCCTGCCCACCTGCTCGCGCCGGGGCGTTCCCCCGTCCGGAGCAGTGGCTCACCCGTTCACCCGGCCCCGATCGCCGGTCCCGGGCGCGGCTCCTAGCGTCGAGGCACGGTGCGAACCGAATCCGCGTCACACCCGTGGCCTGGTCGCGCCGTTTCGAGCAGCCCGAGGAGTCGTCTCCATGCATGCCAAGCCGCCTGCCACATCCCGCGCCACGCCCCTCGCCACGTCGCGCCGCATGCTGGCCGTCGCGGCCGTGACCCTCGTCGTCGCGGCCGCCACTCCCGCCACGCTCGCCTCCGCCGCCCCCTTCGCCACCGTCTCACCCACGGCCGTCGCCCCGGGCGGCCGGGTCGCCCTGAACATCGAGGGCTGCGGCACCAGGACGGGCCGGGTGACGTCGAGCGCGTTCGGTGAGGTGCGGTTGACGCCCGGCAACCTGGAGGCGACCAACCTCTTCGGCAGCGCCACCGTCTACGGCAACGCCAACCCGGGTGCGCACCGCGTCACCTTCGAGTGCGGCGGCATCGGCGGTCAGCGGGTCACCCTCTCGCTCCAGGTCACTCCGGGGGCCGCGCGCGGCGGTACCGGCGGCAGCATCGCCTCGATGAGTCCGGCGCAGATCGCGGCGGGCGGCGCGCTCGCGGCGGGCGCGCTCGCCGCCGGCGTGTGGGTGGTGCGCCGCCGCTCCAACACCGCCGCCTGAACCCCGGCCCGGCGGGGAGCGGCCGCGGCCTCCGCCGCCACTCCCCGCCCGCTCCCCCGGGGGCACCACCAGGCGCGGCTCGTACGGGGCTGCTCGTGCGGGGCTGCTCGTGCGGGGCGGCTCGTGCGGGGCGGCTCAGGCCGGGGCGGTGCGGCCCCGTACGTGCACTCCGTCGAGGAGGTCCCGGGTAGCCTCGGCGATGGCGTCCACGGCGGCGTCGAACACCTCGCGGTTGTGCGGCGCGGGCGCGCGGAAGCCCGACACCTTGCGTACGTACTGGAGCGCGGCGGCGCGGATCTCCTCCTCGGTGGCCTTCTCGGGGATGGCGGGCGGACGCAGGGTCTTGATGGAGCGGCACATACCTCTACTATCCCGCTAGCCGGGGAGCTCCGCCCCGGAAAGTTTCATGATCAGTCCGGCCTGGAGCCGGGCCTTGAGGACCGGGTCGGTGACGTCGTCGAGCAGGCCGATGGCCTGCTGCGTCGTCTCGGCGGCCCGCCGGTCGTCGCGCAGCGAGGCGGTCTGATCGGCCATGTGCTTGAGCGCGATGTCGGCCCGGCGGTGGAACAGCTGCCCGACGAGCGTCGTGACCAGTCCCACCGCGCTCATCACGACGCCGAGGTACAGCTCTCCCCCGCTCTGGGCCTTCCACACGGCGAGCGCCACACCGAAGAGCAGGATCGCCGCGCCCGCCCCGGCGAAGAGCTGGCTGGTCGCGAAGCTGCTGCGGGCCTGGGTCAGGCCGTAGGCGTAGTACTCCACGAGCAGCGGCGTGAAGTCGTCCCGCCGGTCGCCGAGTCGGGCCGTGCGCTGATGCGGGATCCCGCCGGCGTCCTGGAACCTCGGCAGCGGGTCCTGGGCGGCGGGCTCGGCCACGTGGGCGAGCAGCCGCTCCCGTTCCTCGGACCGCCGGCGCTCGAACAGGGAGCCCCGCACCAGCTCCATCGCCGCGGGCGCCCCGACCACCACCACGGCCGCGCCCGCCCCCAGGAACCACTCCGTCACCGTCGCCATGCGCTCACCCCCGCCCCGACGATCCCACCCCGGAAAGCCGCCGAAACCCCGAGGGTGCGGTGGTTCGGCAGCCGTGATCACACCCCGCTCCGCACAGCACGCGCAATCGCCTCTGATGCGGAGGAACCGGGGCGAATCTAGACTGGCGAAGCCATCAAGTCACCGACGAGGGAGACGCCCATCATGGCCAAGCGAGGCAACAAGCGACGCGCCCGCAAGAAGAAGAAGGCCAACCACGGCAAGCGCCCCAACGCCTGACCACCCCGAGCGAAGGGCCCGCAGACGCCACGGCCGCTCCCGTACCGCTCCCATCGACGCCACCCGTCGATGCGAAAGACCCCCCGCCATGATCGGCGGGGGGTCTTCTCACTGGTGGGCGTGGACGGTTTCGAACCGCCGACATCTGCTTTGTAAGAGCAGCGCTCTACCCCTGAGCTACACACCCGTGGATGAGTCGACAGCCTACATGGCAGACGCACCCCCCACGCAAACCCGTTGCGGTGGGGGAGAATGGACCGGGGCACGGCGGACGCGGTACGGGAGAGGGATTGTGACGACGGCATCCCGGCGTTGGTTCGGTGGGCGGGACGAGAGTCGGCGGGCGGATGCGCAGGCGGCGAAGGATGCCGCCGCCGCGGCGTTCTACGAGCTGGACACCGCGCAACGGGACCTGCGGATCTCGGTGGAGACCATCGCCGCCGCGGACGGGTCGCCGGCCGCGCGGCAGGCGGGTGAGGGGTTCGCCGCGCTCGGGCAGCGGATCGACCAGGTCAGTCATGTGTACATCGAGGCGATCGACGCGCACGACCTGGACCGCCCCGAGCTGGAGGCCGCCGTCGCCGCGCGGGCCGCGCAGGAGCTGACGCGGGCGCGCGAGGAGCTCGTACGGGTCAAGGCGGAGCTGGACCGGTTCGCCCAGGGTCTGCAGCCGTTGCTGGACAAGGCGGAGACCCAGCTGGCGCGGATTGCGCCCGCGCGGGAGCGGGCGAAGGCGGCGCTGCTGGCGGCGAGTGACGCGCTGGACGCGGTCCGGGCGTCGGGGATGCGGGCGGACGATCTGGCGGCGCGGCTGGCCGCGCTGGGACCGGAGTTGACCAAGCTGAACCAGGGTGCGGGCGTCCACGGGGTGCAGGCGACGGTGCAGCGCGCGGACCGGATCCTGCGGGACGCGGAGGGGATACGGGCCGAGGCCGCGCGGCTGCCGGAACGGGCCGCGGAGATCGACCGGCGGCTGGTGAGCCTGCGGACGCGGGCGCAGGCGCTGCGCAACCGGGCGGACCGGGTGGATCCGGTACTCAGCGAGTTGCGCAGGCGGTTCAGCGCGGCGTGCTGGCAGGACCTCCAGCAGGTGCCGGACGAGGCGGTACGGGACATCGCGCGCGCGGAGGAGCGGCTGCGGGACGCGGCGAGGGCGCGCGAGGAGCAGCGCTGGGTGGATGTCGGGACGCTGATCGAGGAAGTACGGGCCGCGCTGGACTCCACGGACGGGGCGGTGTCGGCGGCGCAGGACCGGCTGACGCGGTTGGAGGCGGTGGCGCGGGATCCGCAGGCGGAGGTCGACCGGACGCGGTTCGCGATCCGGGACGCGCAGCGGCTGGCGATGGCGGGCCGCAGCGTGCCGGATCCCCGGCACGCGCGGCCGCTGGACGAGGCGGTGGCGCGGGTCGCGCGGGCGCTGGCGGGGCTGGAGGAGCGGCACCCGGACTACTGGGCGTTCCTCCAGGAGATGGAGGACGTACGGGCCTCGGTGAACCGGGTCGTGTCCGGCATCCGGGACGACCTCGGCGGCCACGGGCCCGGGCAGCACGGGCACTGATCGCGAGCCGGCCCGGAGCCTCGGGGACCACCCGGCACGGGCTCCGGCACGGGGGGCCGACACGGAAAGCCCGGCGCGGGGGCTGGCACTGGACTCCGGCGCGGGGCTCCGGCGCCGGGGCCCGGCACGGGGCTACGGCGCGGGGCTCCGGCGCCGGGGCCCGGCACGGGGCTACGGCACGGGGATTCGGCACGGCGCTCCGGCACGGGGATCCGGCACGGGCTCCGGCACGGGGCGACGCGGAGAGCCCGGCGCGGGGGCTGGCACGGGACACCGGCGCGGGGGCTGCCACGGGGCTCCGGCACAGGGCCCGACACGGAGAGCCCAGCACGAGACTCCGGCACGGGGGCTGGCACGGGACACCGGCACGGGGGCTGGCACGGGACACCGGCGCGGGGGCTGGCACGGGACACCGGCGCAGGGGCTGCCACGGGGCTCCGGCACAGGGCGCCGGTGCCTGGGCCGCGCAGCGGGATGCCTTGCCAGGGGCCGGTTGTTCCGGAACCGCCGCCGGGTTGTCTCGGGGGCGGGGGCGGCGGATGCTGGGAGGGACGTACCGGCCCCGAGTGGAGGAGGGCGGTATGGCTTCGTACAGCACGCCGCGCCGAGCGCGCCTCCGGCGGCCCGTCGGTGCCCGGCTGGACGAGCACCTGCCCGTGGACCACAAACTGAGCAAGGTGTACCGGGTCGGCGCCGGGCTGACCGGTCTGCTGCTGGTGGCATTCGGGATTTTGGGGCTGGTCGACCGGGTCGGTTTCTTCGACACCGGCGGGGACCGGGTGCTGACGCTGAACACGAACGGGGCGCTGAGCGTCCTGTCGATCCTGGTGGGGCTGCTGCTGTTCGGCGGGATGATCGTGGGCGGCAACTTCGCGTCGACGCTGAACATCGTGCTGGGCCTGCTGTTCATCGCGAGCGGGTTCCTGAACCTCGCGCTGCTCGACACGGAACTGAACTTCCTGGCCTTCCGGATCCAGAACGTGCTGTTCAGCTTCGTCGTCGGGGTGATGCTGATGTGGTTCGGGATGTACGGGCGGGTGGGCAGCGCGCTGCCGCACGACAATCCGTACTGGCGTGCCCGGCACCCCGAACAGGCGGCCCGCGAGCAGCGGGCGGCCGGGGCCCGGGGCGGACGAGCCGGGCGGGGGCCGTACGGCTCCGGTCCAGGGCCGTACGCCGGGCGGGCGTAGGCCGTAGCCGCACCCGGCGGACGCAGGCCGTGCCGCACACCCGGCGGACGCAGCCCGTTCCCTGCACGCCGGGCGGGCGTAGGCCCTTGCCGTACACCGGGCGGACGCAGCCCGTTCCCCGCACGCCCGGCGGACGCAGGCCGGGCCGCACGCCCGGCGACGCAGCCCCGTGCCGCACGCCCGGCCGGCGTAGGCCGTTCGCGGGCGCTCCGGGGGTGGGGATTCCCGTGGCGGGCCCGGCGGCTTAGCCTGTGCGCATGCCTCGATACGAGTACCGCTGCCGGACCTGTGACGACACCTTTGAGGTCAGCCGGCCCATGGCCGAGTCGTCCGCCCCCGCCGACTGCCCCGCCGGGCACGCCGACACCGTCAAGCTGCTGTCCGCGGTCGCCGTGGGCGGCTCCAGCAGCGGACCGGCGCCCGCTCCGTCCATGGGCGGTGGCGGGGGCTGCTGCGGCGGTGGCGGCTGCGGCTGAGCCCGCCGCCCAGCTGAGCCCACCGCCGCCTGAGCCACGGCCCGGCCGGCCACACCCGGCCGCCGCCCGCCCACAACCCGCTACCCGGCCGCCCCCCGGCCGCCCCGCCGCATCCCGGCTGTCCCGGCCGCCGCGGCCTCAGCATGGGCGCCGACGCGTCAGCGCTTGCGCGACAAGGTGAGGCCGTCCGAGATCGCCAGCAGGACGGAGTCCATCCGCGGGTCCGCCGAGACGTGGTCGTTGAAGGCGCGCACGCCCGCCGCCGAGCCGGTGGCCGACTCGTCGAGGACGGTGCCGTGGTACAGCGTGTTGTCCGTGACGATCAGGCCGCCCGGGCGGAGCCGGGGCACCAGCTCCTCCCAGTACGCGATCTGGTTCTCCTTGTCGGCGTCCACGTAGGCGAGGTCGATGTGCGGCTCCGCCGGCATCGCGCGGAGCGTGTCCAGCGCCGGGGCGATGCGCAGCTCGATGCGGTCGGCGACGCCGGCCGCCTCCCATGCCCGCCTGCCGTACGTCGTCCACTCGTGCGAGACGTCGCAGGCGATGAGGCGGCCGCCCTCGGGCAGCGCCTGCGCCATGGACAGGGCCGAGAAGCCGGTGAAGGTGCCGACTTCCACGATGTGGCGGGCGCCCGTCAACCGGACCAGGAAGGCCAGCAGGGGGCCCTGCTCCTCCGCCGACTGCATTCCGGCGACATCGGGGAACTTCTCGTAGGTGGTCGCCACCAGCCCCCGCTGGATCTCGTCCAGCGGGGGGTTGTGGGCGAGCATGTACCGGTAGAGCTCGTCAGTGATCTTGGTGCTGTTGCCCTTGGTCATGCGCCCAGTGTGCCGAGCCGCCCCGCCTCGCGGGTGAACTCGCGGACGATTTCCTCTCCGGCCAGGACCCCCGCCGTGGCGAGGGCCGTCACCGCGGGCGCCGTCCAGCCGGCGTCCGCGAGTTCGCCGTGGCCCGGCCGCCAGGCCGCGTCCGCCGCCAGCAGCAGGTCGGCGTCGAGGAGCGAGTCGCCCGCGGCGAGCGTCGCGGTGGCTCCGGTCCGGCGGGCCACCTCGCGCATGGCCGAGCTCTTGGTCAGCGGCCGCGGCACGGCGTAGATCTTGCGACCCTGGAGGGAGACGGTCCAGCCCCGCTCCTCCGCCCACCGGGCGAGGGACTTGACCCACTCCTCGGGGACCTCGGCGCGTTCGACGACGAGGTACGCGAAGAGGTCCTCGGCCAGCCGCGCCTTGCGCAGCCACGCCGGGTCCGCCACGGCCAGCAGGTGGGCGTGCACCTCCGCCAGGGGGGCGCACTCCTCGGCCAGGCGCGCGGCGACCTGCCGCCGCCAGTCGCGGTCCGGTACGCCGTCCACCAGCAACTGGCCTCCGTTGGCGCAGATCGCGTAGCGGATCGGCCGTCCGGGGAAGCGGATGCGCTGGTACTGCTTGCGCGTGCGGGTGGTCGTCGGGACGAAGACGACCGACGGGTCGGCGGTCAGTTCCGCCAGCAGTGCCGCCGCCGCCTCCGTCATGTAGGACAGCGGCTTGCTCTCGTGCACCTCGACGCACAGCAGCCGGGGCGCCACCGGGTCGGGCATCGTCAGGCCGAGGGCGGCCGCCGAGTAAATGAGCGTGCGGTCGAGATCGCTGGCTATCAGGACAGTCACTTCGAGGCCACAGCCTTTCCGTCGGCGCCGGTGGCGCCGCGCGTGAATCGGGGGTGGATGAGTCCGACGCACGTGTACGGCAGTCCGTCGACCTCTTCCACGGGGACCCCGCGCTGCTCGGCGAGCAGCCGTACGTGGTCCAGGTCCGCCCCGGCGCCGCGCTGCGCCAGGATCTTCCACGGGACGCGGCGGAGCAGCACCCGGGTGGTCTCGCCGACTCCGGGCTTGACCAGGTTGACGTCGTGGATGCCGTACTCCTCGCTGATCCGCTCGACCGCCGCCCAGCCCTCCCAGGTCGGGGTGCGGTCGGCCGCGAGCATCTCCTTGACCTCGTCGGCGACGGCGTCGGCCACCTCGTCGAAGTGGGCGGCGACGGTGTCGACGAAGGCGACGGAGACGTCGGCCCCGGCGAGCTCGCGGTAGAACTTCGCGCCGTGGAAGTCGGCGGGTCCGACCAGGTCGGACCTGAGCACCGTACGCGAGATGAGACCGGAGACGGTGGAATTGAGACAGGCGGAGGGGATCAGGAAGTCCTCGCGGGTGCCGTACGTGGGGACGCAGGAGCCGGGGTCGGCGAGGACGACGATCTCGGGGTCGAAGCCGGGGAAGTCCGCGAGGGCGGCCTTGAGCTCGCGGGTGATGGCGCCCTTGCCGGTCCAGCCGTCGACGAACACGATGTCGGCCGGGTCGTGGTGGGCGGCCAGCCAGCGCAGGGCGTTGGCGTCGATGCCGCGGCCGCGCACGATGGAGACGGCGTAGTGCGGGAGGTCCAGGCCGTGCCGGGCCTGCGCCCAGCGGCGCATCAGCACGCCGACGGGGGTGCCGGCGCGGGCCAGGGAGACGAGGACGGGGGACGGGGAGCGTTCGGCGAGGACGGTCTCGGTGACGGTGCCGACGGCCCGGGCTATGCGGGCGGCGGACGCGGTGAGGGCGCTCTGGTAGAGCTCCTGGTACTGGGGGGACGGCTGGTACTCGACCGGGAGGGACTCGGCGTAGTGCGCACCGCCCGCCTGGATGGCCTCCTCGCGCTCCTCGGTCGGGGCCTCCAGTTCGACCTCGGAGAAGTCCTGGAGCAGCCAGCCGACGTCCTCGGGCGCGTACGAGGAGAAGGCGGGGCCGCGCAGGGGCTCGGACATGATCGGCTCCTGCCGGTCGGAGGCTTCGGGGGTGGTGGCTCGGGGGGTGTGGGACGGTACGACGGCGAGCAGGACCCGGCCGGCGTGCGGGGCGAGGCGGGCCAGGAGACCGGTGCGCAGCTCGGGGGTGTCGCCGACGGAGTCGACGACGGCGAGGACGGTGTCGAAGCCGGCTCCGGCGACGTTGTAGGCGTACCGGTCGCCGGGTCCGTCGGCG
This sequence comes from Streptomyces sp. NPDC055254, assembly GCF_053606025.1. Taxonomy (NCBI): domain Bacteria; kingdom Bacillati; phylum Actinomycetota; class Actinomycetes; order Kitasatosporales; family Streptomycetaceae; genus Streptomyces; species Streptomyces sp. NPDC055254. The sequence continues at coordinate 73,381 of NZ_JBSGQV010000024.1, read as the reverse complement.
GGGGTGTCGTGGGCGGGGAAGACGAGCCGGGTGCGGATGGCGTATCCGGGGTCGTCGACGGCGAGCACCGGTGAACGGGTGGTGGTGGAGAAGCGGACCGCCTCGGCCGTGCCCGTCTCCTCCAGCGCCTTGGCGAGGCGCAGCGGCGCGTACATCAGCTCTTCGTTGCCCAGGACGAGGATGCGGCCGGGCCGCGGGCCGAGGGCGTCGGTGAGCTGCCGGGTGAGGTGGGGCAGCGCGGTGTCGAGCGCGGTGCGGTGGGCGGGGGTGAAGCCGTGCCGCCCGCCGTCGGGGACGCCGGCGGGCCAGTCGAGGGCGACCGGCTGCCAGGTGGCGTCGTGCTCCGGGCTCGGGTCGGCGGCGGAAGTCCCGGCGCCTGCCGCCGCGGCCTGCGCCCCGTCCCCGGCCTGCGCCTGCTCCCGGGCCTGCGCGGCCTCCCGGGCCTCGTACTCCTCGACCAGGGCCCGACCCTTGGCCAGCACGCCCTCCGGGAGGGACACGGTGCCCGACGCCAGCGCCACGAGGTCGACGCGCGCGCCGATCTCGGCGGCGAAGGCGGTGAGCCGGTCGCGGTCGGTCGGGGAGCGCATGTCGACGAGGGCGACCACCACGTAGTGCGCGCGGGGGTGGCGGGCGTGCAGGTCGCGGATGGTGTTGAGGACGGTGTTGCCGGTGGAGAACTCGTCGTCCACGAGGACGAGCGGCCCGCTGCCGGCGAGGAGGGCACGGTCCTCGGGCAGCAGCAGGTGCGACGTGGCGTGGGAGTGGGCCTCCTCGAAGCCTCCGGCGGGCTCCAGGCCGGGCACGGGCCGGCGGGTGGAGTGCAGGTAGGGGGCGGTGCCCAAGCCGTCGGCGACGCAGTGGCCGAGTCCGGTGGCGGTCTCGGCGTAGCCGAGGACCACGGCGCGGGCCGCGGCGGTGGTGCCGAGCAGCTCGCGGACCCGTACGCCGAGCCCGTGGCCGGCGGCGTAGACGGCCTGCGGGGACTGCGGGACGTGTTTGCCCAGCACCTGCGAGACGAGCAGGTGCGCCCGCTTGGGGTTGCGCCGCAGCGCGAGCCCGAGCAGTTCCGCGAGGCGCGGCGCTCCGGGCCCGGCGGCCCCGGAGACGGCCCCGGGGGCCTCCTCCAGGCGTACGCCCAGCCGGTCCGCGACCCAGGTTCCCGACCACACCGCTTCGATCGTCTTGCCTTTCCTCGTCGTCAAGGACGGGCTCACACCTGGAGCCCGGCCGTGAGCAGGTCGACGAAGCCGACCTCCTCCTTCGCCACACCGAAGACCTCGGCGCGCTGCATGGTGCGCTCGGCCCAGGCCCGGTGGGGCTTCACCTCGTTCATCTTGTTCGTATAGGCGGAACGCATCACTCCGCCACCGCCGCGCTCGGGTCGCAGGATGTCCTGGGCGTCACTGAACTCCTCGTGGGAGACCACTGACAGGGCGTGCACGGGCGTGACGTGGGCCGGGTGAATGCAGGTTTTTCCGAGCAGTCCGTTGGCCCGGTCGAGTTCTATCTCGCGCAGCAGCCCGTCGAGGTCGTGCTCGATCAGGGCGGTGCGCAGCTCCTCCACGCCCTCCTCCAGGAAGGGGCTGCGGCGCAGCTGGGGCTTGAAGAGGCGCTGCTGGCTGCGGAAGTACTCCCATACCGGGCCGGTGACGGTGAAACCGGTGCCGTCCGCGCGGCTGAGGACGTTGACGACGTCCGCGATGACCCCGGCCACGATCTGGACGTCGTAGGCGGTCATGTCGGGGGTGCGGCGCAGGCCGTACGCCGAGCAGAAGTCGGTCACGCCGAGGCGCAGGGCCAGGACCCGCTCGCGGTACCGGTTGACCGTGCGGGAGATGCCGGCGAGGGACTCCACCCGGGTTTCCAGGTGGAGGAGGTCGGGGGTCTCCAGGACGGGCATGGCATACAGACGGGGCAGCCCGCAGGCGGACTCCGCCTGGGCGACCGCGTCCAGGAAGGCGGTACCGCGGCTCTCCGTGAATTTGGGAAGTACGAATCCGGCCAGTCTGCGCGCGGAGCCGCCCAGGCGGCGTACGAGGTCGGGTATCTGCTCGGGCGTACGCACCCGGACGAACAGCAGCGGAAGCTCGGTCTCGTCCGCGTCGAGCTCGGCGAACTGCCGTACGAGGTTCTCCTCGCCCCCGGCGACGTCCGCGTCGCTGATGGAATCCTCCAGGCAGAGGACCATGGAGACGACTCCGCGGCCGGCCTGCTTGCGGATGTCGTCGGCGAGTCTGGGGCGGGTGGCGGGGCTGTACAGGGTGGCACCCAGGGCGGCGGCCAGCGTGCGGACGGGCGAGGCTCCGGTGAACTCCGCCGGTTCCTGATGGAAGAGGTCCTTTCGGACGGTGGGCGATATGTGCCCGAAGTGACGCATGCGCTTCCCTCGTACTGCCTCGGCGGCCCAACTGGCGTGGCCGGTAATAGTACGTACGAACGTAAGTCGTAAGTTCCTCAAGCACATGAAGTTCAGGTAACCCTCTTGCACCATGCCCAGCTCTCCCGTTCTAAACAAGGCCCACCGGGGGGCCGCATTGTCCCGATCCACCCGGGGAGGGCAGGATGACGGGCATGACGCACGCGATGCAGAAGGGCTCGAACATCCCGGTGACCGCCGTGGCGGTGCGGGCGGTGCTGCGCTGGACCAGCGGCCCCGAGGTACCGGACGTGGACGCCTCCGCGCTGCTCGTGGGCGCGGACGGCCGGGTGCGTTCGGACGAGGACTTCGTGTTCTACAACCAGCCCCGCCACCCCTCGGGGGCGGTGTGGCGCCTGGGCAAGAAGCAGCTCGGCGAGGCGGTCACCGACGCCGTGCAGGCCGATCTGCGGACGGTGACCCCGGCGGTGGACCGCATCCTGGTGGTCGCCTCCGCGGAGGACGTCCCCTTCCAGCACGTCCGCGACCTGCGGATCCTGCTCTACGACGCCACCGCGACCGGGGCCTCCGAGCCGCTGGCCTTCTTCGACGTACGGCCCGAGACGGGCGCCGAGACGGCGCTGATCTGCGGGGAGCTGTACCGCAGGGGCGAGGGGTGGAAGTTCCGCGCGCTCGGCGAGGGTTACTCCGACGGGCTGATCGGGCTGGCGACGGACCACGGCATCTCGGTCGACGACAGCGCGGGCGAGGCCGCCGCGAGCCCGGCCCCGGGGCCCACCTCCGAGCAGACGGCCGCGATGGCGCCGCCCACGCAGGCCCCGCCGGCCGATCCGCCCGCGTACGGGTACCCGCAGCCGGTCTCCCCGGTCCCGGTGCCGGGACCGGGCGGCGATCCGTCGTTCCGGCTGCCGGTGCAGGGTCCGCAGTTCATCCGCCGCTGACGGGCCCCGGTGCGGGCGGGGCAGGTCCCCGGCGCGGGCCCCGGCAGGGGCGCGCGCGGGGCCGTCAGGCTTTGGTGGACTTGTAGCCCCGCCCCCACTGGAGCCCCCAGCCGTACAGCCGGTCCAGCTCGGCCTGGAACCCGTAGACGAACTTCACCTCGCGCCGCACGACGAGCTCGCCCTTGACCTTCTCCAGCGAGACCACCGCGCAGGACCGGGCCTGGGGCTGCCGCTCCTCCAGCGGGATCTCGATCCGCGGCCCCGTGACGGGGTAGAGGGTCACCATGGCGTGCGTCCGGTCGAAGGCCGGGGTCTGGTCGTAGATGTAGACGAAGACCAGCAGCCGTTTGATCTCGTCCGCGTGGTCGAGGTTGACGTAGAGGGTCTCGCCGGAGGCCGAGCCGAACCGGTCGTCCCCGCTGAGCTTGACGTACGGCGGGTCGTTGATGTCGCCGAGCAGGTTCCCCAGGGGCTGCACGGCGCCCCGGGTGCCGTCGGTCAGTTCGTACAGGCAGCCCATGTCGAGGTCGACGTTGACCATGCCCTGGGTGTGCGCCTGCACCATGTCGGGCTTGAACAGCTTGAACGGATGCCGGAAGAGCTGGCCGCTCTGGCCGCTGCGACCGCCGATGTCCGAGGTGCGCATGCGCCAGGAGAGGTTCACGCGCAGATTGCCGTGGACCGCCCCCTGTTTGGTGAGCGACACGGTCGGATGCCGCTTGGTCAGCTCGATCGCGTTCGACGAGGCACTGCCCGACTGGAAGTGCACCGCCCGGCTGCCCCTGATGCCGTCGAAGAAACCCATCCCCTGCCCCCTGGCTCCTTTTTCGTCCCCTTGCGTCCCTACGGAAGCGGGGCGGCCCGCCGGGTCCTCGGACCCGCCCGGCCGCCCCGCCATGGAGCGTTCCGCATTACCGCCGCGATCATGCCTTCGCGGCGGAGTCCTCCAGTTCGAGGCGCTTGTTGCGGCGCACCGAGGACCAGAAGGAGGCCGCGATCAGCACCACGCCGATGAGGCCGGTGATGATCTCGCTGATCTCGTGCTGGATGGTGATCAGCAGGATGGCCGCGAGCGCACCGATCGCGTAGTGCGCACCGTGCTCCAGGTAGACGTAGTCGTCGAGGGTGCCCTGGCGGACCAGATAGACCGTGAGCGACCGGACGTACATGGCGCCGATGCCGAGGCCGAGCGCCATCCAGAAGATGTGGTTGGTGATGGCGAAGGCGCCGATGACCCCGTCGAAGGAGAACGAGGCGTCGAGGACCTCAAGGTAGAGGAAGAGGAAGAAGGCGGCCTTGCCGGCCAGTCCGACGGCGGAGACGGGCTTGCCCGCGGCCGCGGCCTGCACCTCCTCTTCGTGCTCGCGCTCCTCTTCCTCCTCCAGCTTGTCCTCGAAGAACGAGGAGAGGCCGCCGACGACGAGGTACGTGATCAGACCGGCGACGCCGGCGAGCAGCACGGTGGCGGACTTGTCCGCGTGGCCGGTGCTGGTGTGCGCGTTGACCGCGAAGGTCATCGCCGAGACGAGCAGGGCGATGAGGGCGATGCAGACCGACAGCATGTCGACCTTGCCGAGCTTGGCCAGCGGGCGCTCCAGCCAGGAGAGCCACTTGTGCTCCCGGTCCTCGAAGACGAAGTCGAGGAAGATCATCAGCAGGAACATGCCACCGAAGGCGGCGATGGCCGGGTGCGCGTCGGTGACCAGGGCCTCGTACTGCTCGGGGTGGTCCAGGGCCAACTGGATGGCCTCGATGGGGCCGACCTTGGCACTGATGGCGACGATCGCCACCGGGAAGACCAGCCTCATACCGAAGACGGCGATCAGAATGCCGATAGTGAGGAAGATCTTCTGCCAGAAGGCGTTCATCTTCTTCAGGATTCCGGCATTGACGACCGCGTTGTCGAAGGACAGCGAGATTTCGAGGATCGACAGGATCAGTACGACCCCGAACGCCTCCCACCCCCACTGCCACGCGGCAAAGGCGAGGCCGAGCGCCGTGATGGCGAACGACCAGCCGAAGGTTTTCAGAACCACTGGCACCTGACACCCCATACGTCTTGTTGCGGCTTTACGAAACGTTGACCCCGAAGTCTAGAGCGATGCCCCGCAGCCCCGACGCGTACCCCTGCCCCACGGCCCGGAACTTCCATTCGCCTCCGTACCGGTAGACCTCGCCGAAGATCATCGCGGTCTCGCTGGAGGCGTCCTCGGAGAGGTCGTAGCGGGCCAACTCCTGCCCGTCCGCCTGGTTCACGACGCGGATGTAGGCGTTGCTGACCTGGCCGAAGCTCTGGCGGCGGTTGTCCGCGTCGTGGATCGAGACCGGGAAGACGATCTTGTCCACGTTCTCCGGGACCTTGGTGAGGTCGATGATGATGGTCTCGTCGTCCCCGTCGCCCTCGCCGGTGAGGTTGTCGCCCGTATGTTCCACGGAGCCGTCGGGGCTCATCAGGTTGTTGTAGAAGACGAAGTAGCTGTCCCCCAGCACCCGGCCGCTGTTGCACAGCAGTGCGCTGGCGTCGAGGTCGAAGTCGGCCCCCGTGGTCGAGCGTGCGTCCCAGCCGAGGCCGATCAGGATCCTGGTGAGGTTCGGTGCGGCCTTGGAGAGGGAGACATTGCCCCCCTTGGCGAGTGTGACGCCCATGTTGTGGTCCTCCCCGGACGACGGTGTTGCGGGTGCGGCGCGGTACGCCGGCAGAGCGGGTGAAGCGCGTGGAGCGGGCAAGGCGGGCACAGCCGCCGGAGCGGGCCCGGCCGCCAAAGCCGGTCCGGCGCCGTACACACAGTGCACGGCGCCGGACGGACGGACTACTACTACGGGCTCAGAGGCTCAGACGTTGACGCCGAAGTCCTGCGCGATGCCGCGCAGGCCGGAGGCGTAGCCCTGGCCGATGGCGCGGAACTTCCACTCCGCGCCGTTGCGGTAGAGCTCGCCGAAGACCATGGCCGTCTCGGTCGAGGCGTCCTCGGAGAGGTCGTAGCGGGCGAGCTCGGTGTTGTCGGCCTGGTTCACGACGCGGATGTACGCGTTGCGGACCTGGCCGAAGCTCTGCTGGCGGCTCTCGGCCTCGTAGATCGAGACCGGGAAGACGATCTTGGCGACATCGGCGGGGACACCGGCGAGGTTGACCTTGATGGCCTCGTCGTCGCCCTCGCCCTCTCCGGTGGTGTTGTCACCGGTGTGCTCGACCGAGCCGTCGGGGCTCTTCAGGTTGTTGAAGAACACGAAGTTCGCGTCGCTGGCGACCTTGCCCTGGTCGCTGGTCAGGATCGCGCTGGCGTCGAGGTCGAAGTCGACACCGGTGGTGGTGCGAGCGTCCCAGCCCAGACCGACGATGACCGCCGTCAGGTTAGGCGCGGCCTTGGTCAGCGAGACGTTGCCGCCCTTGCTGAGGCTGACTCCCACGGGTCCTCCATAGGTTTCGTGTGGGGCGGTGCCCCGTCGTGCGTTTGCTACCGGATCAACGTTTCGATCCTAGTGACGGGTTCCCGCCCGCAAGCGGTTTTCGCGGGGAACTGCGGCGGTGAGCCGACGACGGGCCTCAGAGGCTGTCGAGGGCCTTGATGTACTCGTTCAGGTCACGCGCGTCGGGCAGGCCGTTGACGACGGTCCACCGCACCACGCCGTCCTTGTCGATGATGAAGGTGCCGCGGACCGCGCAGCCCTTGTCCTCGTCGAAGACGCCGTACGCGCGCGAGGTCTTCCCGTGCGGCCAGAAGTCCGACAGGAGCGGGTAGTCCAGGTCCTCCTGCTCGCCGAAGACCCGCAGGGTCGGCACGGAGTCGTTGGAGACCGCGAGGAGCTGGACGTCCTGGTTCTGGAAGCGGGGCAGCTGGTCGCGCAGCTCGCACAGCTCTCCGGTGCAGACGCCGGTGAAGGCGAACGGGTAGAAGAGCAGCACGACGGCCTTCTCCCCCCGGAAGTCGGAGAGCCGCACGGTGGCACCGTGGTTGTCCTTGAGCTCGAAGTCCGGGGCCTTGTCGCCGACCTCGATCGCCATCTCTCGCATCCCTTCGTTCCTGCTTCAGTGCGTTGGGCCGTTCGGGTGAGGCCCAGCCTAGGGGCGGCCCCGCCGTGAACGCACGCACCCCGCCGACCGGGGTCACCTGGTCGGCGGGGTGCGGTTGCGTGTCCGCTCTGCTGCGGGCGCGGCTCAGCGCTTGGACTTGGCGGCGGTCTTGGGCGTCACCAGCTTGGTGGCCGCCCATTCCTTGCCCACACTGATGCTCCTGGTCTGCGAAAGGCCGGCGGTCTCGGCGGCCTCGCTGATGTCGCTGGCCTCGACGTAGCCGGGGCGGCCCGTCTTGGGGGTCAGCAGCAGGATCAGTGCGCCGTCCTCGACCAGCTCTGTGGCGTCGACCAGCGTGTCGGTCAGATCGCCGTCTTCCTCCCGGAACCACAGCAGCACCGCATCGGCAACGTCGTCGTACTCCTCGTCGACGAGGTCGTTGCTGATGTGGTCCTGGATGGACTCACGGAATTCCTGATCGACGTCGTCGTCGTAGCCGATCTCCTGGACCACCTGTTCGGACTGGAAACCCAGCCGGGCGGCCAGGCTCTCCGCGTGGTCCGCGGTCGCGCTCACGGGGTGCCTCCTGCTCATGTTCGGTGAATGTCTTCGGCGGCGCGCGTACGCGCAGCATGGGGCGTAGTCCACACGGGCGGGGCGGATCGCGCAAGTACCCGGCCGCCGAGACCGTCGAAACGGTGACGATTGCGGCCGTCTCGCCGCAAGTTTCGGCCTCCTCGCGCACGCCTGCCGTGATTCATCCCACACCATTGCAGCTCATTCGGCATCGCTTGGGGACTTTCCTACCTGTTTGAGGGACGAACGGCCTTACGAAATCGATGCCCGGCTTGGGCGTAAGGTTGCGGTTTGGCCGGTCCACCCATGATCCCCCCGAACCGCGGACCTCGCCCGCCGCACGGGTTACCCGGCGGTAAAGATGACGATTAGGGTCCGGCGTAAGAGCATGGGAGGCGGCGCACCCGAGCACGACTCCCCCGACAGCGAAGGAACAGCGTGGCTTCCGCATCCGATCGCAATCCGATCATCATTGGCGGCCTCCCGAGTCAGGTCCCGGACTTCGATCCGGAGGAGACGCAGGAGTGGCTCGACTCCCTGGACGCCGCCGTCGACGAGCGGGGCCGCGAGCGCGCCCGCTACCTGATGCTGCGGCTGATCGAGCGGGCCCGCGAGAAGCGCGTCGCCGTGCCGGAGATGCGCAGCACGGACTACGTCAACACGATCGCCACCAAGGACGAGCCGTTCTTCCCCGGCAACGAGGAGATCGAGCGCAAGGTCCTGAACGCCACCCGGTGGAACGCGGCCGTCATGGTCTCGCGCGCGCAGCGCCCCGGCATCGGCGTCGGCGGCCACATCGCCACCTTCGCCTCGTCGGCCTCCCTCTACGACGTGGGCTTCAACCACTTCTTCCGGGGCAAGGACGAGGGCGACGGCGGCGACCAGATCTTCTTCCAGGGCCACGCCTCCCCCGGCATCTACGCCCGCGCCTACCTCCTGGACCGGCTCACCGAGCAGCAGCTCGACGCGTTCCGCCAGGAGAAGTCGAAGGCCCCCTACGGCCTTTCGAGCTACCCGCACCCGCGGCTGATGCCGGACTTCTGGGAGTTCCCGACCGTCTCGATGGGTCTGGGCCCGCTCGGTGCGATCTACCAGGCGCGGATGAACCGGTACATGGAGGCGCGCGGCATCGCGGACACTTCCAGGTCCCACGTCTGGGCGTATCTCGGTGACGGCGAGATGGACGAGCCGGAGTCGCTCGGCCAGCTGTCGATCGCGGCCCGCGAGGGCCTGGACAACCTGACCTTCGTCGTCAACTGCAACCTGCAGCGGCTCGACGGCCCGGTGCGCGGCAACGGCAAGATCATCCAGGAGCTGGAGTCGCAGTTCCGGGGCGCCGGCTGGAACGTCATCAAGCTGATCTGGGACCGTTCCTGGGACCCGCTGCTGGCGCAGGACCGCGACGGCATCCTGGTCAACAAGATGAACACGACGCCGGACGGGCAGTTCCAGACGTACGCCACCGAGTCGGGCGCGTACATCCGCGAGCACTTCTTCGGCGGTGACCACCGCCTGCGCGCGATGGTCGAGAACATGACCGACCAGCAGATCCAGCACCTGGGCCGCGGCGGTCACGACCACAAGAAGGTCTACGCGGCGTACGCGGCGGCCAAGGCCCACAAGGGCCAGCCGACGGTGATCCTGGCGCAGACGGTCAAGGGCTGGACCCTCGGCCCGAACTTCGAGGGCCGCAACGCGACGCACCAGATGAAGAAGCTGACGGTCGACGACCTCAAGCGCTTCCGCGACCGCCTGCACATCCCGATCACCGACCAGCAGCTGGAGAGCGGCGCGCCGCCGTACTACCACCCGGGCCGCGACTCGCCCGAGATCCAGTACATGCACGACCAGCGCAGCGCCCACGGCGGCTACGTGCCGACCCGCGTGGTGCGCGCGAAGCCGCTGCCGCTGCCGGAGGAGAAGACGTACGCGGCGGCCAAGAAGGGTTCGGGCCAGCAGTCGATCGCCACCACGATGGCCTTCGTCCGCATCCTCAAGGACCTGATGCGGGACAAGGAGATCGGCAAGCGCTTCGTGCTGATCGCGCCCGACGAGTACCGGACCTTCGGTATGGACGCCTTCTTCCCGAGCGCCAAGATCTACAACCCGCTGGGCCAGCAGTACGAGGCGGTCGACCGCGACCTGCTGCTCGCGTACAAGGAGTCCCCGACCGGCCAGATGCTGCACGACGGCATCTCGGAGGCGGGCTGCACGGCCTCGCTGATCGCCGCCGGTTCGGCGTACGCGACGCACGGCGAGCCGCTGATCCCGGTCTACGTCTTCTACTCGATGTTCGGTTTCCAGCGCACCGGTGACCAGTTCTGGCAGATGGCCGACCAGCTCGCGCGCGGTTTCGTCCTCGGCGCCACGGCGGGCCGGACCACCCTCACGGGTGAGGGCCTTCAGCACGCGGACGGTCACTCCCAGCTGCTCGCCTCGACGAACCCGGGCTGCGTGGCGTACGACCCGGCCTACGGATACGAGATCGCGCACATCGTCCAGGACGGCCTGCGGCGGATGTACGGACCGGACGCCGAGGACGTCTTCTACTACCTGACCGTCTACAACGAGCCCATCCAGCACCCGGCCGAGCCGGCGGGCGTCGACGTGGAGGGCATCCTCCAGGGCATCCACCGGGTGTCGGAGGGCGCGTCGGGCACCGTCGGCGCGCAGATCCTGGCCTCGGGCGTGGCCGTGCCGTGGGCGCTGGAGGCGCAGCGGATCCTGGCCGAGGACTGGAACGTCAAGGCGGACGTGTGGTCGGCGACCTCGTGGAACGAGCTGCGGCGCGAGGCCGTGGAGGCCGAGGAGTACAACCTGCTCCATCCAGAGGAGGAGCAGCGCGTCCCCTACGTGACGCGCAAGCTGTCCGGTGCGCAGGGTCCGTTCGTGGCGGTCTCGGACTGGATGCGGGCGGTCCCGGACCAGATCTCGCGGTGGGTGCCCGGCCGGTACACCTCGCTGGGTGCGGACGGTTTCGGCTTCGCGGACACCCGCGGTGCGGCCCGGCGCTTCTTCCACATCGACGCCCAGTCGGTGGTCCTGGCGACGCTCACCGAGCTCGCCAAGGACGGCCGCATCGACCGGTCGGTGCTGAAGCAGGCTGTGGACCGGTACCAGCTGCTGGACGTGGCGGCCGCCGATCCGGGCGCGGCGGGCGGCGACGCGTAGCGGTGCGGGCAGCAGCGGTGTGAGGTGGCCCCCGGCGGATGCCGGGGGCCACTGCCGTTTACGCGTTCCTTACGATGCTCGGCATGAAGGAACCCTCCCGCCAGTTGCTGTGGGAGCGGCGGAGCCAGACTCCGCTGCTCGTCCTCGCCGTGGCCTTCGCCGTCGCCTACGCCGTGCCGATCGTCGTCCCGGACGCGCAGGCGTCGGTGCACAAGGCGTGCACGGTCGTCGAATGGGTGGTGTGGGGGGCGTTCGCGGCCGACTACCTGGTGCGGCTGGGGCTGTCACCTGCGCGCAAGGCTTTCGTACGGACGCACTGGCTGGACCTGGCGGCGGTGCTGCTGCCGCTCATCCAGCCGCTGCGGCTGCTGCGGCTGGTCTCCACGCTGCTGCTGGTGGGTCGCCGGGCCCGGATGGCCCCGCAGATCCGGCTGACCACCTATGTGGCGGGGGCGGTGGTCGGGCTGCTGATGTTCGGCTCGCTGGCGGTGCTGAGCGTGGAGCGGGACGCCCCGGAGGGCAACATCCGCAATCTCGGGGACGCGGTGTGGTGGAGCTTCACGACCATGACGACCGTCGGCTACGGGGACCACTCCCCCACCACCGGGCTGGGTCGGGTGCTCGCGGTGGGGCTGATGCTGTCGGGGATCGCCCTCCTCGGTGTGGTGACCGCGAACATCGCGGCCTGGTTCATCTCCCGCTTCGAGCGCGACGACCGGGTGGAGCGGGCGCAGACCGCCGCGATCGCCGAACTGACCGGTGAGGTACGGGCGCTGCGCGCGGAGGTCGCCCGGCTGCGCGACCCGGCCGGCGTCCCGGCACGGGCCGCGAGCGGTGTCCCGGCACCGGTGGTGGTTCCGGTGCCGGTCCCGGTGCCGGTGGTGGCACCGGGACCGGCACCCGGCCCACCGGCCGCTAGCTCTCCCACACCTTGAAGGCCCTGACCTGGTAAGGCGACTGGGGCAGCCAGACCCCGTCCCCCGGATAGGTCTGGAACTCGCCCGTCTCGGCGCATTCGGCCGACTGGTAGGTCGTCACGGGGCGGCCGGTCCGGTTGGCGAGGGACTGCGCGCTCTTGCCGGCCGGCAGGGCTGTGCAGCTGTTGATGTCGAGGGTGCTGAGCTCGTGGACCTGGCGGGTGCCCTTGAACTCGGGCTTCGCCCAGACGCACAACTGCCCGGTGGCGCAGGCACCCAGCGGCGGACCCGCGGCGTGCGCCTCGGTGGCCGTGCTCGGGACGAGGGCGGTCGCGGCCAGGGCGGCGGCGGCCAGGAACGTGGTGAGGCGTGTGCTGTTCCTCGTACGCATGACAGATCGGCTCCTTCGTTGACGCGGAGGCCCCGGACCGTTGCCGAAGCTCCGACGACACCACGCTGACCTGCGCGGACGGCCGGGCGGAAGAGGCGCCGGGCGGGTCCATCCGGATAGGCGACAGCCCCGCCGGAGTGCTCGGGCGGGGCTGTCGTACGTACGGGGTTGACGCCTCCGGCAGGGGTCCCGGGGGCGCACCCGGGGTCTCAGACGTGGGCCGCGCCCGCGCCCGCCGGGGCGTTCTCACCGCGCTTGGTGAAGCAGGCGACGACGGCGGCGAGGACCGCGACGGCGCCGGCGACGGTGAAGGCGGTGCCCATGCCGGACACGAACGTGTCGTGCGCGACGTCGGTGATCGCCCGCGCGACCCCCTCGGGGGCGCCCTCGGGGACCGGGGCGATGCCGACCTGGACGCCCTTCTCGGCGAGTTCCTGCTGCTCGGGCGTGAGCGGGGGCAGTTGCGCCGCCCGCCAGTTGTCCCCGAACGAGTTGCCGACCGTACTGGCCATGACCGCGCCGAGGACGGCCGTGCCGAGGCTGCCGCCGACCTGCATGGCGGCCTGCTGGAGGCCGCCGGCCACGCCGGACAGCTCCAGCGGGGCGTTGCCGACGATGACCTCGGTGGCGCCGACCATGACGGGCGCGAGGCCGAGGCCGAGCAGGGCGAACCAGAAGGACATGGTGAGGGTGCCGGTGTCCGTGGTGAGCCGGGCCATCCCGAAGCAGGCGGCGGCGGTGGCGGCCATCCCGGCGACCAGCGGGATCCGCGGGCCGACCTTGGTGATCGCGGCGCCGGCCAGCGGGGAGCCGACGATCATCATGCCGGTCAGCGGGAGGAGGTGCAGGCCGCTGTCGACCGGGCTCATGCCGTGCACGTTCTGCAGGTAGAAGGTGACGAAGAAGAGGCCGCCCATGAAGGCGAAGGCCATCAGCACCATGAGCACGGTGCCCGCGGACAGCGGCAGCGAGCGGAACATGCCCAGCGGGATCAGCGGTTCGCCGACCCTGCTCTCCCAGACGGTGAAGAGCACGAAGCAGACCACGGCCGCGCCGAGGAAGAGCAGTGTCCTGGTGTCTCCCCAGCCCCACTCGGCGGCCTTGATCAGGGCCCAGATCAGCGAGAACATCGCGCCCGACAGGAGCAGGATGCCCACGGCGTCGAAGGAGCGGGGGGCGTTCTCGGCCCGGTGGTCGACCAGGATGAACAGGCCGAACACGAGGGCGAGGATGCCGACGGGCACATTGACGAAGAAGACGGACTGCCAGCTGACGTGCTCGACGAGCAGGCCTCCGACGATGGGTCCGGCGGCGGTGGAGGCGCCGATGACCATGCCCCAGATGCCGATGGCCATGTTGAGCTTTTCGGCGGGGAAGGTGGCGCGCAGGAGGCCGAGCGCGGCCGGCATCAGCAGCGCGCCGAAGAGGCCCTGGGCGACGCGGAAGCCGATGACGAACTCGACGCCCGAGGAGAGGCCGATCGCGGCGGAGGAGACCGCGAATCCGGCGATGCCTATGAGGAAGGTCTGGCGGTGGCCGAAGCGGTCGCCGAGCTTGCCCGCGGTGATCAGGGAGACCGCGAGGGCCAGCAGGTAGCCGTTGGTGATCCACTGGACCTCGGCGAGCGAGGCGAGGAGGTCCTTCTGGATGGCGGGGTTGGCGACGGCCACGATCGTGCCGTCCAGGGTGACCATCATGACGCCGATCGCGACGGCGAAGAGGGTCAGCCAGGGGTGACCGCGCAGCCCGGTGCGGGCCGGTGCCGAGCCCGGTTCCTTGGCGGGTACCGGGTCGTCGACGGTGATCTGACTAGTCATGCGAACAGGCTAGTGACAGCGACTGACAGTTCACAGACGGCTCAACACGGCAGTCTCTGTCACGTCGGTCACAGGTACCCTGACCGCTCACTCGGCGTCAGAAAATCCCTGGGGAAGGACCTTTGCGGTGATGACCGACCAGCGGCCGGCGCCGCCCGCGCGGCCGGCCGGAGCCGGAGCCGGGCTGCGCGAGCGCAAGAAGCGGCGCACCCGGGACGCGCTGCTGCGCGCCGCCCTCCTCCTCTTCATCGCCCAGGGGTACGAGAACACCACCGTCGACGAGATCACCGACGCCGTGGACGTCTCCCAGCGCACCTTCTTCCGGTACTTCACCAGCAAGGAGGAGGTCGCCTTCGCCGTGCAGGACCTGGTGGAGTCGCACTTCGTGGCCGAGCTGCGCGCCCGGCCCGCGGCCGAGGGCCCCTTCGAGGCCATGCGCGGCGCGGTGCTCGCCGCCTGGGACACCGTCGAGGAGGCCATCTCCGAGGTGGTCCCCGTCGACCTCTACATGCGCAGTTACCGGCTGATCGAGTCCACCCCGGCGCTGCTCGCCGTGCACCTGCGGCGCTCGACCGAGCTGGAGGAGCGGATCTCCCGGCTGATCGCCGACCGCGAGGGCCTGGACGTGGACGCCGATCCGCGGCCGCGGGTGGCCGTGGCCGCGTTCTCCGGCGTGATGCGGGTGACCGGGCGGCTGTGGGGGCAGGGCGAGGACACCACGGTGGCCGCGATCCGGCGGATGACCGAGGCGTACCTGGACCAGATCGGCCCGGCGCTCGCCTCGGACTGGCGCCGCGCACCGATGGCGGACCGGGCCCGGACCGCCGGCGCCGGCCGCTGATCCCGTTCGCCGCCGCGTCCGGTGCCGCGCTGCCCGCCCGGACGCCGCGGCCGCCACGGCCGCCGGCGCCGCCGTGTCCCACGGTCGGCCGTGCACCGCGTCACCCGGCGCGCCGTCCCCCGAAACGGTCTCCTACGCTGGTCCCAGTGAACCTGCCCGGCCACGCCCACCCCACCGCTCGCGGCGCCGACCCGCGCCCCGCCGCCCTGCGCGTCCTGCTCGCGCTCGCGGTGGTCTTCGTCATGCTGGCGACCACCGGCTGGACCGCCGTGCACCGCCCCGAGGGCGGCACACCGCTGCGGACCGCGGCCCTCGCCGCCTGGGCGGCCGCCCGGATCGACGGCCGCCCGGTGCCCGCCGCCGACGCCCCAGCACGGACCGTGGCCCGCTTCTTCACCGGCCTCGACGGAGCCCAGCGGGCCCGGCTCGCCGACGGCTACCCCCTCGTCGTCGGCAACCTCGACGGGGTCCCCGCCCCGACCCGCTACCGGGCCAACGTGCGCGGGCTGGAGCTCGCCGAGCGCGTGGAGCGGTCCCGCAGTGTCGACGTCACCCTCACCCCGGCCGACCGGGCCGCGGCGACCCGCCGCGCCCACCGCTTCGCCTCGCTCGCCGAACCCGGCCGGCAGATCCTCGCCTTCGACCCCACGGGCGGTGGCCGCGTCGCGGAGGTCTTCGGCGACCTCGACCGGGCCCGCCGGGTCTCGGTGGTCGTCCCGGGCGTCGACACCGACGCGATCACCTTCGAGCGCACCCAGCGCCGCTTCACCGCCCCCGTCGGCATGGCCCGGTCCCTGTACGACGCCCAGGCCGCGGCCGCGCCCGCCGGCCGGACCGCGGTGATCGCCTGGGCCGGCTACACCGCGCCGACCGGGGTCGGCATGGACGCAGCCACCGGCCGGATGGCCGTCGACGGGGCCGCCCGGCTGGAGTCGTTGGCCGCGAGCCTGCCGAAGGCCGCGAGCGTGGCGCTCTTCTGCCACAGCTACGGCTCGGTGGTGTGCGGGGTGGCCGCGCGCGACCTGCCGGCCCGGGTGACGGACGTGGTGGTGGCGGGCAGCCCGGGGATGCGCGCGCAGAACGTGGCCGGGCTGCACACCTCGGCCCGGGTGTGGGCCATGCGGGACGAGGGCGACTGGATCGCGGACGTGCCGCACCTGGAGGTCGGCGGGTTGGGGCACGGGGCGGACCCGGTGTCCCCGGAGTTCGGCGCGCGGCTGCTGTCCTCGGCCGGGGCCGGGAGCCACACGGGCTATTTCGCGCCAGGTACGGGCTCCGTGGAGAACTTCGCGAAGATCGGAACCGGCGCCTTCGGTTCCTTGGTGTGCGCGACCGGCGACGACGCCTGCCGCAGGGAAATTTCCGGAGCGGAGCAGGACTGACGCGTGTCATGACCGGAAATCCGGTCTCCCCGACGAAGGGGACGCGCGAGGGTGCCTCCCTTTACCATGTGCCGCATGGGTGACGTACTGGCCGGAAATCATGCCGTCTGGGAGTTCGACTCGGACTCGGTGCTCATCCGCTTCGCACGGGGGATGAGAACGCCGAGGACGCCGAGACTCCTTCAGGCCCTGGGCTCGCGCCAAATCCCCCTGGAAGCGGTGTCCGGGGTGACCGTGAGCGGAGGGAAACGCGACACCGTCGTGCTGCGCGCCGTGCCCCGGCCGGGGGCGGATCCGCTGATGGAGGCGGCCGCCGGGCAGTTGAAGGACACGTGCGACCCGTACCGGCTCGTGCTGCCGGGCGGCCGGGCCGGACAGGCCGAGGCGTTCGCCGAAGCGGTCCGCTCCCGCCTGGGCGCGGAGGCCGCCGAGCCCGCCGCGCGCTTCCTCGTCGAGGTCCCGCGACCGCCGGTGCAGCTGAAGGCGTACGACGCCCGGGTGGCCTTCGACGGAACGGCCGTCACCTTCCACTGGTCCCGGACCGGCGCCACCAGCACCAAGTGGAAGGCGTGCGACCAGCGTTACCCGCTCTCCGACGTGACGGGCGTCGAGTGGCGCTCCCCCGAAGGCCCCGGCGGCCACCTGCGGCTCCTGCTTCGGGATCCCGGGCAGAGCGCCGCCGACCCGCGCCCCGACCACGACCTCGCGGCGGCGGTCTTCGGCGTCGGGTACGGGTCGGTGCACGAGTCGCTGCCGTTCGCCGCGGCCGTCCTGCAGGGACTGCGCGGCCGTACCCCGGTCGGCTCGGTGCCCCCGGCCCGCGCCGCGGCCGGAGCGGACGGCCGCTGCGGCGACGAGCGGCTGCGGCACCTGAGCGAGCTGCACGGCGCGGGCCTGCTGACGGACGCCGAGTACGGGACGCTGCGCGCCCGGTTCGCCTCCGAGGCACCGGACTCCTGAGGGCTCCGGGCGCGGGCGCCCCGTACCGTCCGCGCTCAGGCCTCGCGGGCCACCGCGGTGAAGCTCATGTCCGGGTAGCGGTCCCCCGCGACCCGGGCGGCGATCGGCTCCAGCAGGGCCAGCTCCGCCGCGGAGAGGGTGATCCGGGTCGCCGCCGCGTTCTCCGCGAGGCGCTCGGCCCTGCGGGTGCCCGGGATCGGGACCACGGTCAGCCCGTGCACCCGCGCCCGCTGCTGCACCCAGGCCAGGGCGATCTGCGCGGGGCTGGCCCCGTGCGCCTCGGCGACCTGCCGCACCGGGGCGAGCAGTTCGGCGTTGGCCTTCGCGTTGTCGCCGGTGAACCGGGGCTGGAAGCGGCGGAAGTCGCCTTCCGAGAGGTCCTTGCCCGCGTCGGCGAAGGAGCCCGTCAGGAATCCCCGCCCCAGCGGCGAGTAGGGCACGAGGGCCACACCCAGGTCCGCCGCCGCGGCCACCGCGCTGCGCTCCACGTCCCGGCTGAACAGCGACCACTCCGACTGGAGCGCCGCGACGGGGTGCACGGCGTGCGCCTCGCGCAGCTCCGCGCCGGTGACCTCGCTGAGCCCCAGGTGGCGCACCTTGCCCTCCCGCACCAGCTCCGCCATGGCGCCCACCGATTCGGCGAGCGGCACGGCGGGGTCGCGCCGGTGCATGTAGTACAGGTCGATGACGTCGACGCCGAGCCGGCGCAGGCTGCCCTCGACGGCCTGCCGGACGTACGCGCGGTCGTTGCGGATGCCCCGGTACGCCGGGTCGTCGGTGCGTTCTATCGCGAACTTCGTCGCCAGGGTGATCTCGTCCCGGTGGGCGGCCACGAACGGGGCGAGGAACTCCTCGTTGCGCCCCCGGCCGTAGGCGTCCGCCGTGTCGAGGAGGGTGACCCCGGCGGCCAGCGCGGCGTCCAGGGTCTCGTGGGCCGCCTTCTCGTCCGTCTGTCCGTAGAACTCGCTGATGCCCATGCAACCCAGGCCCTGGACGCCGACCAGGGGGCCGCCCCGGCCCAGTTCGACCTGCTCGATCCTGGTGCCGCCGCTGCCGTTCTCCGTCATCGCGCTGCCTTCCCCGAGCTCGTTCTCATCGCGTACGTGCCGATCTTGTGGTCCAGAACCCCGAGCGCGTCCGTCAGCTCCGCGATCCGCGCCCGCACGTCGCGCCGCGTGCGCTCCAGGAGCTCGCGGCGCTCGTCGAAGGTGTGCTCGCCCGCGCGGACCAGTTCCGCGTACCTGACCATGTCCGCCACCGACATGCCGGTGGCGCGCAGCTTGCCCACGAGGGCCAGCCAGTCGAGGTCCTTGTCGCTGAAGCGCCGCTGTCCCGAGTGGGAGCGGTCCACGTGCGGCATCAGGCCGATCCGCTCGTACCAGCGCAGGGTGTGCTGGGTCAGACCGGTCCGGGCCTCGACCTCGCTGATCGTGTAGCGCGTCCGCGCCAGGCTCTGGCTCATGGCCCCCACGCTAAAACCCTGGAGTGCACTCGAAGCAAGTAGGCTCGGCCGCATGGAGAGCGTGGAGGCCGTCAACGGCATGGAAAGTCTGCGGATCATCGAGACCTGGCCGGTGCCGACCGCCGCGGCGGCCGTGGTGCGCGCCGACGGGACCGCGGCCGGCTCCCACGGTGCCGTCGGGCACCGTTTCGCGCTGGCCTCGGTGACCAAGCCGCTCGCCGCGTACGCCGCCCTCGTCGCGTACGAGGAGGGGGCGATCGAGCTGGACGAGCCGGCCGGACCCGAGGGCTCCACGGTCCGTCACCTGCTCGCGCACACCAGCGGCCTGGCCTTCGACGAGCACCGGGCGACGGCCCCGCCCGGGCAGCGCCGGCTGTACTCGAACGCCGGTTTCGAGGTGCTCGGGGACCACATCGCGAAGGCCACCGGCATCCCCTTCGCCGAGTACCTGCACCAGGCGGTCTTCGAGCCGCTGGGCATGACGGCGACGACGCTGGAGGGTTCGCCCGCCAAGGACGGCGTGTCCACCGCCTCGGACCTCGCCCGCTTCGCCGCCGAACTGCAGGCGCCCCGGCTGCTGGACGTCCGTACGGTCGCCGAAGCCACCTCGGTGGTCCAGCCCGGGCTCAAGGGCGTCCTGCCGGGGTACGGGCACCAGTCGCCCAACGACTGGGGGCTGGGCCTGGAGATCCGCGACGGCAAGTCCCCGCATTGGACGGGCGCCTCGTCCTCGCCCCGCACCTTCGGCCACTTCGGGCAGGCCGGCACCTTCCTGTGGGTGGACCCGCAGGCCCGCGCCGCGTGCGTGGTGCTGACGGACCGCCCGTTCGGCCCGTGGGCCGTGGCGGCCTGGCCGCCGTTCACCGACGCGGTCCTGGCCGAGCTGGCCTCCGGCGGCCGGGTCTGAGCCGCGGGCTCAGCCCGGCAGTTCCCAGATCAGCAGTTCCCCGGGGGAGCCGGCGACGACCTCCAGGCCCGCCTCGCCCGTGATCCGGACCGAGTCCCCGGGGCCCAGCTCCGCCCCGTCCAGGCGCAGGTCCCCGCGCACCACGTGCAGGTACACGCGCTCCGCCGCCGGTACGGGGACCCGCTCGCCCGCGCCCGGCCGGCGGACGTGGAGCACGGCGCCGGCCGCGGGGACCTGGTAGGGCGTGCCGTCGGCGACGGCCTCGACCACCTCGTACGTGGGCTCGCCGCCGGCGGCGAGTGGCGCGAGCCAGGTCTGTACGAAGCGCAGCCGGCCGGCGCCGTCGTTGCGCTCGACGTGCCGGGCCCCGGAGCCGGCGCCCAGGCGCTGGACGTCTCCGGCCCGGACCAGGGCGGAGCGTCCGGTGCTGTCCTGGTGGGTGAGCTCGCCCTCGATCACCCAGGTGACGATCTCGGTGTGGCTGTGGGGGTGCTCGTCGAACCCGGCGCCGGCGGCGAGGGTCTCCTCGTTGCAGGCCAGGACCGGGCCGAAGCGGACGTTGTCCGGGTCGTAGGAGGATCCGAAGGAGAAGGCGTGCCGGGTGGAGATCCCGCTCGCCGGATCCCCGCCCTCGTACCGGTCCGTGCCGCGACGTACATCAATCATGGGGGCAACCGTAGCCCCGGGGGCGGTGACGGTCCGGGACCGGACTCCGCGCAGCCGTCCCGATAAGGCAGTCTTGTCACGTGCCTCAACCCGAACGTGAGCATTCCCCCGCGACACATCCCGCGCATCCCGTGCCCGCGCATCCGCACACCGCGACGCTGCGCCGGCTGGAGAAGTCCTCCGGTCGGCTCGCCGCGAACGCGATCGCGCGGATGGACGAGACCCTGCCGTGGTACCGGGCGATGCCCCCGGAGAACCGGTCCTGGATCGGCCTGGTGGCGCAGGCCGGCATCGCCGCGTTCACGGAGTGGTTCCGGCACCCGGAGACCCCGCAGGCGATCTCCACGGACGTGTTCGGTACGGCTCCGCGCGAACTGACGCGGGCCATCACGCTGCGGCAGACCGTCGAGATGGTCCGCACCACGATCGAGGTCATGGAGACCGCGATCGAGGAGGTGGCGGCCCCCGGCGACGAGTCGATCCTGCGCGAGGCGCTGCTGGTGTACGCCCGGGAGATCGCCTTCGCGACGGCCCAGGTGTACGCGCAGGCCGCCGAGGCGCGCGGGGCGTGGGACGCCCGGCTGGAGTCGCTCGTGGTCAACGCGGTGCTGTCCGGTGAGGCCGACGAGGGCGCCCTGTCCCGGGCGGCCGCGCTCGGCTGGAACTCGCCGGAGCACGTGTGCGTGGTGCTGGGCACCGCTCCGGAGGGTGACAGCGAGCTGACGGTCGAGGCGATCCGGCGGGCGGCCCGCCATCACAAGCTCCAAGTGCTCACGGGCGTGCTCGGGGACCGACTGGTCGTCATCGCCGGCGGCAGCGACAACCCGATGCAGGTGGCGAAATCCCTGATCGGGCCGTTCGCGGCCGGTCCGGTGGTGGCCGGGCCGGTGGTGCCCGACCTGCTGAACGCGACGAAGTCGGCGCAGGCCGCCGCGGCCGGTCTCAAGGCCTGTACGGCGTGGCAGGACGCTCCGCGCCCCGTCCTGGCGGACGATCTCCTCCCGGAGCGCGCGATCGCCTCGGATCCGGCGGCGCGGGAGCAGTTGGTGGAGGAGATCTACAGACCGCTGGAGGAGGCGGGGTCGGCTCTGCTGGAGACGCTGAGCGTCTACCTGGAGCAGGCCAGCAGCCTCGAAGGGGCGGCCCGGATGCTGTTCGTGCACCCCAACACGGTGCGGTACCGGCTCCGACGTGTGACCGACGTCACCGGATGGTCTCCTTCCGATGTGCGCTCCGCGTTCACACTGCGGATCGCCCTGATCCTGGGGCGTCTGGCCGACGGAGATCCGCAGTCCTAGACTTTTGTCGGACATCAACAATTACCCCGACGGTTCTTCGTCCCTGTCCCCACGGGCGGCAGGGACCATCCACAAGAGAGAGTGTGAGGGTGCTCGTACTCGTCGCTCCCGGCCAAGGCGCTCAGACGCCCGGCTTCCTGACTCCCTGGCTCGACCTCCCCGGTGCCGCTGACCGCGTCGCCGCCTGGTCGGACGCCATCGGGCTCGACCTTGCCCACTACGGCACGCACGCCGACGCCGACGAGATCCGCGACACGGCCGTGGCCCAGCCGCTGCTGGTCGCCGCCGGTCTGCTGTCCGCCTCGGCGCTGGGTTCGCCCGCGGCGTTCGGCGCGGTCTCCGGTCACAGCGTCGGCGAGATCACCGCCGCCGCTTACGCCGGCGTGTTCTCCGAGGCCGACGCGCTGTCCTTCGTACGGACCCGCGGTCTGGCGATGGCCGAGGCCGCCGCCGTCACCGAGACGGGTATGGCCGCCGTCCTCGGCGGTGACCGCGACGTGGTCGTCGCGCACCTGGAGAAGCTGGGGCTGACCCCGGCCAACATCAACGGCGCCGGCCAGATCGTGGCCGCCGGCACCATGGAGCAGATCGCCTCCCTGGAGGCCGAGAAGCCCGAAGGTTCCATGAAGGTCGTCGCCCTCAAGGTCGCGGGCGCGTTCCACACGCACCACATGACCCCGGCGGTCGCGACGCTGGCGAAGGCCTCCGAGGCCCTCGCCCCGGCGGACCCGGCGCTGAAGTACGTCTCGAACAAGGACGGCCTCGTCGTCACCGCGGGCGCCGACGTCGTCGCCCGACTGGTGGGCCAGGTCGCGAATCCGGTCCGCTGGGACCTGTGCATGGAGACGTTCGCCGCACTGGGCGTCACGGGGATCATCGAGCTCTGCCCCGGTGGCACCCTGACGGGTCTGACCAAGCGCGCGCTCAAGGGAGTACCGAGCGTGGCGCTGAAGACCCCGGACGATCTCGACAAGGCCGCGGCGCTCGTAGCCGAGCACGCGGCCTGAGAGAAGGAGCCGAACACCGCATGTCCAAGATCAAGCCGGCCAAGGGCTCCCCGTACGCCCGCATCCTCGGGGTCGGCGGTTACCGTCCGATCCGTGTGGTGCCCAACGAGGTCATCCTGGAGACGATCGACTCGTCCGACGAGTGGATCCGCTCCCGCTCCGGAATCGCGACGCGGCACTGGGCCTCCCCCCAGGAAACGGTCTCCGCGATGTCCGTGGAGGCCTCCGGGAAGGCGCTGGCCGATGCCGGGGTCTCCCCCGAGCAGATCGGTGCCGTGATCGTCTCGACGGTCTCGCACTTCAAGCAGACCCCGGCCGTCGCGACCGACATCGCGCACCGGATCGGCGCGGGCAAGCCCGCCGCGTTCGACATCTCCGCCGGCTGCGCCGGCTTCGGCTACGGCCTGACCCTGGCCAAGGGTCTGGTGGTGGAAGGTTCCGCCGAGTACGTCCTGGTCATCGGCGTGGAACGGCTCTCGGACCTGACCGACCTGGAGGACCGCGCAACGGCCTTCCTGTTCGGTGACGGTGCGGGCGCCGTGGTCGTCGGCCCTTCGAACGAGCCCGCCATCGGCCCCACGGTGTGGGGTTCCGAGGGCGACAAGTCCGAGACCATCAAGCAGACCGTGCCGTGGGACGAGTACCTCGGCAAGGACGGCGGCGAGAAGTTCCCGGCCATCACGCAGGAGGGCCAGGCGGTCTTCCGCTGGGCCGTCTTCGAGATGGCCAAGGTGGCCCAGCAGGCGCTGGACGCCGCCGGGATCACCGCCGAAGACCTGGACGTCTTCATTCCGCACCAGGCAAACATGCGGATCATCGACTCGATGGTGAAGACTCTGAAGCTGCCGGATCACGTCACGGTCGCCCGCGACGTGGAGACCACCGGCAACACCTCGGCCGCCTCGATCCCGCTCGCTATGGAGCGGCTCCTGGCGACCGGCGCGGCGAAGAGCGGCGACACCGCGCTCGTCATCGGCTTCGGGGCGGGGCTCGTCTACGCCGCGACGGTCGTTACCCTCCCCTAGGGCCGGGATCCACTTCCCGTCCTGAATTCCAGTTACCCAGAGAAGGAGCGCCACATGGCCGCCACCCAGGAAGAGATCGTCGCCGGTCTCGCCGAGATCGTCAACGAGATCGCCGGCATCCCGACCGAGGACGTCCAGATCGAGAAGTCGTTCACCGACGACCTCGACGTCGACTCCCTGTCCATGGTCGAGGTCGTCGTCGCCGCCGAAGAGCGCTTCGACGTCAAGATCCCGGACGAGGACGTCAAGAACCTCAAGACGGTCGGCGACGCCGCCGAGTACATCCTGAAGCACCAGGCCTGAGCCTGACGAGCGTTTGTCGCCACCTGGCGGTGGCGCCGTGACAATTCAGCACCCCCTGAGACGTGGAGAAAGAATTCCTGTGAGCCCGACCAATCGCACCGTGGTCGTCACCGGTATCGGCGCAACCACTCCGCTGGGTGGCGACAGCGCTTCGACCTGGGAAGGTCTGCTCGCCGGCCGTTCCGGCGTAAAGCCCCTGGAGGGCGAGCGCTTCGCCGAACTCCCGGTCCGTATCGCCGCACCGGCCGCCGTGGACCCGAGCGAGGTGCTCCCCCGGCCGCTGGCCCGCAAGCTCGACCGCTCGGCGCAGTTCGCCGTCATCGCGGCCCGCGAGGCGTGGGCCGACGCCGGCTACACGGCTCCGGCCGGTGAGGAGACCCAGACGGGCGCCTTCATCGCGCCCGACCGTCTGGGCACGGTCATCGCCTCCGGCATCGGCGGCGTCACGACCCTGCTCGACCAGTACGACGTACTGAAGGAGAAGGGTGTGCGCCGGGTCTCCCCGCACACCGTTCCCATGCTGATGCCGAACGGCCCGTCGGCCAACGTCGGCCTGGAGGTCAACGCCCAGGCCGGTGTGCACACTCCGGTCAGCGCGTGCGCGTCCGGTGCCGAGGCCATCGGCTACGCCGTGGAGATGATCCGTACCGGCCGCGCCGACGTGGTCGTCGCGGGCGGCACCGAGGCGGCGATCCACCCGCTGCCCATCGCCGCGTTCGCCAACATGATGGCGATGTCCAAGAACAACGAGCACCCCGAGCAGGCTTCGCGCCCGTACGACAAGGGCCGTGACGGCTTCGTCCTCGGTGAGGGCGCCGGCGTCGTGGTCCTGGAGTCCGCCGAGCACGCCGCCGCGCGCGGCGCCCGGGTGTACTGCGAGGTGCTGGGCCAGGGCCTGTCCGCCGACAGCCACCACATCGCGCAGCCGGAGCCGACCGGCCGCGGTGTCGCGGCCGCGGTGCGCAACCTGCTCGACAACACGGGTCTCGACCCGGCCGAGCTGGTCCACCTGAACGCGCACGCCACGTCCACTCCGCAGGGTGACACGGCCGAGCTGAAGGCGCTGCGCAAGGTGCTGGGCGACGACCTCGACCACATCGCGATCTCCGCGACCAAGTCGATGACCGGTCACCTGCTGGGTGGCGCGGGCGGCATCGAGACGGTCGCGACCGTGCTGGCGCTGTACAACCGGCTGGCCCCGCCGACGATCAACGTCGACGACCTGGACGACGACATCGACGCGGACATCGTGCGCGGCGAGCCCCGCAAGCTGCCGGCCGACGGTCCGATCTCCGCGATCAACAACTCCTTCGGCTTCGGCGGTCACAACGTGACCCTGGCGTTCCGAAGCGTCTGACGCGTGTACGAAGGGCCCCGCTCGGCAGTCGCCGGGCGGGGCCCTTTTCGGCGGGGCCCTTTCGGCGGGGCCCTTTCCTACCGGGGGGGTCAGACGACCTGGTGGAGCCAGCGCACCGGAGCTCCCTCGCCCGCGTGGCGGAAGGGCTCCAACTCGTCGTCCCACGGCTTGCCGAGCAGTTTGGCGATCTCCGCCTCCAGGTCGGTCTCGCCGCGCGCGGACCGGGCGAGGGCGGCGCGCAACCGGTCCTCCGGGATGAGGATGTCTCCGTGCATGCCGGTGACGGCGTGGAAGATGCCGAGCTCGGGGGTGGAGCTGTAGCGCTCGCCCTCGGCGGTCGGACAGGGTTCCGCGGTCACTTCGAAGCGCAGCAGGTGCCAGCCGCGCAGCGCGGAGGCAAGCTTCGAGGCGGTGCCGGCCTCGGCCTGCCAGGAGAACTCGGCTCTCCAGGTGCCGGGGGAAGCGGGCTGCCTGATCCAGTCGAGGTTCACCCGCACCCCGAGCACGCCCGCAACAGCCCATTCCACGTGCGGGCAGAGCGCGCGCGGCGCGGAATGCACGTACAGAACTCCACGTGTCGTCACCGGGACCTCCAGTCTGGGACGAGGTCGGGAATAAACTCCAGAAAACGGACAGTATGTGACGTGATGTAATGTAACGGAAATTTTTGGACATTGCGCAATGGGACCTGCGGCCGAAACGCCACGGGAAAAAGCTACCGTGAGTCAGGGGTCATGGTGTGACGTACGGTCGCTCCAAAGCCCGTAAACACAGAGCTTTCACTCAGCAGGACGCCCCCGAACGATGACGGGGTGACACGAAGGGGACCCATTCCGATGCGCACCACCGCTCCGCGCCGTCGCGCGCGCCGCACGCTCGCGGGTGCGGGCACCGCGGTCGCACTGCTGACCGGGTCGGTGGCCGGGTGCTCGTCGGGCGGACCGGGCGCGGAGGGCGAGCGCGGCGCGCAGGCCGCACCGCGCTGGAACACCGAGCCCACCTCGATCGCCGCCGTGGGCGACTCCATCACACGGGGTTTCGACGCCTGTTCGGTACTGGCCGACTGCCCGGAGGTCTCCTGGGCCACCGGGAACGACCCGGCGGTCCGCTCGCTCGCCAGCCGGCTGCTCGGGGACGCCGCGGCGCCGACCCGCAGCTGGAACTACGCGGTGACCGGCTCCCGGATGGCGGACCTGCCGGCGCAGCTGACGGCGGCCGCCGGACACGCGCCCGACCTGGTCACGGTGATGGTGGGCTCGAACGACGCCTGCCGGCCCACCGCTTCCTCCATGACCCCGGTGGCGGAGTTCAGGGCGGGCTTCGAGACGGCCCTCGCGGGACTGCGGGCCGCGTCCCCCTCCACCCAGGTGTACGTCTCCAGCGTGCCCGACCTCCAACGGCTGTGGGAGCAGGGCAAGGACAGCCCGATGGTCCGGCAGGTCTGGAAGCTCGGCATCTGCCAGTCGATGCTCGCCGACCCGCTGTCCGCGGCGACGGGGGCGACGGCCCGGCGGGAGCAGGTGCGGGCGCGGGTGGTCGAGTACAACGAAGTGCTGCGCGAGGTCTGCGCGAAGGACCCGCTGTGCCGCTACGACGGCGGCGCGGTGTTCCAGTACCCCTTCTCGGCGGATCAGTTGAGCCGCTGGGACTGGTTCCATCCGGGCAGGGACGGCCAGGCGCGGCTGGCGGAGCTGGCGCACCGCCAGGTGACCGCGGCCGAGCCGCCCCGGTAGCCGGACGGACCGGGGGCGGGTGTCAGGGCCCGCCCCCGATCCTGCTCTTGGTGGCCTCAGGAGGGGTCATTTCCGGCCATCGGGCGTGTCATGCGAGAGAGAGCACGGCCGTCAGCCGCGTGTCGCCGTGCGCGTGGCTCGCGCGGACCTCGTACGTACCGCTGATCCGCCGCCAGCCGCCGCTCCCCTCGTCCCAGATCTCGAAGGTCCGGGCGGGCAGCGGGATCTCCACCTCGACGCTCTCGCCCGGGTCGGCCACCGCGCCCGCGAAGGCGGCCAGCCAGCTCGCCGGGCGCTCGACGGCGTCGGCGACGGGAGCCAGGTAGACCTGGACGACCTCGCGGCCCGGCCGGCTCCCGGTGTTGGTCAGGCGCACCCGGACCGTGTCGGCGGTGGCTTCCAGGGACTCGTAGGCCCAGTCGGTGTAGCCGAGTCCGTGCCCGAAGGGGAAGGCGGGGGCGACGGCGTGCTTCTCGTACGCCCGGTAGCCGATGAAGAGGCCCTCGCGGTACTCCAGGCGCCCCTCGGTGGGGACGACCTCGATGACCGGGGCGTCGGCGGACTCCGCCGGCCAGGTCGTGGGCAGCCGCCCGCCCGGCTCCGCGTCGCCGAGGAGTACGTCGGCCAGCGCGGCCCCGCCCTCCTGCCCGGGGAACCAGGTGAGCAGCACGGCGGCGACCTCCTCGCGCCACGGGAGCTCGACGGGGGAACCGGCGTTGACCACGACCACGGTGTTCGGGTTGGCGGCGGCGACGGCGCGGACCAGGTCGTCCTGGCGGCCCGGCAGCCGGAGGTCCTTGCGGTCGAAGCCCTCGGACTCCACCCGCTCGGTGGTGGCGACGACCACGACGGCGGTGTCCGCGGCGCGGGCGGCCGCCACGGCCTCCGCGATCAGCTCGTCGGCATCGCGGCGCGGGCCGAGGTGGAGCAGCGAGAACATGACCGCCCGGAGCGGCAGCGCGCTCAGGTCGGGGAGCCGGTAGGTCAGCGACACCTCGACCGGCTCCCCCTCGGTGAGGGCGACCCGGGCGCGCTCGCTGGGGGCGCCGAGGAAGGCCTCGAAGGGGTCGGCCTCGTCGCCCATCTCCTGGACGCCCTCCCAGCGGGTCTCCCCGCCGACGGCGAGGGCGAAGGCGCCCAGCCCCCGAGTGCCGAAGAGGTGCTCGCCGCTCTCGCGCGGCAGGAACGTGCCGGTGACCTCGATGCTCGCCATCGTCTCGTACGAGGCCCCCTCGGGCAGGTCGTCGCCGATCCACTGGACCTGGCCGGTCGGCAGGCCGCCCTCGCCGAGGACGGTGCCGGACGCGTCGCGGCAGACGGCGCGCAGCTCGAAGCCCTTGTCGGCGGGGACCGGTTCGTCGCAGGGGTCGGCGCCGACGGCGAAGGTCAGCGCCCCCTGCGGCAGGGCGGCGGCGAGCCCGTCGAGCGGGGAGACGATCCGCTCGGGGAAGACGGTGGCGGAGCCGCCGCCGAGGACGCGGGCGTCGCGGGCGGCGGAGCCGACGAGGGCCACCGTCCGGCCGGTGTCGAGGGGCAGGGCCGGTGCCCCGCCGGACACGGCCTCGTTGCGGACGAGGACGAAGCCGCGCGCGGCGAGCTCGCGGGCCAGCGCCTGGCCGTCGACGGGGGCCGGGGGCTCGGCGACGACGGCGGGGGCGCCGTCCAGCAGGCCGACGCGGGCGGCCAGGCGCAGCACGTTGCGCACCGCCGCGTCCACGGCGGACTCGGGGACCTCACCCGCCCGGACGGCCTCGGTGAGGGCGGGGCCGTAGACGGTGGTCGGGCCGGGCATGGCGACGTCCGTGCCGCCCTCGATGGCGCCGGCGGTGGAGCGGGCGGCCGTCCAGTCGGAGATGTTGCAGCCGTCGAAGCCCCACTCGCCGCGCAGGACCTCGTTCACGAGGTGGCGGTGCTCGGTCATCGTGGTGCCGTTGACCTGGTTGTAGGCGGTCATGATGCCCCACGGGTGGGCGTTGGCGACGATGGCCTCGAAGGGCGCCAGGTACAGCTCGCGCAGCGGGCGCGGGGCGATGACGCTGTCGACGGTGAAGCGGTCGGTCTCGGCGTCGTTGCCGACGAAGTGCTTGACGGTGGTGGCGACCCCGCCGTCCTGGACACCGCTGACGTAGCCGCTGCCGACGGCTCCGGTGAGGTAGGGGTCCTCGGAGTAGCACTCGAAGTGCCGTCCGCCGAGCGGGGAGCGGTGCAGGTTGACGGTGGGCGCGAGCAGGACGTGCACGCCCTTGCGGCGGGCCTCCTGCGCGAGGAGCCGGCCGGCGCGGCGGGCGAGCTCCGGGTCCCAGGCGGCGGCGAGCGCGGTCGGTGAGGGCAGGGCGACGGACGGGTCGGCGGCGGTCCAGCGCACGCCGCGCACCCCGATGGGGCCGTCGGACATGACCAGGGACCTCAGCCCGATCTCCGGCAGCGCGGGCAGGGACCACATGTCCTGGCCGGCCAGGAGGCGGGCCTTGGTGTCGAGATCGAGCTTTCCGAGTGCCGCTTCTACGGCGTCTTCGCGGACCTGATCGGCATCGGTCACGGCCGTGCCTCCTCGTGGGGTGCGGTGCGTGCGGGTGCGGTGGGTGCGGTGCGGTGCGCTGTGCGAGATGCGGTGCGTGCGTGCGTTGCACAGGGTGCGGTGCGGTGACCCGGTGGTCGCCCCATCGTGGACCCGATACCTGTAGGACGGTAAGGTTCGTGACCCGTTCGTGATAACTCTCGTGCCGTACGGTCCTGCTGACAGGTGTGGGCGGAGAAGGGGTGCCGGTCGATGGCCAGGGCGAGGAGCGAGGAGCGGCGCGGGGAGATCCTGAGGGCCGCCGTCGAGGTGATCGCGGAGCGCGGGTACCGGGGCGCGGCCCTGGGCACGGTCGCGGAGCGCGTGGGCCTGACGCAGCAGGGGCTGCTGCACTACTTCCCGACCAAGGAGGCGCTGCTCGTCGCGGTCCTGGAGGAGCGCGACCGGTGGGACACGGGCGGCGGCTCGCGCGCCGCGGCCGACACCTGGCGCCTCGACCTGCTGGCCTCGCTGGTGGACTACAACGCCATGCGCCCGGGCATCGTGCAGACCTTCTCGGCGCTGCTGGGCGAGAGCGTCACCGACGGGCACCCGGCCCGCGCGTTCTTCACCGAGCGCTACGCCCAGGTCCGCGCGGAGATGGCCTCGGTCCTGCGCGCCGAGTTCGGCGAGCGCCTGCCCTCGGGGCTGACCCCGGAGCAGGCGGCGCCGCTGCTGACGGCGGTCATGGACGGCCTCCAGTACCAGTGGCTGCTGGCCCCGGAGTCGGTGGACATGCCCGGCGCCTTCCGGTCCTTCCTCACCCTGCTGCGCGGACCGGAAGTCGCCTAGCGGCGGGTGGCGCTTGGGATGCTGAGCCCATGAAGATCGCCGCAGCCCAACTGACCTGTGTCCCCGCCGACGTCCGCGCCAACGCCGAGCGGGCGGCCGCCCTCGCCGTCCGGGCCCGCGAGGAGGGCGCCGCCCTGGTGGTGTTCCCCGAGCTCACGCTCACCGGCTACGAACTGGGGGCGCTGGCCGCCGATCCCGGACTCTGGATGGAGCCCGACGACCTCCGCCTGGACCCGGTGCGCTCGGCCGGCGTCGCCACCGCGGTCAACGTCGCGCTGCGCACCGGCGGCCCCCTCCCGGCGCTGGCGACGCTGGTCCACGACGCGGACGGCACACTCGTGACCACGTACGCGAAGCAGCACCTCTACGAGCAGGAGAAGGACGTCTTCCTGGCCGGCAGCGGCGACGGGCGCTTCGAGCTCGGGGGGATCCGCTTCTCGCTGGGCGTCTGCTACGACAACCACTTCCCGGAACTGCCCGGCCGGGGCGCGGCGGACGGCTGCCGGGTGCACCTGGCCAGCTCCCTGTACGGGACGGGCAACGGGATACGGGAGCGCGCCGACGTCTATCCCGGCATCGCGAAGGACCACGGGCTGTACGTCGTGCTCGCCAACCACGTCGGCCCGGCCGGGCCCTGGACGGGCTGCGGCGGCGCCGCCGTCTGGGCGCCGGGCGGGGAACTGCTGGCCGAGGCGGACGACCGCACCCCCTCGGTGGTGACGGCGGAGATCGGCGCCTGAACGGACCCGGCCCCCGCACCCCCGGTACGGGGGCCCGGGGGCCGGGTCAGCCGGACTCCGTCAGAGGAACTCGGGAACGCGCGAATGCCGCCCGGAGCGGGAGCCGTCGGAATCCGCGTGCCCGCCGGGGGCCGGTACGCGGTCCGACTGCAGCGCCAGCACGAGCAGGGCCAGCGCGGCCACGGCGTACACGCCGGTCCACAGCACCCAGCCGCCGGGCGGGGCCCAGTGCGCGGGCGAGGGCACCCAGGAGGCCGAGGTGCCGACCGCGAACCGCCGCAGCGTCCAGAAGAAGGCCGCCACGTTCGCGAGCGTGAGCCCGGCGGCGGCGAAGCCGACCAGCCTGCGCCACGGGAAGCCCCGGTCGGGTGCCCGGCTCGCGCAGATCAGCACCGCCATCAGCGGCAGACCCACGGCGAACGGCAGCAGGTAGCGGCCCTGCCACACCATGCCGATCTTCTCCGCTTGCGAGGCCTGGGCGACCACCGGCAGCAGCACGATGCCCACCAGCATGCCGAGGACGGCCAGCGTCTCGCGGAAGCGGCCGTAGGCGAGCGCCAGCACGACGAGCGCGGCGATCACGCCCAGCCAGACCTCCCAGGTGAGGGCGGGCGCAGGGGTGTCCAGCCAGCCGAAGTAGCCGAGCATCTGCTGGACGTAGGTCGCGGTGTTGCCGAGCGTCCGCTTGGCGGCCGTCACGGTGGTGAGGCTGTCCGGGATGTCGATCACCGAGTTGTCCGGGTGCGCACGCGCCCACAGCAGCGCCCCGGCCGAGGCGGCGCCCAGCAGCACGGTCCACAGCCAGACGGCCTTGCGGCGCAGAACCGAGCCCAGCAGACCGCGCCGGCGCGCCAGCAGCAGACCGAAGACCAGTGCCCCGGCGAACCAGATCAGCCCGAGCGGCCTGATGTTGATCAGTACCAGACCGCCGATGCCGAGCCGGG
The DNA here is from genome assembly GCF_053606025.1 of Streptomyces sp. NPDC055254. Classification (NCBI taxonomy): domain Bacteria; kingdom Bacillati; phylum Actinomycetota; class Actinomycetes; order Kitasatosporales; family Streptomycetaceae; genus Streptomyces; species Streptomyces sp. NPDC055254. Next base: position 41,202 of record NZ_JBSGQV010000024.1, on the reverse strand, counting down.
CCAGCCGGCGGTTGAGCAGCCCCGGGTCGGGCGACATCGTGATCGACAGCAGTGCCGTCCACACCAGGACGCCGGCGGCGATCTCACCGCCGCTGGGATTGACCATGCCCGCCATGTACAGGGCCATCGGTGTGGCCGCGGCGAACACGCCCAGCACGGCCAGGGAGCGGCGCCGCCACTCGGCGGCCGTGACCACGGCGCCGGCCAGCAGGGCCGAGCAGAGCAGCGCCGACATCAGGCGCATCAGGTACAGCCCCTCGGGGCCGTCGACGAGCAGGCTCGGCCAGCCGGTCGCCAGGTAGTACGCGGGGTGGTAGCGGCCGGCGGCGGTGGTGACCTGGACGGTCTTCTCGGAGCTCCCGATCGAGGGCGCGCAGGAGGCGGGCTCGTCCTCGTGCCAGGAGTAGCACTCGTGCAGCGACGGGAGCTGCTTGTACCACTCCGGGAGCTGCACGCCGGTCTCGGCGAACTCGCCCTCGATGCCCGCGACGTAGTGGGGGACCATCACCTCGGGTCCGCCGATCTGGCCCCGGGCTACGGCGGCGGCGCGGATGAAGTGCGCGTGCTCGTCCGGGGAGCTGCCGATGGGCGACGCCGCGGCCCAGGAGCCGGCGAGGGTGAGGAAGAGGGCGAACGAGACCGCCCAGAGGCGCTTGGGCGTCCGGGCGGACCAGTCGGCCAGCCGCGTCAGTGCGGAGATCATCTGTTCCCCCGGGTCATCGGACGTAGCCCAGCCAGCTCTGGTCGCCGTCCTTGGAGCATGTGCCGCCGGGGGCGAACTTCGGGCAGCTGCCGTCCTGCTCGGTGATCGTGTGCGACACGTAGGGCAGGATCCGGTACGTGCCGTCCTGGGCCGGCATGTAGCGGTCGGCCATCGAGGAGGCGACGGTGCCCAGGAGCAGCAGCAGGGCGCACAGGGTGCCGATCACCGCACCCTCGCGGGCCGGCAGGCCGGAGCCGCTCCGGTGGCCGCCCGCCGGGCCAGCCGCCGTGTCCGCGGCCTCCTCGGCGGTGCGGCGTGCGGCGATCCGCTGCGAGACCAGGTGGGCGAGCAGCGCGCACAGCAGCAGACCGCAGTAGAGCAGCTGGTTGTTGGTGCGGGTGTAGAGCTGCACGGTCTGCGTCTCGTACATGTGCGAGGCGATGAACATCCGCATGACCCAGGCGCTGATGAACATGGCCGCGATGGTGACGACCATGGGCCGGCGGATGCCGAGCCAGATCGCGGCGCCCAGGCAGACGAAGGTGAGCAGGGCGAAGAGCCCGACGCCGCCGTACTCGCCGGGCAGCGGCCACTCGCCGACCTTGCCGGGCATGTCGGTGCGCCACATCAGGTAGTAGGCCGGGTCGGTGAAGTTGTCGAACCGGAAGTTGTAGTCCTTGGTCGTCTGCCCCTCGGTCAGCATGACCACCAGGTAGCGCCCGGCGACGACGAGGAAGCCGGCCAGGGAGGCGCCGAGGAAGGCCGCGCCCTTGAGCCGGCCGGTCCGCCACGGGAAGTACAGGAGGGCGGCGAACAGCACGCCCGCCGCGCTCCACAGGAACCAACCGGAGTAGGTGAGGAACAGGACGCCGAGCAGCACCCCGAAGCCGGCGCCCTTGAGGAGCAGCCGTCGCCAGTCGTCCGTCCCGCTGCGGCGCAGGGACACCACCATGGCCACGAGCACCGGGACCAGCAGCACGAGGACGGTCTGGCTGTACGGCTTGTACGCGTCGATGAGCGCGAAGGCCGGCGCCACGCCGAAGGCGAGGGCGCGGACCGGGCTGAGCAGCAGGCGCCAGGCGAGGTACACCAGCGGTCCGAAGGCGGCGGCGCCGAGGATCTGGAGGTCCTTGAAGGCGTACGCGGTGTTCCCGCCGCGGAACCACTCGGCGTAGTGGCCGAGGGTGTGGAGCGGGGCGGGCGGGTAGACCGGCGAGCCGGACGGCCGGCCGTTGGCGACCGCGTGGGCCCATTCGACGATGCGGCCGCTGTCGCCGTTGAGACCGAACATCGGCCAGGGCGTGCCGTGGAGCGCGACGACCGCGCCGGCCGCCACGAAGCCGCTGGCCAGACCCGCGATGGCGGCGGCGGCGAACCGCGCCGTCAGGTCGAAGTGCCGGCCGCCGCGCAGCCGCATGGCGAGCGCGACGGCGGCGACGCACAGCAGGCCGATCAGCACGAACCGCAGCTGGATCGCGGCGAGGCCGCTGACCTGCGCGATCCTGTTGAGGGGGTTGAAGTTGAAGCCGCGGGCCAGCAGCGGGAGGACGAGGGCCGCGGCGAACGCGACGGCGGCCTCCAGGAACAGCAGCGTGCCCCGGGACCGCAGGGCCCGCCGTGCCGACGGTATCGGGGGATGGTCGGACGCGGCCGGTCCGCTCGGAGGCAGCTCGGTCACCGACCCTTCGGTGCTGACTGTCACTGCTTCGTCCCTACTGCCGTGGCGCTTGCTGCCGTGCATACTATCGGGCCCCGGACGGGCGGGAGCCTGGCCGGGATCACACCCGCGCGCGGGGTGCGGCCGCCCTCGGCGGGGCCCCGGCCGGGCTCAGGCCGGGTCGGGGAGCAGGTGCTTGGTGCCCCAGGCACCCAGGACCTCCAGGGCCTGGTTGAGGTCCTGGCCCAGGGGGGTCAGCGAGTACTCGACCCGCGGCGGCACCTCCTCGTACACCTCGCGGTGCACGATGCCGTCGGCCTCCATCTCGCGCAGCTGCGCGGCGAGCACCTTCTCGGAGACTCCGGGGACCAGTCGGCGCAGTTCGCCGAAGCGGCGCGGGCACTGGTCCAACTCCCACAGGAGCGACACCTTCCACTTGCCGTCGATCACGGACATCGCCGCGGCCACTCCGCAGTGGTCCGCCCCGGGCCTTCGTGCCGGCGTCATCGCGCATCCCTCCCACCTGCTCGCTCACCTCGGGGTAACCACCCACTCCGAAGTGCGTACTTGAGCCTCTCATGGCCTGCCACCAGGCTGAACGCATGACCGACAACGCAGCGCAGAACCCGCCCGCCGCTCCCGCCGTCCCTGCCACCGCCCCTGCCACCGGCCCCACCCCGCTCACCCTGCTCGGCCTGGGTGACATGGGCACCGCCCTGGCCCGTACCTGGTTGGCCGCCGGCCATCCCCTGACCGTCTGGAACCGCACCGCCGCCAAGGCGGAGCCGCTGGCCGCGCTCGGCGCCCTCGCCGCCCCGAGCCCCGCCGAGGCGGTGGCGGCGAACCGGCTCGTCGTCCTGTGCCTGCTCGACGACGCCTCCGTGGACGCGGCGCTGGAGGGCGTCGACCTGACCGGCAAGGACCTGGTCAACCTCACCACCGGCACCCCGGCCGAAGGCCGGGCCCGGGCCGCGTGGGCCCGGGCGCGGGGCGCCCGGTTCCTGGACGGCGGGATCATGGCCACTCCGACGATGATCGGCGTCCCGGAGGCCGGCGGCTACGTCTTCCACAGCGGCTCTCGCGCGCTCTTCGACGAGCACCGGGCGGTGCTGGAGGTCCCGGCCGGGGCCCGCTTCGTGGGCGAGAACGCCGGGTACGCCGCGCTGCACGACGTGGCCCTGCTGAGCGCGATGTACGGGCTGTTCGCCGGGATCTCGCACGCCTACGCCCTCGTCGAGGGCGAGGACATCTCCCCGAAGGACCTGGCCCCGCTGCTGTCCGAGTGGCTCGGCGCGATGGGCTTCTTCGTCGGCGACGCCGCGGAGCGGCTGGCCTCCGGGGACTTCACCACCGGGGTCGTGTCCAATCTGGCCATGCAGGTCGCGGCCAGCGGCACCCTGGTGCGCACGGCCGGGGACCAGGGGGTCAGCACGGAGCTGATCGCCCCGTACCTCGACCTGATGCGGCGGCGGCTGGAGGCGGACCCCGCCGTCCACGGCGCCGAGGACACGGCCGGCGCGATCACCCTGCTGAGGACGGGCCGGTAGCGCCCCCGCGTCAGTGGCCGGCCGGGGGGCCGTAGCCCGGCGGCGGCGGACCGAAGCCCGGCGCGGGGGCCGGGACCTGAGTCCCGGGCTCCGGGAGCTCACGCGGGTCGCGGGCGCCGGTCAGGTCACGCGCCATCAGCGTGGCCCCCGCCACGGCGCCCGGCATCAGGAACACGGCGACCACCGGCACCAGGAACGCGAGCACGAGCGGCACGCCGAAACCGAGCACGAGCATCCGCCGCGAGCGCAGCAGCACCAGCCGCTCGGGCAGTTCGATCTTGCGGCGCTGGAGGGCGACGGCGGTGAGCTCCTGGGTCAGGAAGTACCCGGACACGCAGAAACCGAGGAACGGGACCACGGTCTGCCCGATCACCGGCACGAAGCCGAGGGCGAAGAGCAGCATCCCGTACAGGAGAACCCGGCCGAGGATCCTCAGGCTGTCGCGCGCCGAGACCCACAGCTCCCGCCAGAGCGGGAGCCCCGACTCGGGGGCGTCGCCGCCCTCGCTGCGGTCGACCTGCTCCGAGAGGGACTCGTAGAACGGCTGGCCGACGAGCAGGGTCACCGCGGTGAAGGTGATCACGGAGACGAACAGCCCGAGGCAGATGAGCAGGGCGGTCAGGAAGCCGCGGAAGAGGTCCTGCCACGGCGAGGACCAGTCGTCGGCGAACGGGGTCGCCCAGGCGGTCAGGTCGTCGGCCCCGTAGAAGAGCGCGACCAGCGCGCCCGCGTAGAGGACGAGCGACACCAGCCCGGGCAGCAGCCCGAAGCCGAACCACCGACCGTGCCCGAACACCCATCGCTGTCCGGCCAGCAGATACCGGAAACCCCCCGCAAGATCACGCATGGGGATCAGTTTACGGCGAAGGCCGCACCCTCCGAAGGGGGGTGCGGCCTCCTGCGAGCGGGCGCCTGATCAGACGGCGAGCTCGACGGTGATGTTGCCGCGGGTCGCCTTGGAGTACGGGCAGATCTGGTGGGCCTTCTCCAGGAGGTCCTGGGCGGTGGCGGCGTCCACGTTCGGGATGACCGCGGAGATCTTCACGAAGAGGCCGAAGCCGTCGTCGTTCTTGCCGATGCCGACCTCGGCCGTGACGGTGGAGCCGGAGACGTCGGCGTTCTCGTTGCGGGCGACGACACCGAGCGCACCCTGGAAGCAGGCGCTGTACCCGGCGGCGAACAGCTGCTCCGGATTGGTGCCCTCGCCGCTGCCACCGAGCTCCTTCGGCGGGTTCACGACGACGTCGAGCTTGCCGTCGTGGGTGGCGACGCGGCCGTCACGGCCGTTCTCGGCGGTGGCCACGGCGGTGTACGCGACGTCGGACTGCTGGATGGACATGTAAGACGATCCTCCTGGTAATCGCCGCGACTCGCGCCCACGGTCACGACGGTGTGCCCAGAGCCTAACCGGTGAAGGAAACGATCATCTTTCCGGTGTTCTCGCCGCGCAGCATGCCGAGGAACGCGGACGTCGCGTTCTCGACGCCCTCGACGACCGTCTCGTCGTACCGGAGCTCACCGGACCGCAGCCAACCGGCCACGTCCGCGACGAACTGCGGCTGGAGTCCGGCGTGGTCCCCCACCAGGACGCCCTGCAGGCGCAGCCGCTTGCCGATGACGAGGGCCAGGTTGCGCGGGCCGGGGGTGGGCTCGGTGGCGTTGTACTGGGCGATCGCGCCGCAGAGCGTGGCGCGGCCGTGCACGTTCAGGGAGGAGATGGCCGCTTCCAGGTGGTCCCCGCCGACGTTGTCGAAGTAGACGTCGATGCCCTCGGTGGCGGCCGCCTTCAGCTGCTCGCCGACGGGGCCGTTCTTGTAGTTGAAGGCGGCGTCGAAGCCGTACTTCTCCGTGAGGAGCGTCACCTTCTCGTCCGAGCCGGCGGAGCCGATCACCCGGGACGCGCCCTTGATCTTCGCGAACTGGCCCACGAGGCTGCCGACCGCACCGGCCGCGCCCGAGACGAAGACGGCGTCGCCCTCCTTGAAGGAGGCGACCTCGAAGAGCCCGGCGTAGGCGGTCAGGCCCGGCATGCCGAGCACGCCGAGGTAGGCGGAGAGCGGGGCGAGGTCGCCATCGACCTCGGTGGCGTGCTTGGCGTCCAGATCGGCGTACTCGCGCCAGCCCAGGTGGTGCAGGACGTGGTCGCCGACCGCGAAGCGCTCGTCGGCGGAGGCGACGACCTCGCCGACGGCGCCGCCCTGCATCGGCTCGTCCAGACGGAACGGCGGGACGTAGGACTTCACGTCGTTCATCCGGCCGCGCATGTACGGGTCCACGGACATGTGGAGGTTGCGCACCAGGATGCGACCGGCGGCGGGCTCGGCGGACACCGGCACCTCGCGCAGGGCGAAGTCCTCGGCGACGGGCCATCCCTGCGGACGGCGGACGAGGTGCCACTCGCGGCTGACGGCGGGGATCTGAGACATGCGGGGCTCCTGGGGGAAGATGCTTCACAACGTGAAACAACCATGCGCCTGGATATTTCATGTTGTCAAGCAAATGGGTAGACTGAGGCCATGCCCAGTCGTCGCGCAGACCCAGTGACCCTTGAGGTCGTCGAGCTCATCGGCGACGTCGTGTCCCGCTACCACCTGGAGTACGAGCACGCGGCCGCCAGCCACCGGCTGACCGGCGCCCAGGCCCGGGTGCTGAACCTGCTGGCGCTGGAGCCGCTGCCGATGCGCCGGATCGCGCACAAGCTGCGCTGCGAGCCGTCGAACGTGACCGGCATCGTCGACCGGCTGGAGAGCCGGGGCCTCGTGGAGCGCCGCCCGGACCCCGCCGACCGCCGGGTCAAGCTGGCCGCCCCCACCGAGGAGGGCCTGCTGACCGCGGACCGGCTGCGCGAGTCGCTGGACTTCGCGCGCGAGCCGCTGGCGGGGCTGTCCCCGGCCGAGCGCGCGGTCCTGCGGGACCTGCTCCGTCGGATGCTGGGCTGAGCCCGGCGATCCGGGCGGGCGGATCCGGGCGGGCGGGTCCTCGGGGTCAGCAGAAGATGTTCCACCACTGACACGGCGGCTTCGGCGGGGCGGGGGTCGACGTCGGGGACGGCACGGGGGCCGGCTGGGTCGCCGTCGCGCTCCCGGACGGGCCCGGCGTGGGCTTCCCCGACTTCGTGGGCTTGCCGGACGGCCCCCTGTCCGAGGCGCTCGGCGCCGGCCCCGAGCTGACGGGGGCGGGGTCCGACGGCCGCGGTCCGGGCGGCGCCGTACCACTGGCGGAGGCTCCGGGCCCGGGTGTCCTCGTACCGACTTCGGTGGCCCTGGTGGTCCCGGTGGTCTTCGCGGGCGGCACGGCCGGCGGCGCGGCCGGTGTCGACGCCTCCGGCAGCGGGGCCGGTTGCTGCGGACCCGCGTCGTCGGTCAGCTCCACCTCGGCGGCCCGGTCGGAGCGCTCCCCGTCGGTGGCGATCCGCGCCGCGGCCAGGGATCCCCCGGTCGCGAGCAGCAGCCCGAGCCCCACGGCCAGCACGGTCCGGCGGCGTCTGCGCCGCGAGGACCGGCGGCGCGCACCGGCCCGGCGCTCGTCCGGCACCGACAGCACGACGAGCGAGTCGGCGTACACGTCGGCGAGCGTGGACTGCGGCGCGTGCCCGCCCGCCGGCGCCGCCGGCGCGGCGTCCGGCCCGGCGGGCGCGACGGGGATCAGGTACTCGGCCGGGGTTCCGCACCCGGCGCACGCGAGCGCGCCGTTGAGGTGCCTCCGGCAGGCGGGGCAGTAGTTCATGGCGCCCGCAGGCTACGTGGTCCCCGGCAACATCCGTATCCCGGGAACGTAAGGATCCTGTGTGGAATGGTGGAGTCCATGACAGCGAAGCCGCCGCCCGGTGCCCCGGGCCCCTTCGGACCGGCCTCCTTCCAGCTGGTACTGCTGCGGCGGATGGCCGATTTCCAGCCGGCCCTCGCCGACGAGGCCCGGCACCGCCTGGGTGCCTCCCTCGCGGAGCAGCGGGAGGCCAACAAGCGCTGGCAGGCCATGGTGCGCTCGCCCCGGTCGCGCGGCGCCCTGGCCCGCTACCGTTCGGTGCTCGGCCCGCCGCAGGCCACCGAGCGACGCAGGATCGGCGACCTGGAGTGCGAGGCGCTGTCCTGGCCCGTGCCGCTCTGGCCGGACCTGTGCTTCGAGGTGCTCGCCGCGCCGGACGGGGCGGTGTGGAACGAGTGGCTGGTACGGGCCCCGGGCGCCCCGGGGCCCGTGCTGGAGTCGCCGGCGGACCTGGCGCCCTGGTCGGCGACGGTGGACGAGGTGGCGCGGGCCTTCGCCCCGGTGCGCCCGATGGAGGGCACCGCACCGACACGCTGGCGCCTCGCGTTCACGGCGCGGGGGCGGGCCTGCGTCGCGGAGTTCACGTACGGCCTGCTCCAGCGGGTCGCGATCGCGCAGGCGGACCCGGCGGCGGAGGCCCTGCCCGGCGCCCCCGCTCCCTAGCCCAAGAGGCGAGGAAGGCCCGCACCCCGGCCGAGGTGGCGTCGTCGCCGAGCAGGTCGTTGTGCTTCAGGCAGCCGACCGGCGTGTTGGCCGCACCGGTCAGCGGCACGCTGTCGTCCGGGTTGATCACCTCGTCGCAGTCCGACCAGAAGGTCGCGTACTTCACCGCGCCGGGGGTTTCGTCCCCGCCGTTCAGGTTCTTCACCACGTACGAACCGGGGGTCATGTCCCGGCACGCCTGGTCCCACAGGGCGCAGGCCCACGCCGTGGAGGTGCCCCGGTTGGGCCCGGCGAGCGAGACCCAGTGGTCGACGGCCGCCGCGCCGCCGCCGAACTTCACGTACCAGCGGCTCACCAGCGAGCCGAAGGAGTGCGCGACGACGTCGACCCGGGGGGCGCCGGTCTGCCGGCGGACCTCATCCACGTACCCGGCGAGCTGCCCGGCGAGGACCTCGTTGACCGACCGGTGGGTGTCGTAGCCCCAGGCGAAGAGCTCGGAGTCGGCGTACCCCGCGGCGCGCAGGTCCTCGCGCAGGCCTCTCCAGACCCCGGGGTCGGCGTTGTAGCCGTGTACGAAGACCACCGGACGGCGCGGTGGTGCCTGGTCAGGGACGCGCGAGGGAACCTGTTCGGCCGCCCGGGCCGGGAGGGCCGCGCACAGCGCCAGGCAGAGCGTCACGAATACCGGCGTTCTCTGGCGGGTCGTCAGCATCGGGCCCCCTTTACCTTGTTACGCGCGAGTAGCGCGTGCGGTGCGGGCATGGTGCTGCCTGTCGGTACAGAAATCCACCCCCATGCAGCCGCGACACACCCGGGGCGGGCCGCTGCGGCACCCCCCGGCCGGAGCATCAGAACGGGCGCCGAGCGCGAAACGCCCGAGAAGATACGAAAAGCAACCGGCATTCCGCCGGTCTTCTTGCGTCAGCGCTCTCGGGAGGATCTGCCGTGACCGTCAGTCTTGAGCAGTTGCGTCGCTGCCACGTCGCCGTCGACCTGGGGGCCGCCCGGACCCGCGTGTACGTCAAGGGCGCCGGCCTGGTGGTCGACGAGCCCAGCGTGGCGGCGGTGAACACACGGACCGGCGCGCTCATCGCCGTCGGGACCTTCGCCGAGCGGATGACCGGCCGCACGCCCGACTACATCCGGGTCGTACGCCCCGTCTCCGGCGGCACCGTCGTCGACATCGAGATGGCCCAGCGGATGCTGCGTCACCTGCTCGGCGAGAAGCTGCGGCGCGCCCTGCGCCGCAAGCCCCGGCTGCGCGCCGCCGCCTGCACCCCGCACGACGCGGACCCGCTGGCCCAGCGCGCGACCGTCGAGACCCTCGTCGGCCTCGGCGCCCGCCGGGTCGAACTGGTCGACACCCTGATCGCGGCGGCCGTCGGCTGCGGACTGCCCGTGGAGCAGCCGACCGCGACGATGATCATGGTGTGCGGGGCGGCGGCCACCCAAGTGGCCGTCCTCTCGCTCGGATCGATCGTCACCGCCCAGCGGATCCCGGTCGGCGGCGAGGCCATCGACCACGCCGTCGTCCAGCACCTGCGCCACGCCCACGAGCTGATGCTGCCCAGCCAGGCCGTCCGGCCGCTCCAACTGGCCCTGCACGGCAACGGCATCACCGCGGAGGGGCCGGCCTCCACCCTGATCCACGGCCGCGACGTCGCCACCGGCCTGGCCCGCTCCGTCCACGTGGACACGGCGGCCGTCCGGGACGCCATCCACACCCCGCTGACCGCCGTCCTCGACGGCATCGGCAAGGTGCTGCGCGACTGCCCGCCGGACCTGGTCGCGGACCTGACGGACCGGGGGATCATGATGGTGGGCGGCAGCGCCCTGCTGCCCGGCCTGGACCAGATGCTGCGCGACGCCACCGGAATGCCCGTCGCCATCGCGGAACGGCCCGACGTGTGCGCCGTCCTCGGTCTCGGCGCGATGCTCGAAGGGAAGATCGCCCCGATGGTTCTCAACCCGCTGACCGAATGACCCGGTCCGAACCGGAGCGGGAGCCCGGCCCGGCGCTCGGGAACGAAGCCGGAACCGGGGTCGGGGCCGAGGCCGGAGCGGGAGCCGGGGCGGGAGCCGCGGCCTGGTTCGACGACGAGGAGCCGGGCGGCCTCCCGGCACTGCTGGAGGCGGTCCTCTGCATCGGCTCCGAACTGGAGCTGCACGCCACCCTCCAGCACATCGTGGACTCGGCGGCCGAGCTCTGCTCGGCGCGCTACGGAGCGCTCGGGGTCATCGACCCCGAGCGCGCCCGGCCGACCGAGCTGTTCACCACCGGGATGACCGAGGCCGAGCGGGCCGCGGTCCCCCGGCTGCCCGACGGGCGCGCCGGCCCGCCCGGGTCCCTGATCACCGACCCGCGCCCGCTCCTGCCGGAGGACCTCGCCCAGCACCCCGGCGCGACCGGCTTCCCGCCGGGCCACCCGCCGATGCGCGGCTTCCTCGGCGTCCCCGTCCGGGTGCACACGCAGGTGTTCGGCAACCTCCACCTCACCGGGAAGCGGGGCGGCGGCCCCTTCACGGACGGGGACCTGGCGCTGGTGCGCGTACTGGCCTCGCAGGCGGGCGCAGCGATCGGCAACGCCCGGCTGTACGAGACCGCGCGTCGCCGGGAGCGCTGGATCGAGGGCGCCGCCGCCGTGACCACGACCCTGCTGGCCGGCCGCCCGGCGGCGGACGCCCTGATGTGCGTGGCCGAACGGGCCCGGATCCTGGCCGACGCGGCCGCCGGCGTGGTGCTCCAACCGACCCCGCAGGGGGGCATGGAGATCGTCGCCGCGTCCACGCAGGGGGACCCCGGGGACCTGGTAGGAACGGCGATCGCCCCCGGCTCCGCGGTACTGGAGCAACTGCTCGGCGGTGAGTCCGTCTTCATAGAGGACTCTGCGACCGACCCGCGGATGACCACGCACGTGCGCGAGCGGTTCGGCCCCAGCATGATGCTCCCGCTCCAGAGCGGCGGCCGGCTGATCGGCACCCTGGCCCTGCCGCGGGTCCGGGACGGACGCCCGTACGACGCGGTGGACCGGCTGCTGGCCTCGCAGTTCGCCTCCCAGGCGGCGCTGGCGCTCGTCCTGGCCGACGCGCAGCACGACCGGGAGCAACTGGCCGTCTACGAGGACCGCGACCGGATCGCGCGGGACCTGCACGACCTCGTGGTGCAGCGGCTGTTCGCGACGGAGATGATGCTGGAGAGCACCCGGCGCCGGTCCTCGGCCGCACCGGCGGGAGACACCGTGGGCGAGGAGCTCGGCCGCGCCGTGGACGAGCTGGACTCCACGATCCAGGAGGTCCGCACCGCCATCGTCGCCCTCCAGCAGCCGCCGACCGACGCCCCGACGACCCTCCGCGGGCGGGTCCTGCGCGAGACGGGCGGGGCGGCGGTCCTGCTGGGCTTCCAGCCGTCGGTCCACTTCTCGGGCGCGGTGGACGCGCTGCTTCCGGAGCCGGTGGCGGGAGACCTGGTGTCGGCCCTGCGCGGCGCCCTGGCGGCGGCGCACCGGCGCAGCGGGGTCACCTCCATCGAGGTGCGGGTCGACGCGGACCCGTCGCGGGTCCGGCTGGCCGTCACGGACGACGGCCGCACGGAAGCGGGGACCCGGGGCACGACGGCGACCTGGGAATCGACGCTGTAGTCCGCCGACCCTTACGGCTGTCCCGGCCGGGTGGCGGCCCGCAGGGCGATCCGGGTGTGGGACTGGGCCACCCCGGCCTCCCGCTTCAACCGCCGCAGCAGCCCGTCGAGCGCGGCGGGGTCGGCGGCCCGGGCCCGTACGAGGTAGTCGTGCCCACCGGTGACGTGCACCACCTCGGTGATGCCGGGCAGCTTGGCCACCTGCCGCTCGAACTCCTCGTTGGTGGTGTCCTGGCGCAGCGTGACGTCGATGAACACGACGAGCCCGCCGGCGGTGTCGGCGGCCGGATCCACCACGACGGTGAACGCGCGGATCACCCCGTCCCGGCGCATCCGGCGCACCCGGTCGGCCGTGGCGTTGGCACTGAGGCCGACACGGACGCCGAGGTCCCGGTACGAGATCCGCGCATCCTGCTGGAGGATGCCGAGGATCTCCCTGTCGAGGCGGTCCATGCCGCGATTCTCGCAGCCGCGGCCGATATCCGCGCCCGTCCGGCGGCCGCGGGGGCCGACGCTCGCCGCATGGACGAACTGATGACGCCGGCCCTGGCGGGCGCGGTCGCGGGCCTGGGCGTGGCGATGCCGATGGGTGCGATGAGCGTGCTGCTGCTCCAGGAGGCGATGCGGCACCGCCGGACCGCGACGGCCGCGGCGGCGGGCATCGCCGTGGTGGACCTCGGCTACGCGGCCCTGGCCACCGCGCTGGGCCCCTGGGTCGCCTCCCACGTCTCCCCGGTCGAGGCCTGGGTCCGCCTCGCCTCGGCGGCGATCCTCCTGACCATCGCCGCCCACGGCCTCCACACCCCGCCCCCGAACAACCCCTCCCCCCGTCCGCGAACCCTTCCGGCCCCACCAGGGACACACGCAGCCCCGCCGGGAACACACCCGACCCCACCCGGGACACCTCCAGCCCCGCCGGCGTTCGAGGCGCGGGGCCCGGGACGGAGCCCCGATCCCTCGGCCGCACCGACCCACCCGGCCCCACCGGGAACCGACGCGCGGAGCCCCGAAAGGATGCCCGCCACCCCGAACGGCGCCGGCCCGGCCACGGCATTCGCCCGGTACGTCGGCCTCACCGCCCTCAACCCCACCACCGCCCTCTACTTCGCCGCCCTCACCACCGCCCAGGGCGCCACCCTCCGCGCGGGCGCGGCCGGGGCCGCCTTCCTGACCGGCGTCGGCGTCGCCTCACTCCTCTGGCAGCAGGCCCTCGTCGTACTCGGCTCCCTCGCCGGCCGCAGGATCTCCGACACCACCCGCCTCTGGACGTACCGCCTGGGTTACGGCCTCGTCGCCGCCTACGCCCTCAAGATCGCCCTCCCCCTCCCCTGACCGGCCCCGCCCCCTAAGGTGGCCCCGTGATGACGACCCGCCCCTCGGCCCGCGCGGCCATCGCCTCCGTGTCCGACCCCGGCAGCTTCGTCGAACTCCCGCCCCCCGAGCGCCCGTCGGCGCCCGACGGCCCGCTCGGCTGGACCGGCTACGACGCCTCCCGCGCCCGCGCCGCCGCGCACACGGGCGAGCAGGAGTCCGTCGTCACCGGCACCGCCCGCATCGGCGGCCGCGAAGCCACCGTCGTCTCCTTCGAGTTCGGCTTCCTCGGTGGCTCGCTCGGCCAACACACCGGCGACCGGGTCGAAGCCGCCTACACCCACGCCCGCGAGCACCGCCTCCCCCTCGTCTCCCTCGTCGCGACCGGCGGCTCCCGCATGCAGGAGGGCATGCTCGCGCTGACCCAGCTCCAGCGCGTGGCCCACCAGTCGGTCCTCACCCGCGCCGCCGGGCTCCCCCAGCTCGCCGTCCTGCGCGACCCCACCACCGGCGGCGGTTGGGCCACCCTCGGCGCCGGTGCGGACATCGTCCTCGCGCTCCCCGGCGCCCAGGTCGGCTTCGCGGGGTCCCGGGTGCGCCCGGCGGACGCGGACCCCTCGGCGTACACCGCGGAGGGCCAGTACGCCGCCGGTCACGTGGACGCCGTGGTCCCCCCGGAGGAGCTCGCCGGGACCCTCGCCGACTGGCTCCGCGTCCTGACCGCCCCGCGCCCCGGCGGTCCCGTCGCGCCCCCGGCCGCGCTGGCCGACGTACCGCCGCCGGCCACCGGCTGGGACGCGGTGCGCCAGGCCCGCGACCCCCGGCGGCCGCGCGCCGAGGCGTACCTGGACGCGTACTTCGCCCTCCGGCTGCCCCTCTCGGGGGACCGGGCGGGCGGCACCGACCCCGGGATGCTGTGCGGCTTCGGCCTGCGGGAGGGCGCCGCCGTGGCGTACGCCGCCCAGTGCGGCACCGCCACCCGCCCGGCGGGCTACCGCACGGCCACCCGCCTCGTACGCCTCGCCGACCGGCTCGGCATCCCCGTCCTCACCCTGGTGGACACCCCGGGCGCGGCCAACGACGCCGCCGCCGAGCACGCGGGCGCCGGCGCGGCCATCGCGGACACGTTCGCGGCGCTGGCCGCCGCGGCCGTCCCCGTCACCACGCTCCTGATAGGCGAGGGCGGCTCCGGCGGCGCCCTCGCGCTGGCCGCGCCGGGTAACACCTGGGTCACGCCGGACAGCTACTTCTCGGTGATCGCCCCCGAGCTGGCCGCGGCCATCCTCAAGCGCCCTCCGGAAGCCGCCGCGGACACGGCGGACCAGCTCCGCATCCGCCCCCAGGACCTGGTGGCCCTGGGCGTGGCCCGCGGCATCGTCGACCCCGCCGGATCCCGGCCCCCGGGCCCGCATTCCCCTCCCGGGGGTTGAGGCACGGTACGACGGCGCGGGTCGGGCAAGATCCGAAGGAGTCTAGGCCTGCGGCGACCTGGCGTCGTACCGCGCGAAGCCCCGCCAGCGGAGCGCCAGCAGGCCCACGACCAGCACGCAGCCCAGCCCGCCCCCCGTGATGGCCGCGGTCGGCGAGATCAGGTCGGCGGCGCTCCCCGCGAGGAAGTCACCGAGCCGCGGACCGCCGGCGACGACCACGATGAAGACGCCCTGGAGGCGCCCCCGCATCTCGTCCGGGGTCGCGGCCTGGAGCATGGTGCTGCGGAACACCATCGAGACGGTGTCCGCCCACCCGGCCAAGGCCAGGAAGAGCAGCCCGAGCCAGAGGTTGCGGGTGAGGCCGAAGACCGCGATGGCCAGCCCCCACGCGGCGACGGCCAGCAGGATCGCCAGCCCGTGCCGGCGGATGCGGCCCTGCCAGCCGGAGAACAGCCCGCCCAGCAGCGCCCCTAGCGCGGGCGCCGCCACGAGCAGGCCCACGGTCCTGGCGTCGCCGCCGTACCAGAGCACGGCAATGGCCGGGAAGAGCGCCTTGGGTTGCGCCAGCACCATGGCGGCCAGGTCGGAGAAGAAGGTCATCCGGATGTTGGGCCGGGTCCCGAGGAAGCGCAACCCGTCGAGGACGGAAGCCCGTCCGCGCGCCCCCTCGGCGCGGTCCGGCTTCATCGACGGCAGCCGCCACATCGCGTACAGGGCGGCGCAGAAGGTCACGGCGTCGATCAGGTACGCCGCCTGGTACCCCCACCAACCGACGATCACCCCGCCCAGCATGGGACCGGCCATCGTCCCGGAGGTCATGGTGACGGAGTTCAGGGCATTGGCCGCGGGCAGCTGCGCGGCCGGCAGCAGCCTCGGGATCATGGCGGAGCGGGCCGGTCCGCTGAGCGCCCCGCAGACCGCCTGGAGCGCAACGACGGCGTACAGGAACCAGACCCGGTGGTAGTCGAGCAGCGCGGCCGCGGCGAGTGCGATCGACAGGGCGGCGGCGCCGAGGGAGCTGTGCAGGCCGAGCTTGCGGCGGTCCACGGTGTCCGCGACGGCCCCGCCGAAGAGCCCGAAGGCGACCAGCGGGACGAGGGAGAAGAGCCCGACGAGTCCGACGGAGAAGCTGGACCCGGTGATGTCGTAGACCTGGAGGGAGACCGCGAGCGCGGTCATCGCCTGGCCGACCCAGGAAATGGTGCCGCCGATCCACAGCCGCCGGTAGTCCGGGGACGTGCGCAGCGGGGTGAGGTCGGCGAAGACGCGCCGTCGGGGTCGGGGAGGAGAGGACGTACCGGTCACGGCGGATGGTAACCACCGGAGCGCCGACGCCTCCAGAGGATCGTTGCGTCTTTCACACATCCGCAACAGTCGCCCCTCGCGGCCCCCGGCTCCCAGCACCGGCCGGTCCTTGCCGGTAACTCGCCACTATCACTGGACATTTGACTGAATCGGCGTGCGCTCCCGGCCTGGTGTTCAGCTCATGATGAAAAGACTCGTATGTCCAGGGAGGCGTAGTGATCGAACCTGGCAACAGCACCACGAGCACCGGAACGACGCACGACACGGTGCGCACCACGGTCCCCCTCACCGTCGGACCCACGGGCCCCCTCACCGTCGGAGTCGAGGAAGAGTTCCTGCTCGTCGACGCCCGCACCTTCCGGGTGGTCCCGGCTGCCCCGCTCGTCCTCGCCACGGCCGGCGGACTGCCGGGCGAGCTGCACCCGGAGGGCACGCGCTACCAGGTGGAGCTGTCCACCCCGATCGCCCATTCCGCGGCCGCCCTGCGCGAGGAGCTCGCCGCGCTACGGCGGACGCTCGGCCGGGCGGCGCGCGCGCACGGCTGCCGGCTGCTGGCCGCGCCCTCGCCGGTGGTGGCCGTGGAGGGGCCGCTGCACCTGACCGACGACGAACCGCGCCAGCGGGAGCAGCACCGCCGCTTCGGCGCTCTCACCGACACCCTGGTCAGCTGCGGCCGCCACATCCACATCGGCACGCTCGACGTGGACACGGCGGTGGCGGTGTCCAACCGGGTCCGGCCGTGGCTGCCGACCCTGATCGCACTGGCCGCCAACTCGCCCTTCTGGGGCGGCCGCGACACCGGGCACGCCAGCTGGCGGGCGATGGCCTGGTCGGGCTGGCCCTCGGCGGGGCCGCCTCCGCACTTCACGTCCACGGCCCACTTCCGTCGCTCGGTGCAGACCCTGCTGGGCTCGGGGGCGGCCCTGGACACCAAGATGGTCTATTGGGACCTGCGCCCCTCCGGGAACTGGCCGACCTTGGAGATCCGGGCGCCCGACATGTCCCCCGACCTCGACACGGCCGTCCTCCAGGCCGAGCTGGCCCGCGCCCTCGTGGCCACGGCCCTGCGGGATATCGCGGAGCGGCGGCCCGAGCCGGTCGTACGGGACGACGTACTGCACTTGGCCCGCTGGCGGGCGGCCCACGACGGACTGGAGGGGTTCGGACTCGATCCGTACACGGGGGCCGAGGTCCCGGCGGCCGACCTCGCGGAGGCTCTGCTGGAGCTGATCGCACCAGAACTGGCCGCCACCGGCGACCTCGACCACGCCGCGAAGACCATGGCCGACCTGCTGCGCGACGGCTCGGGAGCGCACCGCCAACGCGCGGCCTTCGCGCGGCGCCAGGACCTGACGGACGTACTGCGCCACCTCGCGGACGAAACGGAGAACTTCTGACGGCGGCGGCCACCCGCAACCCCGACCCCGCCCCACCCCGAAGCCGCAGGTGCCACCGCTCCCGCACCTGCGGCCCGCGCCGGGGCGCGGAGGCTAGCCCCGGAGGTAGGCGTGGATGGCCGACGCGATGGCCTTCCCGAGTGGGATGGGCACGGCGTTGCCGATCTGGGTGGCGATCTCGTTCTTCGTCCCGCACCAGCGGAAGTCGACCGGGAAACCCTGGATGCGCGCGGCCTCGTAGTGGGTGATGGGACGCGGCTCCTTCGGATGGAGGTAGCGCCCCTTCTCGGGTTTGAAGAACTCGGTCCGGATGGTGACCGAAGGCTCCCCCTCACGAAGACGCCCCATCACGTCCCCGGTGCCACTGTCGTGCCTGTCCCAGCTCGGCGTCGACAGGTACGCGACCGGCGTCGTCACGCCAACGGGGTCGGGAACGTCGAAGAAGACGCGGTCTCCGGACTCGCTCGTCGTGTACCACTTGTTCCGTAGGTGCATGCGGTTCCCACCCGGCGGAATGGCGTGGTAGCGGGCTATCGAGAGAGGTACCGGATTGCGACCGAAGTGCAGATCCTTCGTCTCGACCGCCTCGAGGACCTCGCCGTGCCCCGTGCTGATGCGCTGCTTCCGGTCCGGCAATTCGGTTCCGTTCAGCGGAAGCCGGGAGGATTCCTCGAAAACACTGTCCACGGGCAGCCACTTCGCCACCCCGGGTTCGGTCCCGTCGAGCGTCTGCGCGAAATCGTCCTTACCACGCCTGGGCGGCTTCACATGCGAAGCGACCGGATAGGTCATTCGCCGCCCGTTCGAATCATCCCGCAGCACACCGATGACGATGGCGCGTCGGCGCGCCTGAACAGCGCCGTAATCGGCAGCGTTCAGGAGGTATCGCTTGTTCCGCTGATCAGCTGTTTCACCGGGCTTGGAGCCAGGGGGGTCGACAAGCTGATAGTCCTCCAGCAATCCGCCCTTTTCGACCTCACCGAGCAGATTGATGAACTCGCCCGATTTCAGGAAGCGGTCGACGTTCTCGATGACGAAGACCTTGGGGCGGATTTTGCGTACGATTCGTACGTACTCCTCCCACAGGCGGTTCCGTTCGCTCCCCTTCTTCTTCCAGTTCAATGCCGAGAAGCCCTGGCACGGGGGGCCGCCGACCACCACGTCCGCGCGGAGCGCCTGCGGTGTCGGCTCCCAGTTCTCGATGTCGCCCACGTATACCTGGACCGGCGCCACGCCTTCCGCAAGGTCGCTCGCGAAGTTCGCCGCATACGTAGCGGCGGCTGACCTGTTGTGCTCGACCGCCGCGATGCTGTGGAAGACGGGACCGCAGCCCTCCTCCGTTCCCGCGGGACGGAACTCGTGAAACCCCTGGGTGAAGCCGCCACAGCCGGAAAACAGGTCGACTACGGTGATGGGTTCGGACGCGAGAGGACGGGGCTCGTGCATAGGAGTGATCCTAGCCGCGCAGGGCCGCTGCGATCGCACCTCCTACGGCGGCCGCCAGGGGGGGAGGCATCGCGTGCCCGATCTGCCGGTATCGGGAGGTCTTGCCTCCGAAGAAGCGCCACGTCTCCGGGATCGCCTGAATCATCGCGGCCTGCTCCACGGTCAGTCTCGGGACACCGTCACTCGGGAAACCGACGTCCGGAAGATCATCTCCAAGGCTGGTGCCGTTCACACCGAGCGCGGCCCACGCATTCTTGCTACCTGTCGGCCCCAGGTCGGCTCCGCCCCGGCGATCCGAACCTCCGACGAGAGCGGGGGCAATACGGTCGGCTCCCTTGATCCATCGTTCAGCTCCCGACCAACCGTTCCTGGACATCGAGGGACCGAGGACGTCACCCACGGTGGGAGGCGCGGACCCGTTCGTCTCCGGCCAGGAGAAGCGAGAGAAGTACTCGCTCCTGAGGGCGACCAGAAAGCCGCTGCTGCGGTTCTGGGGCACACCGAAGGCCGAGGCGTTCAGGACCCTCCAACTGGTGCGGTAGCCCAGACTGAGCAATCGGGTATCGATCCACTCACGGTCGGCGGCGAAGCTCGAGCTCTCGACGAGGTCGGGGAGGTTCTCCAGGAGTACGGCTCGAGGCCTGATCACGCCGGTCAACTCGACCGCGGCCACGAGTGCCTGCCGCTCCTCGCCGTCCTGGGCCTGCCGGCCCGAGGCGGACGACTTCACCCGGGGCAGCCCCCCACTGATCAGATCGACACCGATGGCCTCCGGGCGATCGGCTGGCTGAAAATGCGCGATATCCATACAGATGACGTTCCAGTGCGGTCGATTGAGGTCGATGGTGAAGCATGCATCGGCCTTGCTGTCGATCAGGACGACCGGGTCGAACCCGACCTGCTCGAGGCCCAGCGCCTGCGCCCCGGAACCGGCGCAGATCTCCACCGAGGTGAATCGACGCGCATCCGTCACGGACGCATCCTTCGCGCCCTCCGCGGGTGCGGAAGCATGTCGCTGTGCTTCGATCGATTCGTGGCCGACCCGGCGCAGCTCCTCGTCCAGTGCGTCCTCCTCGATTCCGTCAAAGACGACGAACGGCGCGAGTCGAAGGAGTCTTTTGAGGAAATCGCGGAGGGAGTCGCGCTCATTGAGCCCGTTCAGATCGAGCTCGCGCCAGACGCGCAGGATGGCCCGTACCAGGTGGGGGCTGCCGCCGAGGGCGGCCCGCCGTGCGTAGATCTGGTCGAACGCGGCCTCGCCCAGGATGCCGAGAGCGTGGTACGGATCCTGGGCGGCGGGCGCGTGTACGAGTTGGGCCCTCCACCACAACCGGCCGAAGACGTGTCGGGTCAGGTCCGTACCGAGGACGCGGTCCTTGGGGGGCTCGGGGTAGCGCCAGAACGCGACGTCCGGCAGGAGGACCAGGGCGAGGAACGCCCATACGTCCCGCGAGGCGGCCTCCGCCGGCACCATACCGGTCTCGGTGTGCAGCAGTGCGGCCAGACGGAGGTCGAAGTCCGCGTTCGCGGTGCGGTCGGCGTGATCGGGGAACCCGGCCCGGACCGCAAGTTCGACGACGCCCGCACGCAACTCCAGGAGTCTTTCGACGGGGACGCGGTCGCCACCGGTCGCCACGTACACGGCGGAGTCGTGCGTCGCGGACACCCGGCCGGTCAGATCGGCGAGCGCCAGCTGCCGGTACTCCTCGAAGAGAGGTTTGGCCTGCGCGGCAAGCAACCGGGGGAAGAGGAAGCTCATGACGACACCTCGAAGATTCTGACCGCCGCCTGAAGATCCGAGGCGAACAGGGCCGGTGACTGTCGTTGGCGCAGGCGCATGTCGATGACCGTCTGTCCGGGGAACAGTCGGTCGAACAGGCTCAGCAGGGTGGCGCCGAGCGATCCGTCCGGGAAGTCGGAGTCCTCGGTGAAGTCTTCGGTGCCCAGCGCGTGTTCGATCATGACGCGTGCTGCGTCGGCGTACACGGCCGAGAGCACGACACGGTCGACCGGGCGAGGACTCGCCGCGTTCCGGAACGCCGTGGTGGTCACCGTGTTGCGTTCGTTGACAAGGAGAAGCAGCGAGCCCATTGTGGCGCTCTCCAAACCGCCGCTGATCTGCAGGTGCCAGGCGGCGCTGTCGGGAAAGGACGTGCGGGCGAAATCGATCACCGCCATGGGGAACTGCGGAGCATCGCCCTGGAGGCGCACGGTGGTCCGCTCGTCCCACAGCACGGACCCGGCCCGGCGGGGCGCCGAGGGACGGCCTCCCGCCGACCGGTCGGCCAGGACGAGAACGGTGTCGAGCAGGAGAAGGCCGCCCAGATCCGCGCCGCGGAGGTGGACGTCGAATGCCACGGGCACCACTCCGCCTTCGGTGAGCCGCACGTGCCGTGCCGGTCCACTGAGATGGGACCCGGTGGCCGTCCACACCACCGAGACCATGAGCGCCGTACCCGCAGGCAAGCCGCACTGCGATCGCGCGCGGTCGAGGTCGACCGTGACCGTCCTGCGCAGGTGCAGGTCCGTTCGATAGTCCCAGTGCGGCAGCGCCTCGGGGAGGGGCACCTCGCGGTCCTCCGTCACCAGTCGCCAGTCGTCGACGACGACCACGTCCACCGATGGCATGCGGTAGGGAAGGACGCGTCGGGTCACGGGGCTGTCACCGCCTCCACCTTGATGCCGATCTCGGTCATGGTGTCGGCCGCCGGACGTACGAGGGCGCGCCAGATCGCATCGCCACCCTCGATCACACAAGTTTCGGCCGTGTACAGGAGACCCTCGTCGTTCTCCCAGCCGATGAGTCCGGGCAGGCCGGCCCCGATGGGCGGGTCCGTCTCGCGGCCCGTGGAGCCGGGGAGTACGACGGCCAGGTCGATCCGGACCCGCTGGGGCCCGGGGGTCGGCAGCCGGAACTCCTGGACGAGCACGGCGTCGTGGTCGTGATCGTCGTAGTACGGCTCACCGACGTATTCCACACGCGGTCGACGCCGCGGCACGCCATGGGCTCGGTCCCCGGCCGCGGCTTCGGACCGGCCCGAACCGGTACCGGACACAGCTCGGTCCGGGGATGGCGAGCCTGCCGGGCCGACTGCCGGGGAGTGGCGGGTGACCGTGCTGCCGGGCTTCGCGTAGGCGGTGGCCCCGCCGATCCCCCAGGCCCCTCCCACCAGTCCGGAGAAGAACGAACTGGCCGCGCCGAGTGCGACGTGACTCGTCCCTGGACGTACCGCACCGCCCAGGCTGAGGAGTCCGTCCAGGGCCTCGCTGATGCGTCGGAAGGTCGTCTGCACGAAGGTGCTCTCGGGGCGTTGGAGCGACTGCGGGTTCCAGGCGTCGTGCGTGGGTGGTTCGGCCTTGGCGTAGATCTCGTCCATGGACTCGGCGGCGCGGAAGACCCCCGCATAGCCGAGGTTCTCGCTCGGAGGCTTCGGCCCCGGCATGTAGGTGACGACGAGCTCGGCGGGCCTCATAAGACACACATGGTGGACGAGGTCCTCGATGTCGAGCATGCGGGAGGCGCGGGTGGGTTCCAACGGCGGCATGATCCGCTTGACCAGTCCGAGACGCCCGAGGTGTCGTTTGGGATTCTTGCACTCCAGGTCACGCCCCTGGCCGTGCACCATCTCTTCGTAGGCCGCGACGAACAGATTCAGCGGGCGGGTCTCACGGGGATCCGGCACCGGATGGTCGACCCCGTCGCAGGTGACCGAGAACCGCATGGCCGGCCCGGCGTCACCCGAGGAGATCGCCTTCGGCCACAGATGCCAGGCAAGGGAGTCGGCCAGGTAGCCGGCAGCCTCGGTCGATGCGAGACCGTCCAGGTGAGGGTCGATGACAGCGACCGTCGTTCCGGTCTCCTCGGGGGCGAAAGCGGGAAGGCCCAGCCGATGGGCGACGGCTTCCGCCTCCTGACCGACGAGGGGCTCCACCACCTCTCCCGAGGTATCGCCCCACCAGTGCCGTCCTGTGTACCGGCGCCCGTCGCCCGGGGCCGTGCCCACATAGCTCTTCCAGAGGGTGCATCCGATGAGCCGGGTCTCAAAGGTGTCCTCGGAGGTCCGGCACCGCGAGTGCACCAGAACGGTTCCGGCTCGCGAGAGCAGGTAGAAAATGCCCTTGCCGAAGCCGTAGGTGCCGCCGCCCAGAGCCGTGTCGCGCGGCTCACCGATGTTGCGGATGAAGGAGACGAAGTCGCGGTCGGGCCCCACGGCGGCATCGGCGCGCGTCGGTCCGCCCAGCCCTCGGGTGCCGCGGTCGGAAACCGCGAGAACTCGGATCGATCCCTGTTTCAGGGTCTCGCGCAACGGAAAGTTGTCTGCGCCGAGAGGCGAGCCCTCAGCCAGGAGCCGTCGCCAGGCGTCCGTGTGGGCCGGGCCGACCGTCCACATGTCGATGCGGAAGTCGACGGGCTTCGAGGATGCCGGGAGCCGGGCGTCCCAACTGTTTTGGGCAGCCTCGCGCACCAGAATGGTGAGCAGGTCCAGTTCCGGGCGTCCGAGCTGATTGCGAATGCCCTCGGCGGCGCTCGCGCCTTCGGGCGGATAGGGCTGGGAGAACCACCGCGGCTGCTTCACACGGACCCCTGAATCATGTGGTCGACCGCCCGTGACACCTCGTCGGAAGTCAACGGCGCGGGCGTCTCGCCCGACAGATCGATGGTGTAGCTCACGTCCTGCACCGAGATCGGTACTCCCGCCGCGGCGAGTGCCCGACCCGTGAGCCCCGGGAAGCCGAGCCCGACCCGATACCAGCGTTCTTCCGTGATCGCGAAGCGCACCTCGCGGTAGCGCTCCGTGTCGGAGAGTCGGTATCCCACCCGGCCCAGCAGTTCGAGGAGCGCGGCTTCGTCGTCGCACAGACGGAGCGTCTGTGCGATCAACTCGACCAGTCCGACACCGCTCCCCGGTTCCGTCGTTCGCCACAGCCGGAACCAGGCAAGGGAAAGCGTGCCGCCCGTCGGTGGTTCAAGCTGATCGAGCCCGTGGATCCGCGGCCTTCGGCCTTCGTCGCCGCTACTCGCCTTCACCTCGATCGCCGTGTTCCCCGCCGAGAAGTCGTGGCGGTGACCCTCAGGACCCCGCCACAAGCGGTGGGCGCCCGAATCTTGTTCCAGCAGCCGACGGAGCAGGATGAGCTCACCGAACAGACCAGCGAGCCGGTCGGGTCCCAGTGGCGTCCCCGGCGGGCGGAAGAGATCCTTCCACCGGTCCAGAACCCGGTACATCGCCTTCACCGGGTTCTCCGGGAGGTCCCTGGCCTCCTCCGTCACGTCGACGCACAGTTCGGTGAACAGGTCTCCGAGGTCTTCACGCCGGCAGGCGAGGTCGGCGTAGACCTGGTAGCTCTTCTCGTCCTCCAGGGGCCGCCTGCGCAACTGCAGCGTCGGTCCGTCGAGGCCTGTACGGAGCTTTCGGCCTGCGGGAATCGGCACAAGGAAGTGGCGGTGACCTTCATGGTCCACGGCGACGGCCAAGGGGCCGTGGTCGACGGACACGGGCAGGAGGGAAACGCGCAGCCGGCGTTCACCGCTGGTCTGCTCGGCCTCCAGCCCCGCCCATCGTTTCGCTATGACTCCGCGGAGCTCGTCCTCCCTCATGCGTCCTCGCCGTCGACCAGGCTGAAGTCCTCGTCCTCGATCACCACGTCGGGAAGCTGGGCGGAGATGTACCTCTCGACCTCGCTGTCGCCGCCCCAAGGAGCCGGAAAGACCAGACCGACACCGATAACGTGCTCCTCGGCGTTCAGAGCGGCTCGTCGCGTCTTCGTCGGGCTGGGCTCCGAGACTTTGTCGATCGGATACAGCACGAGCAGCCCGGTGTGGGGGGCCTGGACCCGGCGCAGGTCCATGATGCCCTTCTCGGTCAGCTTGCCCGTGTCCCCCGCCAAGTCCACCGCGGCGTCGCGACGGCTCATGAGCGTCTTGATGTCGGCGGAGTCCGGTGCGGGATTGGTGACGTCGAGCCGTGCGCGAACGCTGCGCCCGACTCTGACGCCGGGTGCGAAGTCGAAGTTCTCGTCCCCCACGGGGTTGCCGATGATCGCGACGTTCCAGCGGCCGAGGGAGCCCGCCGTCGAGACGCGCTTGCGGATGTATCCGATGATCAGTTCGGCGTCGTTCTCCGGCGACTTCTCGTGGAACCTGTAGGCGGACAGGAAGTCGATGACGACCTCGTGCGGGACGTCGCGGAAGACGTAGCGGCCTTCCTCAGGGCGGGCTTCCGTGCGCACCGCCGCCTCGACCGAGGTAGTGATCAGCGTGCGCGCCGCCTTGATGTTCCCGCTCAGCCACTCGGCTCCGGTGTGGAAGAAGTGCGTCTGCACTCGCTTGCCGCCGTAGGAGGAGGCGGCTGTAACGGCGTCGCGCATCTTGGCGGCCGCCGTTACTCGCAGAGCCGGGTGCGTGCGCAGGCGTACGGCGAAAGTGAGGGGGCTCTCGTCCTCGGTCATGTAGACGTCGATGTCACGACGCATCTCGGTCTCGACGGTGGCCAGGTGCCGGAACCACTCCGCGAGCTCGTCCGTCATCCAGATGCGGGGCAGGTCCGCATAGCCGTTGCGGAAGCCGAACCACCGCCCCATCTGGAGCAGCGTGTCGTACGCCGAGACGGCCCGTACGAAGTAGCTGACGGACAGCCCCTCCAGCGTGAGTCCCCGGGAGAGCGTGTTGCCGCCCACGGCGATGGCGACAACCGGCCCGTTCTCGTAGTCGAGACGGTCCTCGCTGCTGGAGTTGTCCATGATCACCCGGCACCGCTGGAGGACCCCGGGCAGTTCGCCCACCAGATCCTCGAAGGGCACTCGGGTCTCGCCGAAGTCCTCCGCGGGAACGCGATCGTTCTCCTGGTGCCACAGGAGGCGCAGCCGGGAGAGGTAGTCGACGTCCGTGAGGGACTTCCCCGCTCGCTCGTGGAGGTGCTCCAGCGGCAGCTTGAAGCTGTTGTGGACCGAGGTATTGACGCTGGTGTGGATCAGCATGGTGTTGTGCGGATTGCCGGTTCCACGGATCCGACGCGCAGCCGTGACCAGCCAGAAGTACTCGATCGCCCGCTGCAGCGTGTCCGTGATGACGGGTTCGAAGCCCTCGACGTCCGCCTTGGTCGCGGGGCGCACGCAGGGCATGTCGTCCTTGGGTACCGACCGGATCATGTCGTGGCCGTCGTCAACCTGGTTCGGGTCCTCGCCGTCGAGTGCGTACCGCCCGAAGAGTACTTCGGTGCCGAAGTGCCCGGCCGGTTTCGGCAGATTGACGACGAAGTCCTTGGGGTACAGGTCCGCGGCACTCGGGTCGATCAGGAGATTCGCGAAGGGGGAGGCCGTGTAACCGACGTAGGCCGACTTCGGCAGACTGCTCATGATTTGCAGAATGAGCGGGTTGATCGACTTCGTAGCCACCGTGGCTTGATCGGCTTCGTCGTCGATGATCAGGGCCGGGCAGTCCCCGAGGTAGTCCGAGGCCTTCTCGAGCCACCGGGCGAGCTTGCGCAGGACCGCGGCGTTCTTCTTGACCACGCACAGGACGTGTGTCTTGTTGTTCTTGCCGAAGTAGGAGGCGGGATTCTCCTGCGGGGTGAAGTCTCTGTCGAGCCCGGTGAGTTGGGACCACATGGAGGGGTTCGGCTCCACGAGCTGCTGCACCAGTCGCGCCTGTGTCTGCCGGCGAAGGCCGTTGTGGATCCCGGCCAGAACGATGAACAGTTTGTAGCCGCGATCGGCTGCCTTGGCCATGACCGAGGTGAAGTTGGTGGTCTTGCCCGACTGCACATAGCCGACGACGAGTCCCCGGGTGGAGAACGCCTTTTCCTTCGGGTGATTCAGCAGCGAGACGATCCGCGTGGAGGAGTCGTCGAGGCTGTTGATCGCCGGTTCCTGCGGCCAACCGTCCTTGACGAGCAGGTCGACTATGGCGGGCCAGCACTTGTCCTTGGCTCGCGGACCTGTGTACCAGGTGTCCCGATTGTCCAGCACGACGGCGTGCGGTTCTTCGAGTTCCTTGATCTGGATCGTCTGCTGCTCGTGCCGCTCTCGGATCCGCTGCACGAGCTCCGCCCCCACACCCAGCTGCTCCAAGCGCTTTACCGCCTCAGCCGGCGGAAAGTTGTCCAAAATCGCGGCAAATGTCTCATACATGATGTCGAATTCTTCAGTCATAGGATTCGACCACCCCCGGCTCTCTTCGCTGTGCCGGCGGACTCTCGGGCTCTCTTCTCTCCGCGGGTCGCGCAGTGAACGAGACAGGCGTCGCCCCGAGGAGCGCGCACCGACGTGACACCCTCATGCAACGTCAAACACTATTAGGCGAACCGGGGCTTTACACAGAGTTGGGAGCACGACGAGCCGTCCGGACCGAGGTCCGGCCGCGGGAGACCGCCCCGGCACGGCGGGCGGACCTCCGAGCAACTCATTCGCGCCTCGGCCACCACGGAGCCTCCACGCTCGCGGGCGCGACACCGAGATGCCTCCGCGGGCCCCGCGCCGGCTCGCCGGGGCGGGAGAATCCCGCCGCCCGGGGGGAGCAAAACGGGATTACGATGGGCCGCCTTGATCGTCGGGGGGCGACATCCGGCTCCTGGCGCTGATTGCTCTCACCGAGAACCCGTTGCCCGTGCGGCACACGATCGGGGCGACTCGGGGAGCCCCGGTGTCCAGCCCGTGGCCGGACACCGCCCCGGCAAGCGCCCCGCTGCCACGGGCAACGAGCACCGTCTGCACTGGTCACACTTTCGGCGCCGCAGCCAACCCCGAGCCCGCCGCTGCCATCACCGACGCCGAGGCCCGACCCACACATGCGGTTGCAGTACTAGGGATGCCGGGCTCATCCGAACGGCCGCGTGCGCTGCCGGAGCAGTGGCGTAACACGCGCGGTCCGTCAGTTGGCGATCTCCACCGCCCTACTCGCAGGCGGACGCGGAGGATGGCCTGGGCGCTCCCCGGTCGATCACACGATGCCGCGCGCTGCGGGCACACCAGCCCAACACTGGCAGCCACCGCATGGGGCTCCGGCAGGGGGACCGGCAGATAACTCCCTCGGGCGGTCCCGCGACCGGGCTGACCGGGCTGTCCGCCCCGCCCCCGACGTCCGCCGTTGGCCGTCAGAATCTTCCGCCACGCCGGGCCAGCGCGGGAGCCGGGCCTCATCCCGCTGCCTGCCGAGCGGCAGAGGAAGCGGCTTGATCGCTGCCGCCGCGAACGCGCTCGCCCTGGCGCGGCAAAGACCCATCGGACCCGAGCGCCGACTTTTACCAACGTTGGCTTCCGGTGTCAAGCCACGTATCCCTGTGACATGACGCCCCCCTCCGCGTCAGGTTTATTTGAAGCAGGTCCTCACCGGGGAATCCCGCAGAAAGGCGAGAAACCCCGAACCCCCCGCTACATCGAATGGAGAAAACCAATGAAGAAGACTTCTCGCAAGATCATGCTGGCTGCAGCCTCCATGGCACTGGCCGGAGGCATCGCACTGCCGGCCACGGCGATGGCGGCACCTGCGCCCCAGCTCATGGTGGCCGAGAATACGCCTAACACGCCGAACACTCCGAATACCCCGAATACACCGGGTGGCGGCGGAGCCAACACGCCGAATACACCCAACACCCCGAACACCCCCAACACACCGGGTGGTGGCGGCGGAGCCAACACTCCGAATACCCCCAACACCCCCAACACTCCTAACACCCCGGGCGGCGGAAAGGGAAAGGTCAAGCTCAACACCCCGAACACCCCGAACACTCCTAACACCCCCAACACCCCCGGTGGTGCCGGAGCCAACACCCCGAACACCCCCAACACGCCCAACACCCCCAACACCCCCGGTGGTGCCGGAGCCAACACCCCGAACACCCCCAACACGCCCAACACCCCCGGTGGTGCCGGAGCCAACACCCCGAACACCCCCAACACGCCCAACACCCCCAACTGAGTTGATGAACCACGCCACCTGACCACATGACGGAGCCGCGCAGTGAAATCACTGCGCGGCTCCGTCGCGTTATGAAGAGGCAAGCAGGCCTCGGTCGTCGACAGCGCCTAAAGTGCGCCCGTAACGCTAGGCGTATTCGGAGTATTCGGGGTGTTCGGCGTGTTCCCGCTCGGGGTGTTCGGGGTATTCGGTGTGTTGGGCGTGTTGGGCGTGCTCAGACCGTTCGGGGTGTTCGGGGTGTTCGGGGTGTTCGGGGTATTCGGGGTATTCGGTGTGCTCAGACCGTTCGGCGTGTTCGGGGTGTTCGGGGTGTTCGGAGTGTTCGGCGTCAGCGCGTAGGGGGCGTACGGGGTGTACGGGGTGTACGGGGCGTACGACGCGCTCTTCTCAGCCGCCCTCTTCTGCTGCGATGCCTGGGGCCTTGCCTGCGGGAGCTGCGCGATGTGCGACGGGAGGGCGATTCGCGGGAGCTGCGGGAGCTCGGGCAGTTGCGGCAGTTGCGGCACCTGGGCAGCCCTCGGGGCGGACGGCGTTGACGGCGTTTGTCCGCCCCGCACGCTCGCGCCGTGGATGGAGCGACCACTCGCATCCGCCGCGTGAGCACTTCCCGCGCCGACGGCGGCCAGACTCGCCACGGCCACACCGGCGATCACGACCTGCTGGAGCTTGTGCATGAATACGTACCCTCCGTGCTGAGTTTCGTGACCACTCGATTACACAGCGCAAGTGGATGGTGGCTAAAAGTACACACCCGAGGGCGCTCGGACCTGTCGGGAGCAACGCGTCGCCCCCGCATCACCCATTCGTCCTCCCTGCTCCGGGCGGGCTGGACCCCCGGATCATGGCCGGCGGAGTCCCCTTTGGGGGACGGCCGGACCGTTCTGCCCACGCCTCGGCGACCTCGCCCGCGACACCGCCCAGGACGGGCGAATCGGCGTCGTCGTATTGCTGCCCGGAGTGGCGCCGGCACGTACCACCTGCGTCCGCCGGGCGGTGGCGACGAGTGGTCGGCGCCTGCGAGCTCGCGATCGACTGAAGGGAGGCAGTGCCCACTGGAGCGCTCGACTCTGCGACCGAGGCGGACGCGTCACGTGATCACCCGGACGCGAAGGAGCGAGAGGATCGTGGCCACGAGGGACAGGACAGCGAGGAGGAGGAAGAGCTGGGGGTAGCCGCCGAGGGGGCCCGCGAGGGTGGCGCCGGCCCAGGGGGCGAGGGCTGCGGCGAAGTGGGCGGGGGCGCCGAGGAGGGCGGAGAGGCGGCCGTAGTGGGTGGTGCCCCAGCGGTCGGTGACGGCGGTGGCTTGGAGCAGGGTGAGGTTGCCGCGTACGACTCCGGCCAGGATCGCGAGGGCGACGAGCAGCGGCATCGGCCCCGGGATGAGGGCCAGTGATGCTGTGGTGGCGCCGCCGAGTGCGATGAGGGTGGCCGTTCGGGTCGTGACGGAGGTGCGGGTGGACAGGCTCGCGTAGAGGGTGCGGCCCAGGGTTTGTCCTGCCCCGCCCAGTCCGAGTGCCCAGGCGGCTTGGACGGGTGTGGCACCGCGTTCGATGAGGAGCGGGATGAGGCCCATGACCACCGCGTACATCGCGAAGCTGGAGAGTGTGAACGCCGCTGCCAGGAGCAGGAAGGGGCGGCTGCGCGGGAGGGGAGTGCGGTCGACAGCGGGTGGTTGCGGTGGAGCGGCCGGCCAGGGGGCGCGCAAGGCCAGAGCGTGCGCGGGGATGGTGATGACGGCGAGCATCACCGCGAGGACCGCGTACGTGGTCCGCCAGCTCAGGTGCTCGGCGAGGATTGCCGTCAGGGGTGCGAAGACGGTGGACGCCAGTCCGCCGGCGAGGGTGACGATGGTCAGGGCGCGGACGCGGTCGGGGCCCCACCAGCGGGTCAGGGCGGCGAAGGCGGGCGGGTAGAAGGTGGCTGCCATGGCGACTCCCGCGAGCAGCCAACCGACGGTGAATACGGTCAGGTTGGGAGCGGCCGCGATGAGCAGCAGGGCGAGTGTGCCGAGTGCGGATCCGAGGGTCATCACGGCGCGCGGACCTCGACGGTCCAGGATCCGGCCGATCGGGATCCCGGCGACGGCCGAGACCAGGAGTGCGAGGGAGAACGCGCCCGTTGCCGCGTTGGTGGACCAGCCGGTGTCGGCGGTCAGGCGTGGGAGAAGGACGGGGAAGGCGTAGTAGACGATTCCCCAACTGGTGATCTGCGTGGCGCAGAGCGCGGGCAGTACGGCGCGCGGCCGCGCCCGGACCCCCGTCCCGGTCGCGGCCGCGTCGGCCTGAATGTGTTGCACCGTGGTCAGCAGCCGCCGGAAGAGGCCGGGGCGCCGATCGTGAGCGTTGCGGGGGCTGCGCAGCAGCCGCCACCGGTCGCCTCGGCGGCCTCGGGCTGGTCGAACAGGCCCGCGCCGCCGCAGACCCCGGTCTCGGGCAGGGTGAGCTCGACGCGCTCGGCGGCTTCCTGGTCGCCGGCGAGGGCCGCGGCGATGGAGCGGACCTGCTCGTAGCCGGTCATGGCGAGGAAGGCCGTGGAGCGTCCGTAGCTCTTCATGCCGACGAGGTAGACGTCCTTCTCCGGGTGGGAGAGCTCCTTCACGCCATGCGGGTAGACGGTGCCGCAGGAGTGCTGGTTGGGGTCGATCAGCGGGGCCAGCTCCAGGGGTGCCTGGAGGCGCTCGTCCAGGCCCAGGCGCAGCTCGGAGACGAACGACAGGTCGGGGCGCAGGCCGGTGAGGACGATGACCTCGTCAACCGGGTCCAGACGGCGCCCGTCGTCGGCGACCAGGATGACCTGTTCTCCGTCCCTTTCCACGGCGTCGGTGCGGAACCCGGTGACGGCGTCGGCGTAGCCGTTGTCGACGGCGGCCTTGGCGGCGAGGCCGAGGGCGCCGCGGGCGGGCAGCTGGTCGGCGGCTCCTCCGCCGAAGGTCGAGCCGCTGATGCCGCGGCGCAGGATCCACACGGAGTGGGTGCCCGGCTCGTCCTTGGCGAGGTCCGCGAGGTAGGCGAGTGCGGTGAAGGCGGAGGCGCCGGAGCCGATGACCGCGGTGCGCCTGCCCGCGTACCGGGCGCGAACGGCGGGGTCCCGCAGGTCCGGGACGCGGTAGGTGATGCGGTCGGCTGCCGCCTTCTCGCCGAGGGCGGCGAGTCCGCTGCCGCCGGCCGGGCCCGGGGTGGTCCAGGTGCCGGAGGCGTCGATGACGGCTCGTGCCCAGACGCGCTGCTCGGCTCCGTCGGCGGTTTCGTAGTGGATGACGAAGGGCTGTCCCTCGCGGTCGGCGTCGACGATGCGGTCGCGTCCGGTACGGGAGACGCCGGTGACCCGCGCGCCGTAGCGGACCTGATCGCCGAGGACGTGGGCGAGCGGCTGGAGGTAGAGCTCGGCCCATTCCCCGCCGGAGGGGTAGGTGGCCGGGTCGGGCTTGACCCAGCCGGTCGGGGCGAGGAGCTTCTCGGCGGCCGGGTCGACGACCTCGCCCCAGGTGGAGAACAGCCGCACGTGCGCCCACTCGCGGACCGCGGCTCCGGCGGCGGGGCCGGCCTCCAGGACGAGCGGTTCGATGCCGCGGTCGACCAGGTGGGCAGCGGCGGCGAGTCCGGCGGGTCCGGCCCCGATGACGACGACAGGCAGGTCGGTGGTGGCAGGCGCGTTCACGGCAGGCTCCTCATTTGCTTCGACATCCATCGATGCTTGCGTTTCCAGGATCACACCTGATTCGATGAGCGTCAACATAGACATTCATCAAATCGGAGGTTTCTGTGGAGCACGTGGATGTCGCGGTCATCGGGGGCGGCCAGTCGGGCCTGACGGTTGCGTACGCCCTCGCCCGCCAAGGTCGGGCCCCTGTGATCCTGGAGGCGTCGGACCGGGCAGCCGGGTCGTGGCCGCGGTACTACGACAGCCTGACCCTGTTCTCCCCGGCCCGGTTCAGCGCGCTGCCCGGCATGCCGTTCGGCGGCGATCCGGACCGGTACCCGCGCCGCGACGAGGTCGTTGCCTATCTGACCGCCTACGCCGACCGACTCCAGGCCGACATCCGCACCGGCCATCGGGTGGCCGCGGTCAGGGCGAACGGCGACGGCTACAACGGCGACGGCTTCAACGGCGGCGGATTCACCGTCGAGCTGGAGGGCGGCGGGCACCTCGCGGCACGCGCGGTCGTCGCGGCGACCGGCGGCTTCGGCCGCCCTTTCCGTCCGGCACTTCCCGGCCTGGAATCGTTCACCGGCCGGGTGCTGCACGCCGCCGACTACCGAGATCCGACCTCCTTCGCCGGCCGGCGGGTCATAGTGGTCGGGGCGGGCAATTCCGCGGTGCAGATCGCAGCCGAGCTCGCGCAGGTGAGTCGTACGACGCTGGCGACCCGGGGGCCGGTGAGGTTCGCCCGCCAGCACCTGTTGGGCCGGGACCTGCTGTTCTGGCTGACCCGCACAGGGCTGGACGCCGCACCGCTGGGGCGTCTGCTGCGCACCCCACCCGCCCAACCCGTCCTCGACGACGGCCGCTACCGCACCGCCCTGTACGCCGGAGCCCCGGACCGTCGGCCCATGTTCCGCAGCCTGGACGACGAGAAGGCCACCTGGGCCGACGGGGTCGTGGAAACGCTGGACGCGTTGGTCCTGGCCACGGGCTACCGCCCCGACCTGCCCTACCTCTCCGGGATCGACGGGGCCCTGGACACATCCGGCCGACCCCGTCACCGGGACGGAGCCTCCCTCGCCCACCCCGGCCTGGCCTTCGTGGGCCTGGAGTGGCAGCGCAGCCTGTCATCGAACTCCCTGCGCGGCGTAGGCCGCGATGCCGCGCGGGCGGCCCGCCGCCTTACGGCCTTCCTGGACCGCACGTGACAGGTTGCCCCTGCCGACCTGGTTCGACGTATGTCAACATAGACGTATGTCGAATGTGAAGGTTCTGCCGCTTCTGGAAGTCGATCAGGCCGCCGTGCCCTGCTGCCCGCCGTTGACCGAGCGCGCCATCTCCGCCGGCGAGGCCGAGGTGGCGGCGAAGATGTTCAAGGCATTGGGAGACCCCGTACGCCTGCGTCTGTTCTCCGCCGTCGCCTCGCATGAAGGCGGCGAGGCATGCGTATGCGACATCTCCGACGTCGGGGTCTCCCAGCCGACCGTCTCCCACCACCTGAAAAAGCTGAAGGAAGCCGGGCTGCTGACCTCCGAACGGCGCGGGACCTGGGTGTACTACCGGGTGGAGCCGTCCGTACTCGCCGCGATGGGCGCACTCCTGGCCGGCGCGGCAAAGGCGGCATGACCGGGATGCGCATCACCGCGCTGCTGGCCGAGCACGCCGATGCGGCGCTGGCGATCTACCAGGGCGGGATCGACGAGGGCAACGCCACTTTCGAAACCACCGCCCCGACCTGGGAGGCGTTCGACGCCGCCAAGCTGCCGGACCACCGCTTCGCCGCGGTGGACGAGGACGGCAGCCTCCTCGGTTGGGTCGCCGCGAGCGCGGTCTCGGACCGGTGCGCGTACGCGGGCGTGGTCGAGCATTCCGTGTACGTCGACCCGGCCGCGCGGGGCCGGGGCGTCGCCCGCGCCCTGCTCGAAGCGTTGATCGCCTCGACCGAAGCGGCGGGTATCTGGACGATCCAGTCCGGCATCTTCCCGGAGAACACCGCCAGCCTCGTCCTCCATGAGCGTGCGGGCTTCCGAATCATCGGCACCCGCGAACGCATCGGCCGTCACCACGGCACCTGGCGGGATGTGGTCCTGCTGGAGCGCCGCAGTCCCGGCGTCATGTGAGTGAGCGGCAGGGCAGGGCGGGGCGGGCGGTACGCGACGTATGTGAGTGCCGTTGGGGTGTCCACGATGAGCGTGAATTCCTCGGGGTCATCATCGTGCACGGGAAGCCGCAAGCCGGATGCAGGAGGTCCCGTCACCCGGCCATCAGCTGCGCAGTTCAGCCGACCTGTCCTCATGTTCACTCGGTTGGTCAGCGGATCAGATCGGCGATCTGGCGGGCGGCGTCGCGGGCGGGGCGGCCGACGCCGATGAGGGTGGCGGAGGCGGGGCCGGTCCAGTCGCCGTAGCCGAGCAGGTGCAGGCGCGGCTCGTCCACGGCGCGGGTTCCGGCGGTGGCGGTGTGGCCGCGTGCGCCGCGCAGGCGCAGTGAGGTGAAGGGGGCCAGGGCGGGGCGGAAGCCGGTGCACCAGATCACCGCGTCGGCCTCGGTCGTTGTCCCGTCAGCCCATTCGACACCAGTAGTGGTGAGACGGCTGAACATCGGCTTCGCGTGCAGCAGGCCGGCGTCGCGGGCGGCCCGCACGGGCGGCACGGCGACGATGTCGCCGAGGGAGGCCACGCCGCCGGTGTCGGTGCGGCCGGCGTCCAGCGCCTGGCGGCGCGCGGTCGCGGCGTCGAAGAGCGCGCGGCCGTCGATGGCGTCCGGCAGGTAGCGGGGCGGGCGCTGGGTAACCCAGGTCAGCTCCGCGGTCCCCGTGAGGTCGGCCGCGATCTGGGCGCCGGAGTTCCCGCCGCCGACCACGATCACCCGCTGCCCGGCGAACTCGGTCGGACTGCGGTACTGCACGGTGTGGAGCTGTCGGCCCGCGAATTCCCGCCGGCCGGGGACGGCGGGCAGGAAGGGACGGGTCCAGGTGCCGGTGGCGCCGATGACCGCGCGGGCCTGCCAGGGGCCGCAGTCGGTTTCGACCCGCAGGAAGGGGCCGTCGCGGTGGACGGCATCGACCCGCACGCCGCGCTGGACCGGGAGTTCGTACCGCTTCTCGTAGTCGGCGAGGTACGAGACGACATGGGCCGCGTCGGGGTAGACCTCACCTTCCTGCGCGGGCATGAAGCGGCCGGGCAGGGAGGAGTAGGCGGCCGGGGAGAAGAGACGCAGGGAGTCCCAGGTGTGCTGCCAGGCCCCGCCCGCGCCCGCCTGGGCGTCGAGGATGGCGTGCTCGACGCCCAGGCGGCGCAGGTGGTAGCCGGCGGCGAGCCCGGACTGGCCGCCGCCGATCACCACCACGTCCGTGGACCGCGTCATGCGGAGGACTGCTCGCTGTCGGTCGTGCCGCGCATGAAGATGACCGCTACCAGGGCCAGGCCCACGATCACACCTGCCAGCTGCATGCCGACGAAGCCGGGCACCGAGGCCGGGGCGATGCCCGCGAACGTGTCGGTGAACGCGCGACCGATGGTGACGGCGGGGTTGGCGAAAGAGGTGGAGGAGGTGAACCAGTACGCGGCGCCGATGTACGAGGCAACCGCCACGGGGGCGAAACGGAGGCGGTCGGTGCGGGCCAGGCCGAAGATC
Source organism: Streptomyces sp. NPDC055254 (assembly GCF_053606025.1). Taxonomy (NCBI): domain Bacteria; kingdom Bacillati; phylum Actinomycetota; class Actinomycetes; order Kitasatosporales; family Streptomycetaceae; genus Streptomyces; species Streptomyces sp. NPDC055254. The sequence continues at coordinate 5,147 of NZ_JBSGQV010000024.1, read as the reverse complement.
AGCAGGATCAGACCGGCGGTCGCGACGACCTCGCCGAGCAGCAGGTTCCCGGCCGAGCGGTCGTGCGTGGACCACTTCACCAGCGGCTCGCCGAACATCGCGTCCGCCAGGATCGCGCCCGCGATCGCGCCGACGACCTGGGAAGGCACGTAGACGGCGAGCTCGCGGGCGTTGACACCGCCGCCGCCGCGCCGAGCCGTCCACCACTCGGCGAGGGTGACGGCCGGGTTGAAGTGGGCACCGGAAACAGGCCCGAGGAGGGTGATCAGGACGAAGAGGCCGAAGACGGTGGCGGTGGAGTTGGCCAGCAGCTGCAGCGCCACGTCCTGGGTGAGCTCGGTTGCCTGGATGCCGGACCCGACCACGATCGCCACCAGTGCGGCGGTCCCGACGAGCTCGGCGGCGGCGCGGGCGATCAGCGGGGTGCGGGGCGGGGTCGCGCCGGGTGCGGGCTGGGGCGCGTCGGCGGGTATGGCGCTTTCCGCTACAGGGGCGGCGACGGGCTCGGTGGCGGTCAAGACAGGTTCTCCTCGGACAGGTGAGGCAGAGCGGGTTACGGGCAGGACCGCTTGAGGTTCGCTTCGGCGGTTGATCGCGCGGTCCGGGCGAGGTCGGCGAACTGACCGGCGAGGGCTTCGATGACTTCCGGGCGCAGGCGGTAGTAGATGTACCGTCCGCAGGGCTCCGTCTCCACGACCCCGGCCTCTCTGAGCACCTTCAGATGGTTGGAGAGGTTGGTCTGCCTGGCACCGGTCTCCTCTACGAGGTGGGTGGTGCAGAGCGTTTCCTTGGCTAGGAGGGTCACGATCCGGAGCCTGAGCGGGTCGGCCAGAACCCGGATCAGATCAGTGTCGACTGACGTCATCATGTGCTGATATTGTCACATCATCTGCGGCTGACACCAGCCCGAGCTGACCTTATTGGCTCCTTTGAACGGGAACGCCATGTCCACGTCCTCATCGCCCCTTCTGCCGGACGAACGCCTGGCCGCGGGGGCCGCCCGCCTCGCCTCCCGGTACGCCGGCCACTTCGCGCCGGAGACCGTCCTCGGGCTCCTTGCCGACTCTTACACCCGCCTCGCTGCTGGGGCCCGCATCCGCGCCCACGTCGTGGTGCTCGCGGAACGGCTGACGGCCGAGCGCCTGGACGCCCTCGCCCCCGCCCGGGGGCTCACAACCGGCCGAACGCGGGTGCTGTTCGGGTGCAGCCACAACGCCGGCCGCTCCCAGATGGCCGCCGCTCTCCTCGCCCACCGGGCGGGCGACGCCGTCGCGGTCTCCTCCGCGGGCACCGACCCCGCGGGCGTCATGGAGCCGCACATCGCCCAGGCGCTCACGGAGGCGGGCGTGGATCTGTCCGACGCCTACCCCAAGCCCCTGACGGAGGAAGTCGTCCAGGCAGCCGACCTCGTCATCACGATGGGCTGCGGAGATGCCGGCCCGACCCTGCCCGGCCGCCGCTACCTCGACTGGCCCGTGCCGGACCCCGACGGCGCGCCGATCGCCCTCGTCCGCGACATCCGCGACGCCATCGACGCGCACATCACCGGGCTGCTCACCCAGCTCGCCCCCTGATCCGCACCCCACCTCGCAACCGCATTCGACCGACCCCAAGGAAGAAAAGATGTCCTCCGCTCCTGTCGCCTCCGTCCTCTTCGTCTGCATCCACAACGCGGGCCGTTCCCAGATGGCGGCCGGGTTCCTGCGCCACCTCGCCGGAGACCGCGTCGAGGTCCGCTCCGCCGGCTCCATGCCCGGCGAGCAGATCAACCCCTCCGCCGTCGCCGCCATGGCCGAGCTGGGCATCGACATCTCCGACCAGCAGCCCAAGGTCCTCACCCCCGAGGCCGCGCAGGCGTCCGACTACATCATCACCATGGGCTGCGGCGATGCCTGCCCGTACTTCCCCGGCAAGACCTACCTCGACTGGCAGCTCGAGGACCCGGCCGGCCAGGGCGTCGAGGCGGTCCGCCCCATCCGCGACGAGATCAAGGGCCTCATCGAGGGCCTGATCGCCGAGATCGACGCCAAGAAGCAGGGCTGATCCAGGGCGGACACCGGCCGCGGCTGCGAAGTCGTTGTCTCCGTGGAGCACGGTGTGGCCGTGGTGGACCGCGGTCGCGCACACCAACAGGTCGATCGGCCCGGCGGCGCGGGCCAAAGCCGCAGGTGAGATCGTTTCTTCACCTGCGGCTCACAGTGGGGCGGGTGGGACTCGAACCCATCGGAGTGACGCCTCTCACCTGCGACGATGCCGAAACACCGGACATGGCCACCCGTTTCCATCCGACTGCGTCCGGCTCGATCCCGCACGGCGGGCAACGGTTAGGTGTTCGCCACACCGCAGTTCAGCCAGGTCCTCCCGCAGCGCAGGACCGCTGCACGCAACTCCCTTCTTCCTGCCACTGGGGCATTCGAGTCACCCGAAGCGATCCAGTCCTCACAGCCTGGACTCCGCGCGGCAGTCACGTTCCGTAGTGTGGCCGGCCCGCCTGCGGGCGGCGGAAGGTGGGGCCTGGCTCCCGTGCGAGAGCGCGGTGCCGTACTTGGCCATCGAGCTCTCGAGCGGCATGAACCGGCGAGACGCCCGCCCGGGCGTGCGGGCGTCTCGTGTCGGAACGTCTGGCGAACGGCGTCCCCGCCCGGCTGCCCGGTCGTGCTGCCGTCGTGCTGCGCGCGGACCGATGTCGCATCACGGGCCTGCCGTGCGGCAGTGGGGGTACGGCTCAGCCTCGCGCCCGGTGCGTAACCTGCCGCATGCCACCTCGCGGCAGGTGGGGCGTCGGCCGCCGGTCACTTGGCGAGGAACGCGAGGAGGGCGTCGGTGACTTCCTGGGCGTGGGTCCACAGCAGGCCGTGGGGGGCGCCGTCGATGACAACGTAGTCGGCCTGCGGGAGTGCCTGGTGGAAACGTTCTCCGGTGGCCTCGATGGGCAGGATGCGGTCGGCGGTGCCGTGCAGGATGAGTGTCGGTACGTCGATCTTGGGCAGGTCGGCACGGAAGTCGGTGGACCAGGTGGCCACGCAGGCCAGGGAGGCGTACGAGGAGGCGCCGGCGGCGACGTTCCAGCTGTTGCGGACGGCTTCCTCGCTGATGCGGGTGCCGAGGTTCTCGTCGAGGTTGTAGAAGTTCTCGTAGAACTCTGTGAAGTAGGCGTAGCGGTCGGCGGTTACGGCGCCTTCGATGTCTTTGAAGATGGTGCCGTCGACGCCGCCGGGGTTGTCGTCGGTCTTGAGGAGGAAGGGTTCGAGGGAGGCGAGGAAGGCGGCCTTGGCGATCCGGTCGGATCCATAGGTGCCCAGGTAACGGCCGACCTCGCCGGTGCCCATGGAGAAGCCCACCAGAACGGCGTCGTTGAGGTCGAGGGTCTCCAGGACCACGTTCAGGTCGGCGGCGAAGGTGTCGTAGTCGTAGCCGGTGGTGGGCTGGCTGGAGCGGCCGAAACCGCGCCGGTCGTACGTGATCACTCGGTAGCCGGCCGACAGGAGTGCGACGGACTGCTTCTCCCAGGAGTGGCCGTCGAGCGGGTAGCCGTGGATCAGCACGACCGGCTGCCCAGAGCCGTGGTCCTCGTAGTACAGCTCGATGCTGGTGGAGTTTTCCTGGTCGACGGTGATGAACGCCATGGTGGTTTCTGCCTTCCGGTGTGGATGCGTCTGATGGTGCGGTGCACGATCGGGCACGGCTGTGCGGGTGCGGTGAGGTGCGTCGGGCGACAGGGCGGGGTCGCCGGTCATCGGACCGTGCGGGCCGCCTGCTCGACGATGCGGGTGACGGCTTCGGGGCGGGATACGGATACCGCGTGCGACGCGTCGATGGTCGTCGTGCGGGCCTTGGCGCGGGCCGACATGAAGCGCTGGGCGGCCACAGGGATGTTGCGGTCCTCCGTGGTGACCAGCGACCAGGAGGGAATCGTCTTCCATGCGGCCTCGGTGGACTTCTCCTCCAGAGCGGCGGCGGCAACCGGACGCTGGCCGGCAGCCATGAGCCCGGCCTTGTCCGCCGGCACGTCCGCGGCGAACTGGTTGCGGAACTTCTCGGGCTTGATGTACACGTCCGCGCCTTGACCGCCGTCGGGCAGGGAGTAGTTGACGGACTCGACGGCCTCGCCGAGGGTGCCGCCGGGGAACTTGTTCGTCAGTCCGATCGAGCTCTCGCCGGCGTCCGGCAGGAACGCCGCGATGTAGACCAGAGCCTTCACCTTGTCCTCGAGGCCCGCGGCGGCCTGGCTGATGACGGTGCCGCCGTAGGAGTGGCCGACCAGGACTACGGGCCCGTCGATGTGGTCGAGGACGCTGCGCAGGTAGGCGGCATCGGTCGCCGGACCGCGCAGGGGGTTGGCGGCGGCCACAACCGGATAGCCGGCGCGCTGAAGCCGGGCGACGACACCGTCCCAGCTCGCGGCGTCGGCGAACGCTCCGTGTTCCAGCACGATCGTCGGACGTGTCGCGTGGTGGGGCGTCGCGCCGGCTGTACCGGGCAGGGTGACTGCGGCGACGGACAGGCCTACGGCCGTGGTGACACCGAGCAGCACGGATCTGCGGCTCGGACGGGCCAGGTGAGTGATGCGCATGCGTGAAAATCCTCTTGGTTGGTTGATGGTCCTCGACGGACCGTGCGGGCGAAGCAGGCCGGTGCGTCCGAGGAAAAGGGCCCCGAGTCGCCTCGCCGGTGGCTGAGTTCGCGTACGTCCGCCCGCGCTATGTGATCAGCATGGATCGGCCTGCTGGTGGCCGTCGTCGGCAGCGGTACGGGGAGTGCGGCTGCGGGTCTGCGGCTCGAGTGACCCTGAGGCACTGCTCTCGCCCGGTTGCCGGGAGTGGAGCGTCCTTCGTCTCGTACGACGACCGGACGGCCGGGCCGGTTCACCCGAAAATGGGCTGCTCGTTCGCGGGCGTCGCACGCGCCCGGGAGGCCCTCGCGGCGATGCGGATGCCGGTCTGCGGGGTAGAGGGCGGTGGCGACCTGTCGGCGGACGGACGGGAGGCTCCTCCACCCCTGGTTGCACACGGCGATCATCCGGCCTCCCGAGGACCGGACCGGGCCCCGGGCCCTAGGCAGTGTCTGGTGGCTCTTTGATGAGGTCGCGGAGCCAGATCACGATGGCCGCGGTGGCCAGGGTGCCGTTGAAGATGTAGTCGCGTTTG
>NZ_JBSGQV010000023.1:0-107167 GCF_053606025.1 Streptomyces sp. NPDC055254 | reverse complement strand
GAGCCGACGTCCTCTTCGCCATGCTCCGAGACGGCACCTTCTACGAACCCCAACCCGCCCCATCAGCTTGACCAAACCCATAGGGGCACCCCCCCGCCTCCCAGCTACCGGCCGCCGCCGGTCCGCGCCGGCATCACGGCGCAGGACGCGCGCCCGGGTCCGTACGGTCCCCGGCGATCCACCTACGGATGCGCACGCGGACTCCGGCCGCCGTGACCCCGCCGGCCGGCCGGCCGGCGGGGTTCACATCGTGGACCCGGCTGAGACGCACCCCTGTTCGCCCCGCCGGCGCCCGACCCCGGGCCCCGGGGGGCCGGGACGGGGCGTCGGGCCGCGCCCGCGCCGCGGGCGCGGCGGGTGGTCAGCCGGCGCGGCCGTAGCGGACGTCACCGCTCCAAATGCGTTCCAGTCGGACGCGGGTGCCCGGCCGAGGGGCATGCCAGATCTTGTCGTGGCCGGCGTAGATCCCCACATGTCCCATCGTCGAGCCCTTGGGGAAGAACACCAGATCGCCCAATGCGCGTTCCTTCCTGGAAACGTGAGAGGTGTGCTCGTATTGCTGCTCCGCGGTACGCGGCAGCTTTCTTCCGGCCTTCCGGAAGGAATAGAGGGTCAGGCCGGAGCAGTCGAAACGTCTGGGTCCCGTCGCGCCCGGGGCGTAGGGCGCGCCTTCCTTGGACGCGGCCACGGCCACTGCCTTGATGCCGTACGGCGTGGCCGCGTAGGCGGGGGAGGCCGGGCCGGTCAGGGCGCCGGCGGCCAGGAGACAGAGGAACAGGCAGGCGCGCGGGGGGCGGTGCCCGGTGGCGCGGTGAGCAAGTCGGTCGGTCTGGTGCGCGAGACCGGCGTCGGTCCTGGAGACGGACATCTTGGTACCTCCGCGTGGGGATGGAATTGCGGTCGATCGGATACCTGAAGCTCTTGCTTTCGATGACGTGCTTCCCGAGGGGTGACGGCCGTCCAGTTTTCTCCGAAGGCGCCTGCAATTCCCGCCCGGACATGGGTCGATATGTATCGGTTCTGCAACAAATTCGCGAACATATGGATATTTGCCTGGTGTCGGGCTCATCTGAGCAGCCCGAGACGCGTGGCCGGCGGCCGGGTCGGCGTGCGGTGGGTGCGAGGCGCTCCGACGCGGGCGCGCGTGTCGAACTCACCGCGCGGCACGCATCCGTGGGGCCCGCGGGCGGGCACCGGTCGCGTCGAACGCGGCAAGGTACCAGCCTTTCGGGAGCCCACCCGAATGTTTATCCAATGGTGATGGTCCCCGGTCGCTGGCGGCACGGCGGGCACTAGCGTCCCGTCACACCCCGGGAATGCGGGTGTGCACCGCACGGCTCGTGCGGATCTTCCGAACTCCGCCACCCCTCCCGGCCCACTGAGCGAGGAGGCACTGTGCTGTCATTCCGGCGACGATCGGGCACCGGCTTGTCGGTGGCCACGAGACACACGCTCGCAAGCGGCGCCGTCATCGCCGCCCTTGCCCTCACCCTGATCGCGCTGCTGATCCCCGTGGACGGATTCGGCGACCGCGCCACCGCGGTGGGAGCCAAGGCGACGGGCGAGGACGACGGCGGCGGGACCATGAGCACCGCGTACGGGCCCCTGACCCCGGCCGACCGGGACTTCGTACGGAAGGTGCGGCTCGCCGGGCTGTGGGAACTGCCCGCCGGGCGCCAGGCCATGCAGCGCGGGACGCGGCCCTCGGTGCGCACCGCCGGCGAGCACCTGGTGGAGGGCCACGCCGAACTGGACCGGCAGGTCATCCAGGTCGGGCAGGCCCTCGGCGTCGACCTGCCCAACCAGCCCTCCGAGCAGCAGCGCATCTGGCTCGACCAGATGACCCGGGCCCAGGGGGACGAGTACGAGCGGCTGTTCGTCCAGCTGCTGCGCAGAGCGCACGGAAAGGTGTTCGCGCTGCTGGCCGGGATCCGGGCGCAGACCCGGAACTCGATGGTGCGGGCCCTGGCCACGTCCGCCAACGCCACCGTGCTGGATCACATCACGGTCCTGGAGGACAGCGGGCTGGTCGACTTCGACGCGCTCGCCGACCCGGTCGCGCCGACCGCGCCGGCCGCCCCCTCCGCACCCGCGGGCGGGTCTCCCATCCCGGCCGTGAGCCTGTCCTGATCCTGATCCGCCTGATCCTGATCTTGATGTCCTGATGTCCGCTCGACGAAGTGAAGTGAAGTGATCGCATGAGTCAACAGGGCCATAAACGCAACAGGTCGTCGACGAAGCTCCTGGCCGTGGTCGCCGCCCTGGTACTGGGCGGCGGCGGCGTCGCCGTCGTCGCGGGCAACGCGTCCGCGGGCGAGGAGGACGACCGTACGGGCCGCCTGACCGCCACCATCGACTGCCCGGACGTCGGAGAGCGCCTTACGGAAGTCCCCGAACAGGCCAAGGCAGAGGTCGACGAGGGCCTCGCGCAACTCGACGACCAAGTGGCCGAGGCCTACCGGCGCCTCGCCGCCGGCGAGGCCGAGGGCGACGCGAAGAACACCGGAAACGAGGGAGGGAAAGACGGCGGGGGGCAAGGTGACGCCCTGCTCGGAGAGCTCCGGGAACAACGGACGCAGACCCTGGCGAAGATGACCGAGGCCATCGGCCGCGCCGCGCAACCCCCGCAGGAAATCCAGAAGTTGGACAGTTGCGAGCTGAAGGAAGCCCCCGCGGCGGCGGCGGCCGACGTCGCCTCGGACGCCGGATCCGTCTCCGCGCAAGGCGGCGCCCAGCGCGGCGTCGGGGGCAAGGGCGGCCCGGCGCGCAGCGACTTCGTCTCCATCACCAAGGTCCGGCCCAACGTCCGCACCCCCAAACCCGCGGCCAACGCCTCCAAGGGGTCCTTCAGCTCCCAGTGCGGCCGCAACGAGAACGGCCACTTCAACCCCGACAACGTCATCGTCGCCCCCGGCGTCTCCAACGGCGCCCACCACATGCACGACTACGTCGGCAACGAGTCGACCGACGCCTTCTCCACCAACGACAGCCTCGCCGCTGCGGGAACCACCTGCGGCAACGGCGACCAGTCCAGCTACTACTGGCCCGTGCTCCGGCTGCGCGACGGCAAGGCCGAACGGGACGCGCAGGCGCCCGGCGGAGGCCAGGACGGGAACGTAGGCACCATCCTGCGGCCCAAGCAGGTCACCATCACCTTCAAGGGGAGCCCCGTCGGCCGGGTCACGGCCATGCCCCGCTTCCTGCGCATCATCACCGGTGACGCCAAGGCCTTCACCAACGGCACGGCCAACGCCAACGCCTCGTGGAGCTGCACCGGCTTCGAGGACCGCCAGCTGAAGGACAAGTACCCGATCTGCCCGAAGGGCAGCGACGTGGTCCGCACCTTCACGTTCCAGAGCTGCTGGGACGGCCGCAACACCGACAGCGCCAACCACCGTACCCACGTGGCCTTCCCGGACCGCAACGGCCGCTGCGCCAAGGGCTTCACCGCCATCCCGCAGCTGGTCCAGCGGATCACCTACGGCATCGCACCGGGTGCCAGGTTCGCCGTGGACAGCTTCCCCGAGCAACTGCACAAACCGGGGACCGACCACGACGACTTCATCAACGTCATGTCGAACGGCCTGATGTCCAAGGCCGTGGGCTGCATCAACGACGGGCGCACCTGCCGCTGACCCCGCCGGGACGTACCCCTCGGCCCCCGGGTCGGGCGCACCCCTCCCCCCCCGCCGCGCCCGCCCCGGGCCAGGTGTTGGCCCGGAGCCGACTTCGGGCCAACACCGCACAGGTGCGTCCGGCCGGATTCCGACCGAGCGAGGAGTGCCATGACCCACTCTCGTGATACCGGCTCCCGTGATACCGGCTCCCGTGCGGCCGACTCCCGTGCCACCGGCGCCCGCGGACCCGAACCCGGACGTGACACGGGCTCCGGTGGCGGAGCCCCGGCCTCCGACGGGGAACTCACCCGTCGGCTGAGGAGCGGATACGGCGCCGGTTCCGTGGACCCCGCCCTGTACGACGTCCTCTACCGGCGGCACCGGCGGGCCGCGCTCGCGTACGCGCGCACCTGCTGCCGTACCCCGCAGGACGCCGAGGACCTCGTGTCGGAGGCCTTCGTCCGCACCTTCCAGGCCGTGCGCTCCGGCGCCGGGCCGCGCGGCCCCTGGCGCGCGTACCTGCTGGCCGTCGTCCGGCACACCGCGATGCAGTGGCGGGACGGCGACCGCAGGACCCTGCTGACGGCCGACTTCGCGTCCTGGTGCCGGCAGGCGCCCGCCGGCAGCGACCCGCAGCGCCAGTTGGTGGCGTGCGAGGACCGCCGGCTGGTCGCCCGGTCCTTCCACACCCTGCCCGCACGCTGGCAGGCGGTCCTGTGGCACACGCTCGTCGAGGAGGGCTCGCCGCACCAGGTCGCCGCGCTGCTGGGCATCACCCCGAGTGCGGTGACCTCACTGGCCTTCCGGGCGCGGGAAGGACTGCGCGAGGCGTACCTCCGCGCCCACCTGGACGTCGTGTCCGGCGCCCGCTGCCGCCACTACACCGGCATGCTCGGCTCCGCCGTCCGCCGGGGCGGTACGCGGCTCTCCCGCGACCTCGCGCGCCATCTGGCGCAGTGCGCGTCCTGCGCGCGGGCCTACGCGGAGCTGCTGGACCTCAACGCGACCCTGCTGGGAGCCGCTCCCACCGCACGCGCGGTGCCCGCCTGAGCCGGCCGGCGACACGGCCCCCGGCCCGGCGACGCGCCCCCGACCCGGCCCCCGTACGTACCGGGGGCCGGGCCGGGGGCGTGTGGTGTCACAGGCCGTTGACCCGAGCGATCCTGCCGACGACGACCGGAGTGAAGTCCGGCGTGACGACGCGTGCCGCCCGGCGCCCCAGCCGCGAGTGCTGGCGGCGTACCTGCGCCATCAGGCGCCGGCTGCGCAGGGCCATCTCCAGCTCGAAACGGGTACGGGGATCCCGCAGCCCGGGCCCGAAGAGCTTCTCCAGCTGCCGCATGCGGTACCGCACGGTCTGCGGATGCACGCTCAGGGCCTTCGCCGCCTCCGGGGCGCCGCCGCCTTCCAGCCAGGCCAGCAGGGTGACCTCCAGCCGCTCGCTCTGGCGCGGGGTCAGGTCCGCCAGCGGGCGCAGCCACCGGGCGGCGAGCGCGTGGGCCAGGGGTTCGTCCTGGAGCAGCAGCAGGGTCGAGAGGTGGTCGTCCACGAACACGGGCCGGGCGTCCGGCCCGCCGCGGGCCGGCGTGAGGCCGAGCAACCGCAGGGCCCAGCGCAGTGAGGAGGCGGTGTCCGGGAGGGGGACGGCGTGGCCGACGGCGGCGAACCGCCCGCGCAGCGGCAGGTCCAGCGGGGCCCGGGTGTCCGGATCGGGACTCGGGACCAGCAGGCACGGGCGGCCGGCGAACGTGCCGATCAGTGCGTCGTCCAGGACGGCCGCCAACTGCTGCGCGTCCCCCGGCGCGGCCGGCGCGATGGCCCGGATCGCCGGGGGGAGGGGCCAGCCGGCCGCCTCTGCGAGCTCGGAGAGGGAGTCGCGGCATGCGGCGCGGTCGTCGGTGAGGGCGGTGAAGAGCTGCTGACGCGCACGGTCGGCCTCCCGCCGTACGGCGGGCACGTCGCTCTGCCGCAGCGAGTGCCGGGCGGGGTGGACGGCCGGGTGAAGGGCGGCGTGCCCGGCCGGGGGAACCTCCGAGTGTCGGGACGGGTGAACGGCGGGGTGCCCGCCCGGATGGACCGCGGCGTGCCCACCCGGCCGCCCGCCCGTTTCTCCCGCCGTGCCCGCGGCCGTGTGCCCGCCCGTGTGCTGAGGCGCTTGCCCGGCCCCGCGCCCGGCCGCTGCCGGGCCGACCTCGTGCAGGACCGCCGGCGGGCGGACCTCGTACCCGATGCCCCGCCCGAGACCGGTGCCGATCCCGTGCCCCGCGCCGCCGCCGTCGTCCCTGCCGTCGTGCCGGTCCTCCTCCGATCCGGGCCTTTCGCCCGTATCGCATTCGTCCGGATCGCGATATCCGAGAGCGGTGAGCAGAGCATCCTCCACCCGCTGTCTGAGTGTTTCGTCGTCGAAGGCATCGTTGTCATCGACAAGTGCGGAAAATTCCGGAATTCCATGCAGAAGCTCCTCCACTATCTCGGCGGCCAGCGCGGGAAGTTCTCTGCGCAGGACGCGGGTCCACTCGCCTCGGGGGCGGGACCAGATGCGGTTCAGAAGTTCGCACATCGTTTCCTCGTTCGTGCCGGGGTGAGGCCTGTCCGGTGGAAGAGCGACAAGCCCGCCGAGGTTGCCTCTCTTGTCAACAACCTTGTTGCTCAAGAGAGTTGCGGCCCTCGTACTCCCTCCTGGAGAGATCCGGCCACGTACGGTCCCGGGGTTTTGCCTTGATTTTGCCGCCGGGGACGCGTAGGTGGCGGGCGACGCGGTGGCCTGTCGCAACCCCCGCTGGAGGGGAATCTTCCGGGGTCGTTCGATGTGCCGTAGACGCGGTGCGAGAAATTATCACGTTTCGATAAATCCTGCGGAGGTGCCTGGCGTCTCCACGATGCTTCTGCACTCCGGCCCCAAGTTCCCTCGGCCGGCGCGGAGTTCCACAGCGCTGCCGGGCTGACGAAATCGACCCCCGGGTGCCGAGCACCAGGTGGAGTGCTCGGAACCCAGGCGCACAGGAGAACTGGATGCCCCTGCCCCAGCCGCACATGCCCCGCTCGCACAGAGCGCGCCGCAAGAGCCGTCACGCCGCGGCGGCAACCGCCGCCGGACGCCGGGCCGTCCGCCGGCCTTCGCTCCTGCCCGTTGCCGGAAGGCTGCGGCCCGGCGTGCTCTGCGCCGCGGCCGCGGTCCTCCTCTCGGCCCTCGTCGCGGCACGCGCGGGAGCCCTGAACCACGTATGGGACTTCCTCGACCACGGGTCGGGAGTCCTCTCGCTCGTCTCGCTCACCGCCACCGTCCTGTGGGGGCTGGTGGCCACCGACCGCGCGCTGCTCGGCTCCGGACACCGGCTGCTCGCCCAGGGCGCGCACCGGGGCCTCGCGGTGGCGGGGCTCGGATTCCTGGCCCTGCACATCTGGGTCAAGATCGCCCGGCAGCGGACCACCGCGAGCGCCGCGGTGCTGCCGTTCACGGACGTCGACCAACCGCTGCTCATCGGACTCGGCACGCTCGCCGGCTATCTGTTCGTGGCCGTCGCGGTGTCCGGGGCGGTGCGCAGCGTGTTCGCGACCAAGAGCCGCTCGCTGTGGTGGCGGGCCCTGCACTTCGGGGCCTACCCGGCCTGGGGTGCCTCGCTGGTGCACGGCCTGAAGGCCGGGCGTCCGGCGGGCACGGCGGTGACGGCGGCCTACGCGCTCTGCCTGGCCGGCGTCGCCGTCGTGCTGGCGCTCCGGCTCAGGGCCCTGCGCAGCGGTGCGGCGCCGAGGCCCGCCGCCCGCTGGCCCTTCGTACCCGGGCCCGCGGCGCGGGAGCCCGTCGTACCGAAGGTGCCGCGGCCGCGCACGGACCCGGACCCGGCGCCGGGCCCGCGTCCGGACACGCGGCCGGGCCTCGACCCGGGCTCGGGCCTCGACCCGGGCTCGGGCCTCGACCCGGGCTTGAGCCCCGGCCCGGAACCCGATCCGTACCCGGCCTCGTTCCGGGATCCGTACCCGGGTGCGCGCACGGTCGTGCCCGTCCCGCTCCCACCGCCCCGACCGGGGTACCCCCCGTACGCCGCCGCGTACCTGCCGGGCCCGGCCGGTGCCGGTGCGGCACGTACGGCCGAACGCTCCGAGGAGCGCTTCGTCACCCCGGAGCGGTGGACGTGACCGGCGCGCCGAGCCCCGGTCTCGGCTGCGTGGGCGCTCCCCGGCTGCTGGCCGGCCTCGACCGGATGCCGCGGCTCGACCGCTCCGCGCACCTGGGCGTCCACGGCCAGCTGCCCCGGCCCGGCCCCGACGACCTGGTCGCCCTGGCCGAGGACATCGAGCTACGGGGCCGGGGCGGAGCGGGCTTCCCCTTCGCCCGCAAACTGCGCGCCGTCGGCCGGTCGGCCCGCGGGCGCGACGGCTCGACGGCCGTCGTGGTCAACGGCAGCGAAGGGGAACCGAGCTGCCTCAAGGACACCGCGCTGCTTCTGCACGCCCCGCACCTGGTACTCGACGGAGCCCTGCTGTCCGCCGCCGCACTCGGGGCCGAGGACGTCGTGGTCGCCGTGACCCGGACCGATGTGGAGCAGTCGGTACGGGAGGCCGTCGCCGAACGAGGCCCGGCCGGCCGCAGGGTCCGCGTCGTACGGCTCCCCGAGCGCTTCGTGACCGGTGAGGGAACGGCCCTCGTCAGCGGTCTCAACGGCGGCGCGGCCCTGCCGTCCGGGCAGAAGGTGCGGACCAGTGAGCGGGGGCTGGGCGGCGTCCCCACCCTGCTGTCCAACACCGAGACCTTCGCCCAACTCGCCGTCGCCGCGCGGATGGGCGCCGCCGAATACCGTACGGCCGGGCTGGCGTCCGAGCCCGGCACCGTGCTGCTGACCGTGGCCGGCTCCACGGTGGTCGAGACGCCGACCGGGACTTCACTGGCGTACGTCCTCGACCTGTGCGGTACCGAACCGGGCCAGGGCGTACTGGTCGGCGGATACCACGGCAGATGGCTGGATCCGGCGTCGGCCCGCGCGTCGGAAATCTCCCGGAAGTCCCTCGCCGCGTTCGACGCGGTGCTGGGCGCGGGCGCCGTCCTGCCCCTGCCGCACGACACCTGCCCGGCCGGCGAGGTGGCACGGGTGACCCGCTGGATGGCGAAGGAGTCGGCGGGCCAGTGCGGGCCGTGCGTACGGGGGCTGCCTGCCCTCGCCGACGTACTGGAGGACGCCGTACGGGGCGGGGGCGCCGCGGCGCTGGACGCGGTGCGGACACGGCTCGCGGTCGTCCGGGGTCGGGGCGCGTGCAGCCACCCCGACGGCACCTCGTCCTTCGTGGCCTCGGCCCTCGCCGCGTTCCCCGAGGAGTTCCGCGACCACGCCCTGGGCAGCGGGTGCGGGCGCCGAATCCTGGGGGCGCTGCCGCTGCCCGAGGACGAGAACCCGGAACGGCTGGTCGTGGACTGGACCCTGTGCAAGGGGCACGGGCTGTGCGTGGACATCCTCCCCGACGTCGTACGGCTCGACGCGGACGGCTATCCGGCCGAGGCGTCCATGCCCGTGCCCGGACGGCTGCGACCGAAGGCGCTCCGCGCGGTACGGCGCTGCCCCGCCCTGGCGCTGCGCATCCGGGACTGATCGGACGGTGCGCCCGGTGAACGTCCGCGGACTGCCCCCGAGTTCAATCTTGGCGCGATATGACAAATTCCCGTTGAAATCAGCTCGACAGCCCCGGTGCCCCGTATGAATTACCCGGGGAACGAAATTCCGGACCGAACCTGAAGGAGACATCATGCGGAGAATGCGTCGCACCATATTCGCCGGGTCGGCGGTTGCGGCACTGCTGCTGACGGCCGGATGCGGCAGTGCGGACAACGCATCGGGAAAGGGTGGCGCGGTACAGCCGGTCAGCGACAGCAAGAAACTCGGGACGGGAGCCGACAGCGGGGCCTACGGCGCCGACGGGTACGGCTCCGGGGCGGGTGCGGGTGCGGGTTACGGGACCGGCGCCGTCCCGGCGGGCGGGGCGGGCAAGGACGGTCCGGCCGGGCAGCTCAAGGTGCAGGAGGTGCCGGCCCTCGGCGCCGCGGTCACCGACGGCGAGGGGTTCACCCTCTACCGCTTCGACAAGGACACCCCCGAGCCCCCCAAGTCCAATTGCGAGGGGGACTGCGCCACGGCGTGGCCCCCCGTACCGGCCGACGCGGCCACGGCGGGCGCCGGCCTCGACGCGGGACTCCTCGGCTCGGTGGCGCGGACCGACGGCACCCGCCAGCTGACCCTCGCGGGATGGCCCGTGTACCGCTACGCCAAGGACGTCAAGCCGGGCGACACCCTCGGCGAAGGGGTAGGCGGCACCTGGCACGTACTGGGGCCCGACGGGAAGCCGGCCGCGCCGGCCAAGGCCGGCGGGGGACAGGGAGCGGGGCACGCGGGGGGCGGGCAGGCCGGGAAGGAGGCAGCGAAGGACGGTGCGAAGGAGGCCGGGCAGGGCATCGAGCTCTCGGCGGACCGGAACGCGAAGCTCGGCACCATCGTCGCCGACGCCGAGGGCCAGACGCTCTACCGGTTCGACAAGGACAGTGCCTGGCCGATGAAGACCGCCTGCCTCGGCGCCTGCCTGGACACCTGGAAGCCGGCCGAGCCCGTCGACAAGGAAAAGGTGTCCGGAATCTCCCCCGAATTGATCGGCACGATGAAGCGCCCGGACGGCACCGAGCAATTGACGATCGATTGCTGGCCGGTCTATTCCTTCACCGGCGACACGGAGCCCGGCGATATCACCGGGCACGGAAAGCAGGGCCTCTGGTTCGCCGTGACCGACAAGGGGAAGAAGGCGAAGGCGATCGGCTAGGCCCCGATCGGCCGGGCCGATCGTCGGCCATCTCCGAGCCGGGTGATTTCCGAGCCGGGTGATTTCCGAGCCCGGTGATTTCCGAGCCCGGTGATTTCCGGGCCGGGTGATCTTCCAGCCGGGCGATGTCCGAGCCGGCCCCTTTCGGGCCCGGCCGTTCCCGAGAAACGCGTGGTGCCCGGGATCCTCCCCTCCCGGGCACCACGGACCCGCTTCGCAACCGGTCCGATCAGCCAGTGAGGTCGCCATGCCGTCCACCCGCCGCCGGGTCCTCCGGCTCCGCCCCGCCCTCGCGCTCGTAGCCGGCCTCTGCGCGGGGCTGCTGTGCGGCGGATGCGCCGACCCGCAGCCGGCGCCCGGACCCGGCACCTCGATCGAGGAGATCGCCGCGGCCATCGGTTGCACCGCCGAAGTCAGCGTCGAAGCGGAGGAGTTGCGGCAAGGGGGCTGCGCCACGGCCGAAGGCCCGTACCGCATGGCCACCTTCGCCGCGGACCGGGGCCTGCGCTCCTGGCTGACCGAGGCCAAGGCGTACGGCGGCAGCTACCTCGTCGGGGACCGGTGGGTCGTCACCAACGGCTCCCCGGAGACCCTGGGCGCACTGCGCGACCGACTCGGCGGCACCCTCGACACCGGCTCCGTACACGGGGGCCCGCCCGGTCACTCCGGCGCGGGTCACTCCGGCGCCGGCCACTGACCGGAAGTCGTCGGTGGCCGCCGCGCGGTCCACCGAGACGCCGGAAGAGGTCGTCCCGGCGGCGGTCAGGCCGCCGGGCGCGGTCCGGGGAGGGGTCAGGTGGAGCCCGTCAACAGGTCCGGACCCGCACGCTCGGCGGAGAACTCCTCGGTGAAGAGCCGGCGGAGGTCGATGACTGCGTAGCCCGCGGCCAGTACGGCGTCGATGATCCGCGGGAGGGCCAGGGCGTCGAGGACGACGCCGTCGCCGGTGCTGCCGACGTGCATCTGCAGGATCGCTCCGGGAGTGAGGGCGTCGACGGCCCGCTCGACCACCGCGTCCACCGTCATTCCACCGTCCGGGCCGAGGTAGCCCTTGGTGTCGGCGGTGAACTCGACCGCCGCGTAGCCGAGGTCGTTGACATCGGCGATCGAGTCCTCGGTGGTCGAGCTGTAGGGGAAGCGGAAGAACGGCAGGGGTTCGGTCCCGGACGCCTTGCGGATCGCCGCGTCGGCGCGCAGGACCTCGTCGTACCGCTCCTCGGTGCTGAGGTCGTCGAAGTAGGGGTGGCTGTGGGAGTGGTTGCCCAGGCCGTGCGGTGCGGCGCCCATGGCGCGTACGGCCGCGGGATGCGCCGCGGCGAACAGGCCGGTCGGGAAGAAGGTGGCGGGCAGTTTCCGCCGCCGCAGTTCGGTCAGGACCGTGGCGATCCCGCCCTCGTCCCAGGCGGCGTTGAAGGTGAGCGCCACCACCTTCCGGGTGGTGGGCATCCTCCGGATCTCGTTGCCGAGCAGGAAGTCCGGCGGGAGGGGTCCGCCGGGAGCCGCGACCGCGGGTCGGCCCGGCCGGCCGGCGCGGGGAGGGGAGGCGGGGTGCGCCCCGGGCCCGGAGGCCGCCCGGGCGGCCGAGCAGGGCGGCGCGAGCCCCGCGGCCACCAGTCCCGCCAGTACGGCACGTCGTCGCGTATCCACCGGCCACGCTCCTTCCGTCACGGCACCGCGCGCACGGGCCCGCCCCTCACTCTCCGGGAGCCGGGCACGGTACGCCCGCCCGCGCGCGCCGTCGCAGCGGTGGGCGCGGGCGGACGGGAGACGTTTCGGGTGCCGCTACCAGCAGATGACGACGTAGCCGTCGCCGCCGTCCCGCCCGGGCCCGCCCGGCAGGGGTCGCGCCGCGGGCCCGCCGGCGGTACCGCCCCCGCCGCCGGCGCCGGCCGTCCCCGGCGGGCCGACGATGCCGTCGACCCCGCCCGTGCGCCCGCGGCCGCCGGGATCGCCGGTACGGTTCGCCCCGCCCGTGGTGCGGGAGCCGTTGCCGCCCGCGCCGGGCGCGGGCCGCGGCCGTGATCCACTCAGGTGACGCGTTCGTCCTATCGGCGTACGCGTGGAGGTGACGTCGGGTCGACCGGTCGGCGCCCGCCCGGCGGCGGCGCGGGAACCGGGCGCCGGCACTGGGCCGGGCGAGCGACGACCTGCCACCGCGCGGGCGCGCCGTCGTTGCCTCGGTATGACCGATCTCATGGTGAAGATCCCGGCCGATTGGCTCGCCCGGGTGTTCCTCTCGCTGCGCCGCAGCGCCTCGCACGACGCCCAGGCGGCGGCGGCCGAACTGCAGCCGTTCACGGAGAAGCCCGGCCAGCGGGTACCCGTACCCCGAGCCACGGTGATGCGGACCGAACGGGCGCTACGGGGCGAGCTGGAGCGGACCGAGGAACCGGACCGGCGCCTGCGGCTGGCCGAGGCCGCACACCTGATCCGAGCCCGTCTGGGAACGCGGGACGCCTGACGGGGCCCCCGCGCGAGCCCTTCCCGGAGGCCCGCCGGGCGGGAGCGCGGACGCGTGCCGTTGCGGCGGGTGGAGCAGGCTGGGGCTGCCGCGAACGCGGGGGAGTGGTCGGATCGGGGCATGAACGATCCGTACGCCATGGATGTACCGACGGTCTCCGGCCCGGCCGCCCTCGCCGAGCGGCAGGCCGCGCGCCGCACGGCCGCCGCCCGGGCCGCGAGCGCCGCGGAGCTGGTGGTCCTGCTCGACATGCTGGGCCTCAGCCCCGACGACGATGCCTCCGCCACGGGCGCGGCGGCCCGGCCTCTGCGCCCCCGGCTGCGGTAGCCCGGTCTCAGGGGAGATGACGGGAGAGTTCACGCTCCACCAGGTCCGAAGGGAGGTAATCGGAGGGCGCGGGACCGGTCCAGAGGTCTCTGTCGCCTTCCTCTCCCTCCTCGCCCTCCTCGTCCTCCTGCCCCAGGGGTACGCCCAACCGGGCGGCGACGTTCTGGCGCAGTTGGGGAAGGAGGGCGTAGAGGCGGTCACCGGGGCAGGCGGTGCTGTTGAAGTCCCGGTGGCCGTAGATCTCGGTAGGCGGTAGGTGGTACTGGCCGCAGATGTGCGTGCACAGCGCCACGAGCGCCTCGTACTGACGGGCCGGCGGCTCCACGCCCGTGTACGTGCCCTCGTTCTCGATGCCCACGGACACGTCGTTCTGCCCGACGCAGTGCGCGGAGCGGACCTGGCGCAGACCCGTGGACAGTTCGTCGAGGCTGCGGTGGCGGCCCTCGGTGACGTACGCGCCGCGGCTGACGGTGAAGTGCTGGCCGGTGTCGATCCAGCCCTGGGTGTCCATGTGGTAGTTCTGGATCGCCCGCGCGAGAGCGAAGGCGCGCTGCCGCGAGTAGTCCTCCACGTTCGCCGTCGCCGTGTGGTGCACGATGATCCGCCGCGGTGGTGCGGCCAGGACCACGATTGACTGGGCCGGCGGCCGTGCGCCCCAGGCGTCGCAGCCGTAGATCTCCGGTCCGGCGGCGGCCGAGGCGTACGCCCGCGGGGCCGAGGGCCACCAGGGCGCCGCACCGACCCCGAGCGCACCGGCGAGGACCATGCGGCGGGTGGGGCGGAGGGGCCCGCCGGAAGGGGCGGAGGGTCGGGGATGCAGCAAGGGGGCTCCTACTCACGGTCCTGTGCGGGAGCGCGACGGACGTCGCGCCCGTCGCCCAACGACGCGGGTACCAGGAGGCAACGTCGGTGCCGCCGGAAGGGTCGCGGCCGGACGGGTGGCCGCCGGACGGCCTTCCGCCGGAAGGGTGGTGGCCAAAAGTCCCGGGCTCGGAAGCGGGCAATCCGGCCGACACCGCCCGCCGACCGGGTCCCGGGACCTAAAATCGGCCCCCTTCGCACCGACTTTCTGGTGGGGGTTCCGCGTGACCGATATGGACCGGCTCAGGGTGCTGTTCGACGAGATCGGCAGCTATCAGCAGGCGCTCGACGGCGGAATGGAGTTCAGCACGGGCGGACCCGCGATCTACAACCGGGTACGGGAGGCACAGATCCTGATGCCCCCGGGGAACGAACACATCTGGAACGACTTCCGGATGTGGATCATGCAGGGCTGGGCCGGCGCGTATCAGCGCGGCGGCGACGAGGCGGCCGAGCCGTGGCGGGTGTTCCTGACGGAGATCCGCGAACTGCTGGGCCCGCCCCCCGAGTAGCCGCCGGTCGTGGGGCCCGCCCCCTGGAGCGGGCCCCACCCGGCCGACGCCCGTGGGCGGCCTTCCCGTTGTCGCGAGCGGGATGTCGCGGGAGTCCCGCACCGGGCCAGGACGGCGCAGCCGGAACCGTCCGGGGCGCTCGGCGAGCCGCCCGGGTCACCGAGCCCGTCACCGCGGGTCGGCCGCTGAACATGCTTCGTACGGTCACCTCTTGACGTACCGCCGGCGGCCCGCCCCGCTCGTGGCGTCGGCCGAGACGCCGTGAGGACTCCGTCGATCGCCCCATTCCGCGGTCGCGCCGCGGCCGCGGGTCCGTGAGCCGTTCGGCTACCGGGCCACCCGGCAGGCGGTCACCGCGGTGCCGTTGGTCACGCTGCTCGCGGTCAGGCCGGTCACACAGCGGCCGTGGTCGCCGGTCTGCCCGACGTAGCAGGCCGTCCGGACGGCTTCGGGGGCCTCGCCGCCCTGGAGCTCCCGCTCCACCTGGTTGATGCAGGCCGTGACGTCCGCGTGGGCGGCGGGAGCCGTGAGGGCCGCGCCGCCGAGTGCGAGGGTCAGGCCGGTGAGGACACCCGCGATACGGGTCGACATGCGCATGGCACGCACCTGCTCTCCGGAATGGTCGTGCGGTCCGGGACCTGGACGGGCGCCGGATCCGCGTGGGAACGGCGCCGAGCGCGCACGGCCGACGTACGGCCCGCGGCCCACCGGGCCCGGGCTCCCCGCGCCGCACCGGCTCGGCAGGGCCCCCTCCCTCCTCCGACGCTAGAGCAGGGCCCTGCCGCACGCACCCGCTGGGACGCGTGCGCGGCGGCGTCGAGGCGGCGTTCAGCCGCGCCCGGTCGTCGTGGAGCCGGCGAGGGGCGCTCCCGGGTCGACGCCCCCGCGCCTCCCCGTCCGGGGCCCGCTCCGGACGGGGAAGACCGCGGTGTCAGGGCGAGGAGGACTCCCGGTAGTGGTCGAGGTAGTCCTCGTTGGCGATGGGGACGCCGGCGAGGAACTCCTCCGGCAGGTCGAACGCGTCCGCCAGTTCCGCGAGGTGCGGGGCGAGCTCGGCGGTCACCGTCTCGATCGCCTGGTGCATCCCCAGAACGTGCGCCGGAGTCATGCGCTGCTCCGCGAGCAGGTCTCCCGTGTGCGGCCGCAAGAGGCGCAGCAGGAACAGGGAGCACAGCCGGCGCAGCAGCCGCCGGGTCGCCGGGTCCGTCGCGCGCTCGGCCGCCGCGAGGAAGGCGTCGGCCGCCTGGCGGCGGGCATGCGCGGAGACCATCTCCAGGGCGGCGCCGGAGGTCTCGTTCCAGCGGCCCACCGGGTTGCCCGGGGCCCCCCGGCGCAGTGCCTGGCGGGCGCGTGCCTGCCAGGTCCCCTCGACCGACAGGAGGAGGTCGCGCAGGAAGTCCGGGTCCGTCAGCCGCCGTTCGCCGGCCGGGACGACGATGGAGCCGGCCGGGTCCACCTCGTGCCCGAACACCATTTCGGCCGCGGCCTTGACCCAGATGACGAGGTTGTCGCCCTCCGCGGTGATTCCGCCCTCGATGTTGCCGGGCAGTTCCGACAGGCCGTTCGCGGGGAACAGCCCCTGGGCTCCGCAGCGTTCGCGCGCCTCCGTCGTGATCTCCCGGGCCTGCCAGGTGATCCAGCCCTTGGCCACGGCCACCAGGCGTTCCACTTCCTCCCGGTCCGCCTCGTCGTGCGCGACCCACCGGTCGAGCACTGCCCGGTGCAGGAACGTCATGGCGTAGGTGTCGGCGAGGGCCCCCAGCAGCCTGCCGTGATGGCTGCGGTGCGCGGTCAGCGGGATGCGCTCGCCGGCCTTCGGGCCGGCGATGTGCCGGTGCTGGGCGTAGCGCACCGCTATGGCCAGTGCGGACCGGGCCATCCCCAGGGTGCCCGCGCTCATGCAGAGCTTGCCCATCGTGACGCGGCCGACGGAACGAAGGAAACGTTTGCGCCGGTTGCCCAGATTGCTGACGAGGGTGCCGTCCTCGGTCAGCCGGCCGTGATCGGCCTCCAGCATGGCGTCCCGGGGGAGCCACACGTGGTCGAAGGCGGTGAGGCAGTGGTCGACGGGGGTACCCGTACGCTGCGGCAACTGCCGGACCCGGACCCCCGGCAGATGTCCGGCGCGATCGCTCAGCGGGGTCAGGAACAGGAAGATGCCCTGGTCCTGCCCGTCGACGAGGAGCCGCGCGGCCACCACGGCGCTCTTCGGACCGCCGACGAGGCTCGTGTTGGGCATGAACTTCTGCGCGCCGGGACGGGGCGTGTTCAGTACGAACCCGTTGGTCGCGCGGTCGAAGACGGCCACGGTCTGCAGCGAGGCCACGTCGTTGCCGTGCTCCAGCTCGGTGCACAGGAACGTACCGACGCGGCGCATGGCGTCGTAGTCCGACAGGTCCCGGCGGTGGCCGTCGTGGTCGATCAGACTGCCCAGGAAGAGGTTGTAGTGGATGCTGGCGAGGGTGCACAGGCCGCCGTCGACGAAGCCGGTCCACTCGTGGAGAGCCGCCAACCGGCGTGCGTCGCGCGTCAGTTCACCGGAGTCGACGACCGAGCGGTTGACCATGCGGAGCCGCTCGTAGGAGAGTTCCGTTCGCTCGGCGGTGGAGAGGCCCGGCCGGTGGGCGAAGGCGGCGCCGCCCGCGAGCGCCCGCCAGCCCCCGTGCACCCGGTCGCGGTCCGCTCCGTCGAACAGGAGGCGGGTCAGCTCACGGGTGGCAGGGCTCGTGGCGACGGAGGCGGGGGTGGCGCAGGACCCGCGGGCGGCGGCCCGCGGGAGTGAAGTGCGAGGCTGTGGAATGAGGTCGGGAGCCCCCCCGGGCTCGCCGGCTGCGCATACTTCCGACTGTTGGAGCGTTGGTGCGGGCATCGGACCTTCCCCGTTAGGAACCGAAGTGCAGGCAGGGCCAAAGATACGTACCAGCCGGTTTAGTTCACAAGAGTGAGAGTGTGAAAACCAGTGCCCTGGTTTGATTCTCTCAAAGTGGACCTGGAGTGGCCGTAGGATGTGGCTACGCTTGCGCCGGTCAGCACATGTGCCGGCCGCCGCGCCGGGGCGATCGCGCCGCGTGAGCGAAGTCAGATGGCGAACCCGTCGGTTTGTTCCGGCCCAGTACATGGAGGACGTGGATGGCGCGGCAAGAGCGAGCCATTCGCACGCGGCAGAAGATGTTGCTTGCAGCGGCGGAACTGTTCGACGAGGTCGGGTACGAGGCCGCGACGATCTCCGAGGTGCTCAAGAAGTCCGGTGTGACCAAGGGCGCCCTCTACTTCCACTTCGCCTCGAAGGAGGAGCTCGCGCAGGAGGTCCTCATCGGGCAGGTCGACGCCCTCCCGCCGGTACCGGAGCAGGAGTTGTTCCTCCAGCAGAGCGTGGACGAGGCCCTCGTCCTCGCCTATCTGCTGCACAAGGGCGACCCGATGGTGCGCGGGAGCGTGCGGCTCGCCGTGGACCAGGGCTCCCCGCACGACGGCCTGGACCGCAAGGTCCCCATGCAGGCGTGGAACAGCCACAACGCCTCGGTGCTCACCCGGGCCAGGCAGGCCGGGGAGCTCCTTCCGCACGTCGACATCCAGGACATGGCCAAGCTGTTCACCGGCAGCTTCACCGGCGTTCAGGTGCTCTCCAAGATCATGACCGGCCACGCGGACATGGTGGAGCGGGTGACCGACCTGATGCGGACCCTGCTGGCCTCCATCGCCATGCCGGGAGTCCTCGTGCGCCTGGACTTCGCCGCCGACCGCGCGGAGCGGGTGTACGAGGCGGCCGTCAAGCTGCGCGACGAGAAGGCGGCGGCCGCAGTGATGCAGTGAGTGCGACCCCGTGGGTGCGATCCCGTGAGTACGGCTCCGTGCACGGCTTGTGCCGTCCGCGGTGCCGCGCGCACGGTCCGTACGCGGACGTCGGAAGGGGGGAGAGGGCGCTTTGTTTCTCCTCGGTGCGTGTGTGTGGTGGGGCACGGAACGCGATGACCAACCGAACGGAGTGCACAGATGGACGTGACTGCTTGCCCGTACGCACTGGACGTGGCGGGGAGGGACATCGCGGGCGAGGTCGCGATGCTGCGGGAGCGGGGTCCGGCGGTCGCAGTGGAACTGCCGGGCGGGGTCCGCGCCTGGGCGGTGGTGCGCCAGGAACTCGTCGAACAACTCCTGCTCGACCCGCGGGTGTCGAAGGACGCACGCCGGCACTGGCCCGATTTCGTCGAGGGGCGGATCACGCCCGAATGGCCGCTCTACCCCTGGGTCGCCAACGAGAACATGCTGTTCTCCTACGGTGAGGAGCACGCGCGGCTGCGCAGACTGGTCGCCGGCAGCTTCACCGCGCGGCGGACCGCCGCCCTGCGGCCCCGGATCGAGGCGATAGCCGCCGAGCTGCTCGACGCCCTGGATTCCGTACCGGCCGGCCAACAGGTCGACCTGCGCGCCGCGTTCGCCGAGCTGCTGCCGCTCCAGGTGATCTGCGAGCTCTTCGGAGTCGAACGGGGCGCCGAGCGCGACGCCCTGTCCGGCGCGCTGCGCACCGTGTTCAACAGCACGGTGGAAGCGCAGGAGATGGAAGCCGCGCGCATGACGGCCTTCGGGCTGCTCGCCGCGCACGTGGCCGCCAAGCGGGCCGAGCCCGGTGACGACCTGACCTCCGCCCTCATCGAGGCCCGGGACGGCGGCGAGCGGCTCACCGAACAGGAACTGCTCGGCACCCTCTTCCTGTTGATCGCGGCGGGCCAGGACACCACCACCGCGCTCATCACCAACGCCTCGGTCGCCCTGCTCGCCCGGCCCGCCCAACTGGCGCACGTGCGCGAGGGCAAGGCCGACTGGGAGGACGTGGTCGCCGAGACGATGCGGGTGCACAGCCCCGCGAACTACTCGCCGATGCGCTTCGCGGTGGAGGACATCGAGCTGGAGGGGGTGCGGCTCGCGCAGGGCGACCCGATCCTCGTGTCCTTCGCGGCCGGCGGCCGCGACCCGGAGCGGTACGGGCCGGACGCGGCGGAGTTCGACCTGCTCCGCGGCGGGCGGGACACGTTGGGCTTCGGGCACGGCGTGCACCGCTGCCTGGGAGCACCGCTGGCCGTCCTTGAGGCCACCGTCGCGCTCGGCGTGCTCTTCGAGCGCTACCCGCGGCTGGCGCTCGCCCGACCGGTGGAGGACATCGAACCGCTGCCGACCTTCCTGCTGAACGGTTACTCCTCCCTCCCCGCGGTGCTGCGACCGGAGTGACCCGGACGCAGGGAACGGCGGACCAGTGGTGTGCGAAGGGCCCTGCGGCGACTCGGCCGCGGGGCCCTTCGGCGTGTCCGGGCGGGGCGGCGCCTGACGACTCCCGGGATCGGCCCCGCCCGGGCGCGCGGCCCGGGTGGGGATACGGGGCGGTCGGGTGGTCGCCGCGGTGGCGACAGGAGGGTGATCCGGCGTCACTTCCTGAGCGACGGGGGCGCGTTGGATCCGCGCAAGACGTTCGGCGCTCGCATAGAAACCGCGATGGCGGTTTGTTAGGATCGCCGTGAGGGACTAACGATGCGAGCCGAGCGGGGGGCCGTCTCTCGCGGACCCCGATCCCTGCTGACGACGGAGCCTCCTTTGGCCACACAGGAACGCGCGGTACGTACGCGCAACGCTTTGATCGCGTCGGCGGCCGTGCTCTTCGACCGCGACGGCTTCGAGTCGGCCTCGCTCGCCACCATCAGCTCCCAGGCCGGCGTGAGCAGCGGGGCGCTGCACTTCCACTTCCCGAGCAAGGTGGCCCTCGCGGACGCGGTGATCCGCCTGGCGCGCAGGCGCCTCGACGAGATCACCGGGCGCCGGGCCGGCCGTACCCTCCAGGGGCTGATCGACGCGACACACAGCCTGGCCCGGGCGTTGCGGGACGACGTCGTCCTGCGTGCGGGTTTCGACCTGAGCGCCAACGTCTCCCGGATCGGCGCCACATGCGACCTCCGCCACATCTGGCGGGAGTGGGTGGAAGGGGCCCTCGCGAAGGCCGAGGCCGAGGGAGCCCTCGCGCACGGGCTGACGGCACAGGACGTGGCGACGGCCGTCGTCGCCGTCGCCGCCGGCTTCGAGACACTGGGCGGCAAAGACCCGCAGTGGCTCTCGCGCACGACCGTCACCACCTTCTGGGAGCTCCTGCTCCCGAGGCTGGTGGAGAGCCCCAATCTGGGCGGGCTGGTCGCCTCGGGCATCGTCGAGCGCTGAAGGACGGGCTTCCCGACCCCGCGGAACCATCCGACCGGTCCGTTTGCTTCGGTACGCGTCGTGCCACTGCCGGCTCCCCGAGGTCGCTGGGGAGCCGGCAGCGCGGTGTCCGTGCCGGGCCGTCAGGCCGAGTGGGCGGAGTACGCGGCCAGGACGACGTCGTGCATGACGTACGGATCGCGACCGGAGGCCCGGCTGCCCTTGAAGGCCAGTACGGGCGAGGCGTCCTGGGTCCGCGCCGCCGCGCTCTGCGGCCCCGCGAGGCTCCGCTGGCGCGCGGGGTCCGGGGCCGGGTGCGCGGAGGAGCGGCCGAGGCGGGCCGCGAGCTCGCGGTGCGGGTCGTTGCCGCCCTCGCGCGGGCCGGGCCGGGTGGCGGCCGGGGTGCCTGCGGCCCGGGGCGTGAGCCGGTGCAGCAGCCGCCAGCGCGCCGGGGACGCGGGTGAGCCCGCCTGCTCGCCGTAGGGGAAGAGGCCCGCCGTGGCCTGGCGGGTACGGGCGCACACCTGGACGCCGGAGTCACCGACGAGCGAGAGCATGGTCTCGCAGGTGTGGAGCAGTGCGCCGTTGACCAACGGGTGCCCGCCCGCGTGCGACGAGTGGCGGATGAGGACTTCGCCCGTGGTGACGGCGGCCCGCAGCCGGCCGTGCCCCGAGGGCGCGACGGCCGGATCGAACGCCTCGCGCAGCGCCGCCGCCGCGCGCACACCCCGTACCGCGTGGTTCTCGCCCTCCGGAGCGGCCAGGAACAGACCCAGGCTGACCGAGCCCATCGATGCCGCGACGACGCCGCCGAAGGCCTCGATCTCGCGCTGGATCACGGCGCTCATTCCGCTGAGGGCCGTGTTGATGTCCTCGCCGCGGGGCTCCGCGCGTACGAGGAGCAGCGTCGCCGTGCGGCGCACGGTGTTCGACGCGGACGCGGGCGAGGGTGCGGGTGCGCTCGCCCGATCCGATGCCGGAGCGGGGACGCGCTCGGACGGTGCGGCGGGGGACCGCCGGGCGGCGGGTGCGGACGGGGGCGCCGCCGCGGGGGCGGGCTGCTCCCGCCGCGTCAGGGTCACCGGGCCGGCCGCGGGCCCGTGGAACTGGAGCTCGCGGTCGTGGTTGAGGATCGCCTGCTGAACGAGCTGGAGTTCGCGGCTGGGCTCCAGACCGAGGTCCTCGACCAGGGCGGCACGCAGCCGCCCGTACACGCCCAGGGCGTCCGCCTGGCGACCGCTGCGGTAGAAGGCGCGCATCAGCTGGCCGCAGGCGCGCTCGCGCAGCGGCTCGTTCTCCACCATCGACTCCAGCTCCCCGAGCACCGCGTAATGGTGACCGCAGGCCAACTGGGCCTCGAAGAGGTCCTCCAGAACGTCGAGCCGCATGTTCTGGACCGTGGTCAGCTCGGGCCACATCAGGCCGACCTCGACCAGGTCCGAGAGCGCCGGCCCGCGCCACAGGTCGAGCGCGTCGCGCAGCAGCAGGGCCGCCGCGTCGGGGGCACCGGCCTCCAGTCGGTCCCGGCCCTCTTCCGCCCAGCGGTAGAACAGGTGGAGGTCGACACGGTCGGGCGAGACATCGAGGGAGTATCCGGGGGCCTGGGTGCGCAGGGCGACCGGCGGCTCCGACGCGGCGTCGGTGGCGAGCGCGCGGCGCAGCCCCCAGATGGCGTTCTGCAGGATCTTGCGCGAAGTCGCCGGCGCCGCCTCGGAGTTCCACAGGGCCTTGAGCAACCGACTGGTGGGTACTGCCTGATTGGGCTGCATCAGCAGGTAGCCCAAGGCCGCCCGCTGTTTGCTTCCCCCGAGAGCGATCGGCCTGCCTTCGGAGACGGCCTCAAGCGGGCCCAGCATCTTGAACCACATATCTCCCCCAAGACTGGTAAGTCGGTGGTTCGGGACGATCCTGTCGTCCTCCCCCCTCAGCACATTACAAACCGGCAGTCCGGTTTTCAAGTGGAAAACGTTGCTGGCATGCGAACGTCAGTTGGCCGAAGAGGTGCGGGCCGGTGGCGGCCGGAGCCGGGGCGGGGGTTGCGTGGCGCCGGCCTCGCTGCTCTTCTTGCCGAGGTGTCAAACTCCCAGGTCATAGCGGGTGTTGGGCGTGATTCCCGGCGATTCGATCTCCTCGCGAAGCCTCTGGGGGCTACCGTACGCCGTCCCGCGCCCGGGCGGGGGTGATGGGTGGCCGGAGAGGCTGCGAGGTGGGGCGTGGCGATTTCTCACCCCAGTAATACACCGACCACGCGGTATGTTTCACGCGGATTATCGATGCAGGTCACGGGCGGTGGCCCGGCGCGAGCCCAGCGGACCGAGACCGCACGACCATGGCAAAGGGCCGGGCCGCGCGTCAGGCGCGGCCCGGCCCCCTCCCGGTCGGTCAGACGGGCGTCGCCGCCGCTTCGGCCGGTCCTCCGGCGGCGTCCGCATCGCCCCGCGCCTCTTCCTGTCCGCTGCCGGTCGGTGGCACCTCGCGGAGCGAGACCACCGCGACCACCACCAGCAGGGCGACGATCAACCCCCCGGTCAAGCCGACCAGGTTGAGGGCTCCGGTGAAGGCCTCGCGGGCGGGAGCCAGCAGGGCGGCCGCCTCGGGAAGCGGACCGGCCGCGGACGCACCGGCGGCCAGCGAGTCGTGCGCCGCCCGCGCCGCGGCCTCGGAAGCGCCCGCGAACTCCTCGCCGGCCACCCGGGCTTGGTAGACGGCCGTGCCGAGGCTGCCGAGCACGGCGATGCCGAGCGCCATGCCGATCTCCATGGCGGTCTCCCCGACGGCGGAGGCGGAACCCGCCTTGTCCGGCGGGGCGGAGCCGACGATGAGCTCGTTGCCGAGGGTCACCATCGGCCCGATCCCGAGATAGAACAAGGTGAAGCCGACGACGAGCAGCGGCAGGCCGTCCACCGACACGGCGGTGAGCAGCAGGCAGCCCGCGGCGGACAGGAGCAGTCCCGCGCCCACGACCATGCCCGGCCGCAACCGCTGGGCGAGCGCGGGGGCGACCATGGAGGACACCACCATGCTCAGCGCGGCGGGCAGCAGCCACATCCCCGCCACCAAGGGCGAGAGCTCACGCACCAGTTGCAGGTACTGGGTCACGAAGAGGTAGACCCCGCCCAGGGCCAGCAGGCCGACCAGCACGATGACCAGGGCCGCCGTGAAGCGGCGGCTGGCGAACAGTCGAAGATCGAGCAGTGGGCTCGTCAGCCGGAACTGGCGGCGCACGAACACCACGGCGATGGCCACGCCGACGAGCACCGAGGCCAGCGCGAGGACCGAGACACCGCTCTTCGCCAGGTCCTTGATCCCGTAGATCGCGGGGATCATGGCCGCGAGCGAGAGGGCCACGCTCGGAAGGTCGAGACGGCCCGCCTCCTCACCGCGCGCCTCGGGCAGCAGTACCGGGCCCAGTGCCAGCATCAGCACCATCACGGGCACCGCGAGCAGGAACACGGAGCCCCACCAGAAGTACTCCAGCATCAGCCCGCCGAGGACGGGGCCGATGGCGATCCCCAGGGAGAAGCAGCTGACCCAGATGCCGATGGCCGTGCCGCGCTGCCGGGCGTCCGGGAACATGGTCATGATCAGTGCCATCGTGGACGGCATCAGAGTGGCCCCGGCGACGCCCAGCAGGGCCCGGGTGGCGATAAGCATTTCCGGAGTCGCCGAGTACGCGGCGAGTACGGAGGCGACACCAAAGGCCGCCCCACCGATCAACAGCAGCCGACGGCGTCCTATACGGTCGCCGAGCGTGCCCATGGTGATGAGCGACCCCGCGATCAGGAATCCGTAGATGTCCATGATCCAGAGGGATTCGGTGCTGGTGACGTCGAGCGCCGCACTCAAATGGGGCAGGGCGAGAAAGAGCACGGTCGAGTCGAGCGAGAGCAGCAGCGCCGGCAGGGTCAGTATGGCCAGGCCGGCCCATTGGCGCGGGCCTGCGCGCAGCGGCGCGGGGGAGGGGCGGGGCGCGGGCATCCGGGTTCCTTCCACGGATCGATGATGCGGGAGCAGCCTCAAGGCATACCCCGGATCTCGAATCCGCCGGTAATCGCGCGGTCTCCTGGAGAACGCGTTTTCCGCGACGGTGGAATGAGTGGCCGAATTACCGTCCTTCTGACGGCCGGGCGCGGTGGTTACCTCGCAATTACCTTTCGGTGGCGCGGGCGGAAGGACCTCCGTATAGCTTCGCCCTGGCAAGGATGGGCGGGGTCTGCAAGACGCGGAGAGGCAGTCTTGGACCGGTGCGATACGCGGTAGGAAAGGGCATCCGGAAGTGATGAAGAGCGAGCACGACAGCGACGCAGGGACCACCGGCACCTCCGGGAACGGGATCGAACCCATCGCCGTCGTGGGTATGTCGTGCCGGCTGCCGGGCGGAGCCGGCCTCGACCGGTTCTGGGACCTGCTGGCCCGCGGCGAGAGCGCCATCACCCCCGTACCCGAGGGACGTTGGGGCGAGAACGGCGCCGAGCTCGGAGCGGGACGGGGCGGCTTCCTCGACGGCGTCGACACGTTCGACGCCCCGTTCTTCGGGATCTCGCCCCGGGAAGCCGCCGCGATGGACCCGCAGCAGCGCCTCGTCCTCGAACTCGCCTGGGAGGCCCTGGAGGACGCCGGGATCGTCCCCGCCACCCTGCGCGGCAGCAGGACCTCGGTCTTCGTCGGCACCCTGCGCGACGACTACACCAACCTGCTGTACCTGCACGGCGCGGAAGCCGTCACCCAGCACACCATGACGGGCGTCAACCGGGGTGTCATAGCCAACCGCGTCTCCTACTACCTGGGTCTCCACGGTCCGAGCATGACCGTGGACGCAGCCCAGTCCTCCTCCCTCGTAGCGGTCCATCTGGCCTGCGAGAGCCTGCGCGGCGACGAGGCCGGTACGGCCATCGCCGCAGGTGTGAACCTCAACCTGCTCGCCGAGAACGTGGTGACCGAGTCACGCTTCGGCGCGCTCTCGCCCGACGGCACCACCTACACCTTCGACGCCCGCGCCAACGGCTTCGTGCCCGGCGAGGGCAGCGGCGTGGTCGTGCTCAAGCCGCTGCGCGCCGCCCTGGCGGACGGCGACCGCGTCTACGGTGTCATCCGGGGCAGCGCGGTCAACAACGACGGCGCCACCGACGGCCTCACCGTGCCCAGCGCGACGGCCCAGGAGGCCGTACTGCGCGAGGCGTACGAGCGGGCCGGCGTGGCCCTCGGCGACGTCCAGTACGTCGAACTGCACGGCACCGGAACCCCCGTGGGCGATCCCATCGAGGCCGCCGCGCTCGGTGCGGCCCTCGGCACCCGCCGCGCGGGTACCGAGCCGCTGCGCGTCGGCTCCGTCAAGACCAACATCGGGCACCTGGAAGGCGCGGCGGGCATCGCGGGGCTCATCAAGACCCTGCTGAGCATCCACCGGCGCCGGCTGCCCGCCACGCTCAACCACGAGACCCCCAACCCCCGCATCCCGCTGGCCGACCTGGGGCTGCGGGTGCAGACGGAACTGACCGGCTGGCCGGACGAGAGCCGTCCGCTGGTGGCGGGCGTCAGCTCGTTCGGCATGGGCGGCACCAACTGCCACGTCGTCCTCTCCGAGGCACCGGCCCGCGAGCCTGCCGACGCGCCCACGCCCCCCGCGACGGCGCCCGGTGCGACCGCTCCTGCTACACCCGGGTCCGCCGCGCCCGCCGCGCCCGCTGCGACCGCGTCCGCCGCGCAGGACGCGGCGGCGTTGATCCCGTGGATCGTCTCCGGACGCGACGAGGCCGCGCTGCGCGCACAGGCCGCCCGGCTGCGCGACTTCGCCGCCGCCCGCCCCGGGCAGGCGCCCGAGGACACCGGCCGCGCCCTGATCGCCGCGCGCACCCTGTTCGCCGAGCGGGGAGTGGTCCTGGCCGCCGACGGGCAGGGCCTCCTCGACGGGCTGGCCGCCCTCGCCGCCGGCGCCTCCGCGCCGGGCGTCGTCAGCGGCGCCGCGCAGCCGGGCGGCACCGCCTTCCTGTTCACCGGGCAGGGCGCGCAGCGCACCGGCATGGGCCGTGAACTGTACGAGGCGTTCCCGGTGTACGCCGCGGCCTTCGACGAGGTCGCCGCCCACCTCGATCCGCTGCTCGACCGCCCGCTCGCCGACGTCATCGCCGACGGGGCCGGACTCGACGACACCGGCTTCACCCAGCCCGCGCTGTTCGCGGTGGAGGTGGCCGCCTTCCGCCTCGTCGAGTCCTGGGGAGTGCGCCCCGACGCACTCGCCGGACACTCGATCGGCGAGCTCGCCGCCGCGTACGTCGCCGGGGTGTTCTCCCTCGCCGACGCCGCGAAGCTGGTGGCCGCCCGGGCCCGGCTGATGCAGTCCCTGCCCGCGGGCGGCGCGATGATCGCCGTACAGGCCGCGGAGGAGGAGGTGCTGCCGCTGCTGGCCGGCCGCGAGGGCGCCCTGGCCCTGGCCGCCGTCAACGGCCCGCGCTCCCTCGTGCTCTCCGGTGACGAGACCGCCGCCGTCGGGGTCGCCGACGAGCTCGCCGAACGGGGTCGCAAGACCAAGCGCCTCACGGTCAGCCACGCCTTCCACTCCCCGCACATGGACGCGATGCTGGAGGAGTTCCACGCCGTCGCGGCCACGCTCACCTACGCGGAACCGCACCTCCCCCTCGTCTCGACCGTCACCGGCGAGGCCGTCGGAGCCGGGCAGCTCACCTCGCCGCAGTACTGGGCCGACCAGGT
Source organism: Streptomyces sp. NPDC055254 (assembly GCF_053606025.1). Classification (NCBI taxonomy): domain Bacteria; kingdom Bacillati; phylum Actinomycetota; class Actinomycetes; order Kitasatosporales; family Streptomycetaceae; genus Streptomyces; species Streptomyces sp. NPDC055254. Next base: position 79,706 of record NZ_JBSGQV010000023.1, on the reverse strand, counting down.
CCGCCGCCCGGTGCGCTTCCTCGACGCCGTGCGCGCCCTGGAGGCCGCCGGCATCGCCACCTTCCTGGAACTCGGCCCCGACGGCGTGCTGTCGTCGCTGGCCGCCGAATGCGTCCTGGACTCCGGATCGACCGCCGCCGTACCCCTGCTGCGCGCCGACCGGCCCGAGGCGCGGTCCGCGCTGACCGCGCTGGCCACGGTGTTCACGCGCGGCGCCGCGGCCGACTGGGCCGCGGTGTACGGAGACCGGGGCGCCGCGCGCCGTGCCGAGCTGCCGACGTACGCCTTCCAGCGCGAGCGGTACTGGTTCGACGGTGTCCGCAAGGCCGCCGCCCCGCTGCCGCCGCCCACCGCCGGGGCGCCGGCGGCGGGAGCGGCCGCCGAAACGGCCGCGCCGCGGGGCGAACTCGGACAGCGTCTGGCCGCCCTGCCCGACGCGGAGCGCTCGCGCGCCGTCGAGGAACTGCTGCACGGGCACATCGCCACCGTCCTGGAGTACGAGCCCGGCCGCCGGATCCCCGCGCGGACCCCGTTCAAGGACCTCGGCTTCAGCTCGCTGATGGTCACCGAACTGCGGAGCGCCCTCGCCCGCGCCACCGGCCTGCACCTGCCCAGCGGTCTGCTCTTCGACCACCCGACGCCGCACGCGCTCGCCGCCTTCCTGGAGGGCGAGCTGCTCGGCGCCGCCGCCCTGGCGCAGGAGGCCCCCGTACGGGCCGACACGGACGGCGAACCGATCGCGATCGTCGCCATGGCCTGCCGCTACCCGGGCGGCGTCAATTCCCCCGAGGACCTGTGGCGACTCGTCGCGGCGGGCGGCGACGCCATCGGCGAGTTCCCCGACAACCGCGGCTGGCCCGAGGACCTGTACGACACCGACCCCGACCGGCCCGGCCACAGCGCCGTGCGGCACGGCGGATTCCTCCACGAGGCCGGCGAGTTCGACGCCGCGTTCTTCGGGATATCCCCGCGCGAGGCCCTCGCCATGGACCCGCAGCAGCGCCTGCTGCTGGAGACGGCGTGGGAGGCCGTGGAGCGGGCGGGCATCGACGCCCGGACCCTGCGCGGCAGCCGCACCGGTGTCTTCGTCGGCGGCACGGCCCTGGAGTACGGGCCGCGCATGGACGAGGCCCCCGAGTCCGTCCAGGGCGGCGTGCTGACCGGCACCACCACCAGCGTGCTCTCCGGCCGCATCGCCTACCAGCTCGGACTGGTCGGACCGGCCGTCACCGCCGACACGGCCTGCTCCTCCTCGCTCGTCGCGCTGCACCTGGCGATCCGCTCGCTGCGCTCGGGCGAGACCAACCTCGCCCTGGCGGGCGGTGCGACCGTGATGTCCTCGCCCGGCATGTTCGTCGAGTTCTCCCGCCAGCGCGGCCTGGCCCCCGACGGCCGGTGCAAGCCGTTCGCGGAGGGCGCCGACGGCACCGGCTGGGCCGAGGGGGTCGGCCTGCTCATGATCGAGCGGCTGTCCGACGCCCTGCGGAGCGGCCACCCCGTCCTCGGCGTGATCCGCGGCTCCGCCATCAACCAGGACGGCGCGAGCAACGGTCTCACCGCCCCGAACGGCGGGTCCCAGCGGCGTGTGATCGCCGAGGCCCTCGCCGACGCCGGTCTGAGCCCCGCCGAGGTCGACGCCGTCGAGGCGCACGGCACCGGCACCCGGCTCGGCGACCCGATCGAGGCCGAGGCCCTGATGGCCACCTACGGCGCGGGCCGCGCCGAAGGCGACCCGCTGTTCCTCGGATCGCTCAAGTCCAACATCGGCCACACCCAGGCCGCCGCGGGCGTGGGCGGCATCATCAAGATGGTCGAGGCCATGCGCCACGGCGTCCTGCCCAGGACCCTGCACGTGGACGAGCCGACCCGGCACGTCGACTGGTCGCGGGGCTCGGTCGCGCTGCTGACGGAGGAACGGGCCTGGCCCGCGGGCGAGCGGCCGCGCCGCGCCGGCGTCTCCTCCTTCGGCATCAGCGGCACCAACGCGCACGTCGTCATCGAAGAGGCCCCGGCGCCCGAGCCGGCCCCGGCACAGGCCGCCGGTCCCGCCCCGGTGGCGGCCTCCGTACCCGCACCGTTCGTCCTCAGCGCCCGGGACGAGAAGGCGCTGCGCGCCCGCGCCGCCGACCTGGCCGGGTACGTACGGGAGCCGGCCGCCGACCTCGCGGCCATCGGGTTCTCCCTGGCCACCACCCGGACCGCCTTCGAACACCGCGCGGTGGTCCTCGGGACGGAGCCGGACGGCGTCCTGGCCGGGCTCACGGCGCTCGCCGAAGGCTCCGACGCCCCGCAGGTGCACCTCGGGTCGGCCGCCTCGGCGGGCCGCACCGCTTTCCTGTTCACCGGCCAGGGCGCACAGCGCCCCGGCATGGGCCGCGAACTGTACGCGGCGCACCCGGTGTTCGCCGCGGCGCTCGACGAGGTCTTCGCGGCCTTCGACGGGCTGCTGGAAGTACCGCTGCGCGAGGTCGTGTTCGCCACGACGGCGGACGGCTCCGCGAACGGGGACGACGACGGCGCCGACACCGCCGCCGACGCGGGCCGCGCGGGCCTGCTCGACCTCACCTCGTACACCCAGCCCGCCCTCTTCGCCGTCGAGGTCGCGCTCTTCCGGCTGCTGGAGCACCACGGGGTCACCCCAGACGTCCTCGCCGGGCACTCCATCGGCGAGCTGGCCGCCGCGCACGTCGCGGACGTACTGTCCCTGGCGGACGCCGCCCGCCTGGTCGCGGCCCGGGGCCGGCTCATGCAGTCCGCCCCCGCCGGCGGCGCGATGATCGCCGTCGAGGGCTCCGAGGCCGAGATCGCGGCCTCCCTCGCCGGCCACGAGTCCGAGGTGTCCATCGCCGCCGTCAACTCCACGTCCTCCGTGGTGATCTCCGGGGACGAGGCCGCCGTGACCCGGATCGCCCGGCAGTGGAGCGACGCGGGCCGCCGCACCCGCAGGCTCACCGTCAGCCACGCCTTCCACTCCCCGCACATGGACGGCATCCTCGACGAGTTCCGCGCGATCGCGGACGCCCTGGAACTGCGGGCCCCGCGCATCCCGATCCTGTCCACGGTGACCGGCGAGCCCGCCACCACCGAGCAGCTCACCTCCCCCGACTACTGGACCCGCCAGATCCGCGAGGCCGTCCGCTTCGCCGACGCCACCCGGCAGCTCGCCGCCCAGGGCGTCACCGTCTTCGTCGAGGTCGGCCCCGACGCCGTACTGACCGCCCTGACCCGCCGCACCCTGGAAGAGCACACCGGGGTCACGGCTGTGGCGCTGCTGCGCTCCGGCCGCTCCGAGACGGACACCTTCAGCGCCGCGCTCGCCCAGGCGTACGCCCACGGCGCGCCGCTGGACGCCGCCTCCTTCCACCCGGGAGCCACGCGTACCGCACTGCCCGTCTACCCCTTCCAGCACCGGCACTTCTGGCTGAACCCGGCGCAGCGCACCGACGCCCGCAGCCTCGGCCTCGACGCCGCCGAACACCCGCTGCTGACCGCCGCCGTCGAGTTCGCCGAGCGCGAGGACGCGCTGTTCACCAGCCGCATCTCGCGCTCCGCGCAGCCCTGGCTGGGCGACCACACCATCCTGGGGACCGTGCTGGCACCGGCCACCGCCTTCCTGGAGCTCGCCGCCGCGGCCGGCGGCCACGTCGGAGCCCCGCACGTGGAGGACCTGACGCTGGAGGCGCCACTGCCGCTCCCGCACCGCGACCCCGTACGGGTCCAGGTCGCGCTCGGCGCCCCGGACGCCGCCGGAACGCGCCCGTTCACGATCCACGCGCGCCCCGACGGCGACGACCGCTCGCTGCCCTGGACCCGGCACGCCACCGGAGTCCTCACCCCGGCGCCGTCGGAGCCGGCCTCCGACGCCGACCTCGCCCAGTGGCCGCCGGCCGACGCCGAGCCCGAAGCACTCGACGAGGTCTACACGCGCCTGGCCGCCCTGGGCTACGAGTACGGGCCCGCCTTCCAGGGGCTGCGCGGCGTGTGGCGGCGCGGCGCCGACCTCTTCGCCGAGGTGCGCCTGCCCGAGGCGCTGACCGAGAGCGCCGGGCGGTACGGGCTCCACCCGGCGCTCCTGGACGCCGTACTGCACCCGCTGGTGCTGGACGCGGCGGACGACGCCGACAGCATCCGGCTGCCGTTCAGCTGGAGCGGCGTGAGCGTGTACGCCACCGGCGCCTCCGAACTCCGCGTCCGGATCTCGCCGGTCGGCGCCGGATCCGCGGCCCTCACCCTCGCCGACGGCACCGGCGCCCCCGTGGCCTCGGTGGAGGCCCTCGCGCTGCGCGCCGTGCCCAAGGAGCGCCTCACCGCGCCGACCGGTGGCGCCGAGGGGCTGTTCACCGTGGAATGGCCGGTCCTGCCCGCGCCCGCCCCCGACGCCTCGCTCACCTGGACCGAGGTCGAGGGCTCCCTCGCCGACACCGGGACGGCGGACGTCGTGGTCGTACGCGTCGGCCCGGCGCCGGCGGGCGACGGAGACCCGCACCCGGCCGCCCGCCAGGTCCTGGAGCTCGTACAGGAGTGGCTGGCCGACGAGCGGTTCGCCGCGTCGCGGCTCGCCCTGGTCACCCGGGGCGCCATCGGCGTCCGGCCCGCTGACCCCGTGGACCTGGCCACGGCCGCCGTCTGGGGGCTGATCCGCTCCACCCAGTCCGAACACCCCGGACGCGTGGTGCTCGTCGACACCGACACCGACATCCGCACCGCCCTCGGTGCTGACACCGAATCCCCGCTGGCCGCCGCCCTCGCCACGGACGAGCCGCAGCTCGCCGTACGCGACGGCAAGGTCCACGCGCCCCGGCTCACCCGCACCGCGCGGACGGGACAGCCCCGCGCTCCCCGCTTCGACGCCGACGGCACGGTCCTGATCACGGGCGGCACCGGCGGCCTCGGCGCCCTCTTCGCCCGCCACCTGGTCGCCGACCACGGAGTGCGGCACCTGCTGCTCGCCTCCCGGCGCGGCGCGCAGGCCCCCGGCGCAGCCGAGCTGACGGCCGAACTGGCCGCGCTCGGCGCCGAGGTCACGGTCGCCGCCGCCGACGTGGGCGACCGGGAGCAGGTCGCCGCGCTGCTGGCGGCCGTACCCGCGGCGCACCCGCTGACCGCCGTCGTGCACACCGCCGGCGTGCTCCAGGACGCGACCGTCCGGTCGCTGACCGGGGACGGGCTCGACGCGGTGCTCCGCCCCAAGGCGGACGCCGCCCGACACCTGCACGACCTGACCCGGGACCTGGACCTGTCGGCCTTCGTGCTGTTCTCCTCGGTGTCCGGCATCACCGGCACCGCCGGACAGGCCAACTACGCCGCCGCCAATACCTACCTGGACGCGCTGGCACACCACCGGGCGGCCCTCGGACTCCCCGCCACCTCCCTGGCCTGGGGCCTGTGGGACGCCACGCAGGGCATGGGCGCCGGCCTCACGGAGGCCCACCTGGCGCACTGGGCGCGGGGCGGAGTGTCACCGCTCACCCCCGAGCACGGACTCGCCCTGTTCGACGCGGCCCTCGCCGGCGACGAGCCGCTGCTGGTCCCCGTGGCCCTGGACCCGTCCCGCCTCGCGGCCGGCGACGCCCCCGTCCCGGCCCTCTACCGAGGACTGGTGCGCGCCCGCCCGCGCCGCGCGGCCCAGGCGGGCACCGGCGCCGCCGGATCGGAGTCGGCCTGGGCCCGGCAGATCGCCGAACTGCCCGAGGCTCGGCGCAAGGACACCGCCTTGACGCTGGTCCGCGCCACCGTCGCCGCCGTCCTCGGACACTCCGGCGCCGAGGCCGTCGACCCGTCCCGCGCCTTCAACGACATCGGCTTCGACTCCATGGCCGGCGTGGACCTGCGCAACCGCCTCGGCACGGCCACCGGCCTGCGGTTGCCCGCCACCGTCGTCTTCGACCACCCGACCCCGGCCGCGCTCGCGGCGTACCTGCTCACCAAAGCCGCCCCGGGCGAGGCACCCCGGGCCCGTACGAACCGGAGCGGGAGCCGGGCCGACGAACCGATCGCGATCGTCGGCATGGCCTGCCGCTTCCCCGGTGGCGTCTCCTCGCCCGCGGACCTGTGGCGGCTGGTCGCCGACGGCGTGGACGCGGTCAGCGAGTTCCCCACCAACCGGGGCTGGGACCTGGAGAAGCTGTACGACCCCGACCCGTCCCGGATCGGCACCTCCTACACCCGCCACGGCGGCTTCCTGCACGACGCGGACCTCTTCGACCGCGAGCTCTTCGGCATGTCGCCGCGCGAGGCGACCGCCACCGACCCGCAGCAGCGCCTGCTGCTGGAGACGGCGTGGGAGACATTCGAGAGCGCGGGCATCGACCCGACGACGCTGCGCGGCAGCGACACCGGCGTGTTCACGGGCGCCATGTACGACGACTACGCGTCCCGACTCCACACCACCCCGGCCGAGTTCGAGGGCTTCCTGCTCGCGGGGAACCTGTCCAGCGTGCTGTCCGGACGGCTCTCCTACACCTACGGGCTCGAAGGCCCCGCCGTCACCGTCGACACGGCCTGCTCCTCCTCCCTCGTCGCGATGCACCTGGCCGCGAACGCGCTGCGGTCGGGGGAGTGCGAACTGGCCCTCGCGGGCGGCGTCACCGTCATGAACAGCCCACACACCTTCGTGGAGTTCTCCCGCCAGCGGGGACTTTCGGAGGACGGCCGCTGCCGGTCCTTCTCGGCGGACGCCGGCGGCACCGGCTGGGCCGAAGGCGTCGGCCTGCTCCTCGTCGAGCGGCTCTCCGACGCCCGGCGCAACGGGCACAAGGTGCTCGCGGTGATCCGCGGCTCGGCCGTGAACCAGGACGGCGCGAGCAACGGCCTGACCGCCCCCAACGGCCCCTCCCAGGAGCGGGTGATCCGCCAGGCGCTCGCCAACGCCGGTCTGGGCACCGCGGACGTGGACGCGGTCGAGGCGCACGGCACGGGCACGACGCTCGGCGACCCGATCGAGGCCCAGGCACTGCTCGCCACCTACGGCCAGGACCGGCCCGAGGGACGGCCGCTGTACCTGGGATCGCTGAAATCCAACATCGGCCACTCCCAGGCCGCCGCGGGAGTCGGCGGCGTCATCAAGATGGTCGAGGCGCTGCGCCGAGGCACGCTGCCCAAGACCCTGCACGCCGAGGAGCCGTCCTCGCACATCGACTGGGACTCCGGCGCGCTGTCCCTCCTGACCGAGACCCGCGACTGGCCCGACACGGACCGCCCGCGCCGGGCCGGAGTCTCCTCCTTCGGCATCAGCGGCACCAACGCCCACGTGATCATCGAGCAGGCACCCCCGGCCCCCGCCCCCGCCCCTGCCGCGGCCGTCGACGCCGCCGGTTCCGACGACGGCGCCACCCTGCCCTGGATCATCACGGGCAAGGACGAGAAGGCCGTACGGGCCCAGGCCGCGGCCCTGCTCACGTTCGTCGAGGCCGACCCCCGGCTGTCCGCCGCCGACATCGGCCACACACTGGCCACCGGCCGCGCCCGGCTCGACCAGGGCGCCGCGGTCCTCGGCCGGGACCGCGAGTCCCTGCTGCGCGGACTGACGGCCCTCGCCGGCTCGGCGGTCGGCGAGAACGTCCCCGGCGTGGTCACCAGCCGCACCACCCGGCCCGGCAAGACGGCGTTCCTGTTCACCGGACAGGGCAGCCAGCGCCTCGGCATGGGGCGCGAGCTCTACGCCACGCACCCCGTCTTCGCCACCGCGCTCGACGAGGTCTGCGCCCACCTCGACGCCGAACTGGCCCGCCCCCTCAAGGACGTCCTGTTCGCCCCGGAGGCCTCCGCCGACGCCGCGCTCATCGACCAGACGGCCTTCACCCAGGCCGCGCTGTTCTCCGTCGAAGTCGCACTCTTCCGCCTCTTCGAGCACTACGGCTACCGCCCCGACTACCTCCTCGGCCACTCCATCGGCGAGGTCACGGCGGCCTACGTCGCCGGGGTCCTCGACCTCGCCGACGCGTGCGTGCTCGTCGCCGGGCGCGGCCGCCTGATGCAGTCCGCCCCCGAGGGCGGCTCCATGGCCGCGATCGGGGCCACCGAGGAGGAGGTCCGCGCCTCCCTGGCCCCGTACGGGGAGCACCGCGTCGCCGTCGCCGGGGTCAACGGCCCCCGCGCCGTGGTGATCTCCGGCGACGAGGACGTCGTCGACGAGATCACCGGGACCTGGCGCGCCCAGGGCGTCCGCACCAAGCGCCTCCCGGTCTCGCACGCCTTCCACTCCCCGCACATGGACGAGGTGCTCGACGAGTTCCGCGCCCTGGCCTCGGAGCTGACCTTCCGCGCGCCGCGCATCCCGGTCGTCTCCAACGTGACCGGCACGCTCGCCACCGACGAGCAGCTCACCTCGCCCGACTACTGGGTCCGCCACATCCGCGAGGCCGTCCGCTTCCACGACGGCGTCCGCCACCTGGAGGCGGAGGGCGTCACCGAGTACGTGGAGCTCGGTCCGGACGGCGTCCTGACCGCCCTGGCCCAGAACTGCCTGGCCCAGGAGGCAGGCCTGCTCACCCCGGCGCTGCGGCGCGGCCGGTCCGAGTCCGAGACCGTCGCGGGAGCGCTGGCCCTGCTCGCGCTGCGCGGCGGCACCCCCGACTGGAACGCGATGTTCCGCGGAGCCCGGCGGATCGACCTGCCCACGTACTCCTTCCAGCACGAGCGCTACTGGCTGGACGCCGTCGAGGCGCCGCTGGACGCGGAGGGCCTCGGCCTGACCGCGGCCGGGCACCCGCTGCTCGGCGCGGCCGTGGGCCTCGCCGACCGCGACACGCACGTCTTCACCGGCCTGCTCTCGCTGCGCACGCACCCCTGGCTGGCGGAACACGCCGTGCACGGGACCGTGCTGCTGCCCGGCACGGGCCTGGTGGAACTCGCCGGCAGGGCCGGTGAACAGCTCGGCGCCCCCACCGTGGCGGAACTGCTGCTCTCCGCGCCGCTCGTGCTGCCCGAGCGCGGTGGCGTACGGGTCCAGGTGGTCGTCGGCGAGGCCGACGCCGGCGGCGGCCGGCCGGTGGAGGTGTACTCGCGGCCCGACGGCGAGGACACCGACCTGCCCTGGGTGCTGAACGCGGGCGGCCTGCTCGCCCCGGTCCCGGCGGAACCGGCCGAGCCGCTCACGGTCTGGCCCCCCGCGGGAGTCACCGAGGTGTCGCTGGACGGAGCGTACGACCGGCTGGAGGAGCTGGGCTTCGCCTACGGGCCCGCCTTCCGCGGCCTGCGACGGGCCTGGCGGGGCGACGGGGAGGTGTTCGCCGAGGTCGTACTGCCCGAGGAGCAGCGGATCGAGGCGGGCCGGTTCCTGCTCCACCCGGCGCTGCTCGACGCGGCCCTGCACACCCTGCTCCCCGGCGTGGTCGAGGAGACCGGTCGAGCCCGGCTGCCGTTCGCCTGGTCGGGCGTGAGCGTCCACGCGGTGGGCGCGAGCACGCTGCGGGTCCGCCTCGCGGTGACCGAGCAGGGCGCCGACACCCTGGAGGCGTCCCTCACGGTCGCGGACGGTACCGGCGCCCCGGTGGCCACCGTCGCGGCGCTGTCGCTGCGGCCCCTGTCGAAGGAGGCGCTGCGCGCCGCCGCCGCACCGGCCGGCCCGGACGGGCTGTTCGCGCTCAGGTGGACCCCGCTCCCCGAGACCGACGCGACGGCGACGGACACCCCGGCCACGGTGCTGGAGGTACGCTCCGCCGGCCCCGGCACGGACGGGACCGCGGGCGCGGACGCGCGCGACCTCGTCCGGCAGACACTGCGTTCGGTGCAGGAGTGGCTGGCGGACGAGGCGCACGAGGACGGCGTACTGGTCGTCCTGACGCGCGGCGCCCTCGCGGTGGCCGGGGAGCCGGTGGCGGATCTGGCCGCCTCGGGCGTATGGGGTCTGCTGCGCACGGCGCAGACGGAGAACCCGGGTCGGATCGTCCTCGCGGACGTCGACGCCGAGGTCACCACGGACCGGGTCCTCGCCCAGGGCGAGCCGCAACTGGCGCTGCGCGACGGCCGGTTCCTCGTACCGCGGTTCACCCGGTCCGCTCCGCCGGAGCAGCCGGGAGGGGTGGACTGGAGCGCGGGCACGGTGCTGATCACCGGAGCCTCCGGCACCCTGGGCGGCGTGCTGGCCCGTCATCTGGCCGTGGAGCACGGCGCCCGGGACCTCCTGCTGGTGTCGCGCCGCGGTGCCGGGGCGCCGGGCGCGGACGAACTGGCCGCGGAGCTGGAGTCCCTCGGGGCACGGGTCGCCTTCGCCGCGTGCGACGTGACCGACCGGCAGGCGCTGGCGGACGTGGTGGCGGCGGTGCCCTCCGACCGGCCGCTGACGGCCGTGGTGCACACGGCCGGCGTGCTGGACGACACGGTGCTGACGGACCTGACGCCGGAGCGGCTGGACGCGGTACTCAAGCCGAAGGTCGACGCCGCGTGGAACCTGCACGAGCTGACCCGCGACCTCGATCTGACGGCCTTCGTCCTCTACTCGTCGGTCGCCGGCCTCATCGGCAACGCGGGTCAGGCCAACTACGCCGCGGGCAACACCTACCTGGACGCGCTGGCGCAGCACCGAGCGGCCCTGGGGCTGCCCGCCACCTCGCTGGCCTGGGGCCTGTGGAACCAGACCAGCGCCATCAGCGGCGAACTCGACGCCACCGACCTGCGCCGACTGGCCCGCATCGGACTGCTCCCGCTCGAATCGGGCGAGGCGATGCGGCTGTTCGACACGGCGACGTCCGGCAGCGAGCCCGTACTCGCCGTCACCCGGCTGGATGTCGCGGCCCTGCGCGCCAACGCCGAGGCCCTGCCCCCGGTCCTGCGCGGCCTGGCCCCGGCCGTGCGTCGCCGTACCGCGGCGGCCTCCGCCGGCGCCCAGGACGCGGCCGGTCCCTCGCTGGCGCAGCGGCTCGGCGCCCTGACGGCCGCGGAGAGGGAGCGGGCGCTGGTCGACCTCGTACGGGGTCAGGTGGCCGGGGTGCTGGGCCACTCGGACCCCGGCGCGGTCAAGGCAGACCGGGCCTTCCAGGAACTCGGCTTCGACTCGCTGACCGCGGTCGAGCTGCGCAACCAGCTGGGCAAGGCGACCGGCCTGCGCCTGCCGACCACCCTCGTCTTCGACCACCCGAGCCCGGCCGCCCTCGCGGCGCACCTCGGCCGGCAGATCAAGGTCGAGGAGGTCTCGCCCGCGGACCCGGTCGTCGCCGAGTTGAACCGCCTCAGGGCGGCGGTCCGGGAGGCCGCCGGCGACCCGGCCGGCTACGACCGCATCGCCGACGAGCTGCGGGAGCTGCTCGGCATCGCCGACACGGCGGGCGGCAGGACCACCTCCGCGGCCGAGGCCGACGAGGACGCCGACCTGGACTCCGCGAGCGACGAGGAGCTGTTCGCCCTCATCAACGAACTGGACTGACCGACCCGGGAAGGGCCTCGGCCGCCGTCCCCGGCCGAGGCCTCCCGGCTCCGGCAGCGGCGGCCGGCCTCCGACACCGACATCCGACCGATCCACGCAGTGAAGCGGCCGTCGCGCGCCCGAACCGGGCGCGCGTCGGCCGCCGGAAGGGAACCCACATGGCATGGCTGAGGCGGTTCGACCGCACCGAAGGCGGCGGACCCCGGCTGATCTGCTTCCCGCACGCCGGAGGCGCGGCCAGCGCGTACCTCCAGATGTCCCGCGCCCTGACCCCCGCCGTCGAGGTCCACGCGGTGCAGTACCCCGGGCGGCAGGACCGCCGTCTGGAGCCGCCGCTCACCTCGATCCCCGCGCTCGCGACCGCGCTCGCGGACACCCTGGTGGACGAACTCGCCCTCGCGCCGGCCGGCGGCCCCGACGGCGGCCCGGCCGACGAGCGCCCGTACGCCTTCTTCGGCCACAGCATGGGCGCGGCCGTCGCGTACGAGACGACCCGGTTGCTGGCCGCCCGCGGCGCCCGGCCGCCGGAGCGGCTGTTCCTGTCCGCGCGCGGGGCGCCCACTCCCGAGCCCCGGCCCGGCGACCGGCTCCGCGGCGACGCGGAACTGATCGCGGGGATCCGCCGGCTCGGCGGCACGGGAAGCGGCGTACTGGACGATCCTGAGGTGCTGGAGATCGTGCTGCCCGCGCTGCGCGGGGACTACGAGGCCCTCGGGGCGTACTCCTGGCAGCAGGGCCCGCCCCTGGACGTTCCCTTCACGGTGCTCGTCGGCACCGCTGACCCGGTGGTCCCGGTGGACGACGCCCGCGGCTGGCTCGGCCATTCGACGCGGCCGGGCGAGTTCCTGACCTTCGAGGGCGGGCACTTCTATCTGGACGGACACCTGCCGGCCGTGACCGGGGCGATCCGCTCCGCCCTGCGGGTGCCCTCGGACGCCTGAGCGCGGGGAGCACGGGCCGCCGCCGAAAGGAGCCCGGGCCGCCACCGCGGGGCGGCGGCCCGGTGCGCGGACTACTCGAACCGCGAGGTGTCGCCCGCCCCCCGGCGTACGATCTCGGCCTCACCGCCGGAGAAGTCGATGACGGTCGTCGGGCTCGTCCCGCAGTCGCCCGAGTCGACGACGGCGTCCACCTGGTGGTCGAGCCGTTCCTTGATCTCCCAGCCCTGGGTCATCGGCTCCTCCTCGTCGGGCAGGAGCAGGGTGCTGGAGAGCAGCGGCTCTCCGAGCTCGGCGAGCAGTGCCTGGGTGACGACGTGGTCGGGGATGCGCACGCCGACCGTCTTCTTCTTCGGGTGCAGCAGCTGGCGCGGCACCTCCGACGTCGCGGGCAGGATGAAGGTGTACGCACCGGGCGTCGCCGCCTTGATCGCGCGGAACACGTTGTTGTCGAGCTGTACGAACTGACCCAGCTGCGCGAAGTTCTGGCACACCAGGGTGAAGTGGTGCCGGTCGTCCAAGTTGCGGATGGACCGGATCCGGTTGAGGCCGTCGCGGTTGCCGAGCTGGCATCCCAGCGCGAAACACGAGTCCGTCGGGTACGCGATGAGCGCACCGGAGCGGACACTGTCCGCAACATTGCTGATCGTGCGCTGTTGAGGATTCTCAGGGTGCACGTCGAAGTACTTCGCCATCCGCCGAGACTACGTGATCCGCTTCCTCGTCTCAGCCGAACCGGACGGCGGGGATCCGGGCGGGAGGCGGCGCGGGGCGTGCTCCGTCAGGGTTCTCTTGCGAGGTCCATTCGGCCCCAACGCCGAGTTCATGATCATAATTTTGGCTCCCGATCGTTTTGATGCTGCCATCCGGCGGTGCGAGATCTGGGAGGGCTGCGTGACTGAGTCACGGACGCGAAGGACGCGACGGACGCGAACGGGCAGGACGTGGGGGGTGGTGGCCGCGGCGACGGGCGCCCTGCTCGTCGTCGCGGCGGCGCCGGGACGCACCCCCGAAGCACAGGTCTCCCAACGGGCCTTCGCGAAGGCGGCCCGGCAGGCGCCCGTCACCCTGCTGGTCGGCCGGGTCCTGGAAGAGGGCCGGGGTACGACCGGGGAGCGCTGCGCCGCGCACACCCTGCGGCCCGGCCTGTGCGAGGGCTGGCGCGAGCAACGGGTCCTGGCCACCGTCCGGGGCACGGGCTCCCTCCTGCGCGAACCGCGGCCCGCCACCTCGGCGCGCGCCGCCCGCACCGACACCCTGCCCACCGACGCCGGCGGCCCGCTGGAGATCGCCCTCGCGGACGCGGGCCGCCTCACGGACGTGACCGCCCTCGACGGGCACGGCCGCCACCTGGCCGGCGAACTGGACGCGCGCAACGGGCGCTGGCTCAACTCCGAGCCGCTGCGGGCGGGGGAGAGCTACACCGTGCAGGTCGGCGCCCTGAACGCGGCCGGTACGCCCGTGGGCGCCACCATGGCCTTCCGGACCGCCCCGCCGGCACCGGGAGAGAAGCTGACGGTCGCGTTCGGCCCCCGACCCGGAACGTACGGCGCCGGACAGATCGTCACCGCCGCCCTCAGCCACCCCGTCCCCGCCGCCGACCGGGCGGCGCGCGCCCGGCTGGAACAGGCCCTCCAGGTGACCTCCGAGCCCCGCGTCGAGGGCGCCTGGCACTGGGTGGACGACTCGACCCTGCACTTCCGCCCGCGCACCTACTGGCCCGCCCGCACGCAGGTCCGCGTACGCAGCGGACTCGACGGCATCGAATTCGCCGACCGGGAGTACGGGGGCCCCTCCGAGGAACTCCGGTTCACCATCGGGGAGCGCATCGAGGCCGTCACCGACTCCGCCACCCACCGGATGACCGTGCGGCGCAACGGACGGGTCATCAGGACGATCCCCGTCACCACCGGCAAGGCCGGCTTCCGGACCCGCTCCGGCATCAAGGTCGTCCTGCGCAAGGAGACCGAGGTCCGGATGCGCGGGGACAGCGTCGGCATCGAGCGCGGCACCAAGGAGTTCTACGACCTGGCCGTCCGCTACGCCACCCGGGTGACCTGGAGCGGCGAGTACATCCACGCCGCACCCTGGTCGGTCGCGGCGCAGGGCGAGGAGAACGTCAGCCACGGCTGTACGGGCATGAGCACCGAGGACGCGGCCTGGTTCTTCGGGACGGTGAGGGAGGGCGACATCGTCGAGGTGGTCAACAGCGGCGGGGAACCGATGGATCCGTTCGGCAACGGCATCGGCGACTGGAACGTCGACTGGCGGACGTGGCTGGCCGGCAGCGCCCTGACCGAGACCGGCGACCGGCCGCAGGAGGCGCCGCTGCCGGCGTCCCGGCTGCACCCGATCGCCTGAGGCCGTACGGGACCGGCCCCGTCGAGGAACCCGGCCCGTACGGGACCGGCCCCGGCGGGCCCGGTTCCGGCCCCGGCCCCGGAGAAACAAATCCCGTGCCGTGCCCCGCCCCGCTCCCTACACTCGTGATCACGCGCCGCCACGAAGGCCGCGCACCGTCCGACGAGTCGAGGGGAGTCCGGCCATGCGTGTCCACACCGCCGCCGTCGCTCCCCGCTCCCGGTACGACGTGATCCTGGTGTCCTCGGGCGCCCGGTGCCGGCTGCGCGGCCGCCGCCGGACCCCGTGACGAACACCTGACCCGAGGACCCGACCCGGACCCTCCCCGCGCCGCCGAGCGCCGGCGAACGCCGTCGCCCTCCGGTATCTGACGCCGGACCAGGGACAGCCCTGTCTCCCGGCAGGCCGCTTCGCCACGCCATCGCGCCGCCCCCTTCCTGTCCCGAGCATCTGAAAGGCCCCGGGCCGTGCGTACTCACCACACCCCCTCGACACACCAGGCACCTCACTCCGCCCCCGGCGCCCCCGGCGCCACCGCGCCGCTGGGCGCCGTCCGCAACCTCGGCATCCTCGCCCACGTCGACGCGGGCAAGACCACCGTCACCGAACGGATCCTGTACGCCACCGGCACCACCCACAAGCGCGGCGAGGTCCACGACGGCACCACCGTCACCGACTTCGACCCCCAGGAGCGCGACCGCGGGATCACCATCTTCGCGGCAGCCGTGAGCTGCACGTGGGACGGCCACCGGATCAACCTCATCGACACCCCCGGCCACGTCGACTTCGCCGACGAGGTCGAGCGCTCGCTCCGGGTCCTCGACGGCGCGATCGCCGTCTTCGACGCCGTCGCCGGAGTGGAGCCGCAGAGCGAGTCGGTCTGGCGCCAGGCCGACCGGCACGGCGTACCCAGGATCGCGTTCGTCAACAAGCTGGACCGGGCCGGCGCCGACCTCGACACGGCCGTCGCCTCCCTCCGCGAGCGGCTGCACACCACCCCGCTCGTCGTCCAGCTGCCGATCGGCCGGGAGGACGGCTTCACGGGCGTGGTGGACCTGCTGCGCATGCGCGCCCTCGTGTGGGGCCCGGGCCCCGATCCGTACGAGGAGGGCCCGGTCCCCGACGCCCTGCGCCCCGAGGCGGAGCGCCGTCGCCGGCTCCTTGAGGAGGCGGTGGCGGAGCTGCACCCGGTCGCGCTGGAGGAGTTCTGCGCCACCTCGGCGCTCTCCTGCGAGACCCTGGCGGCGGCCCTGCGCGAGCTGACCGCGCGGGGCGAGGGCGTCGTGGTGCTGTGCGGATCGGCCTACCGCAACCGGGGCATCGAGCCGCTGTTGGAGGCCGCCGTCGCCTACCTGCCCTCGCCCCTGGACGTGCCGCCCGTACGGGGCACCCACGGCGGCGGCACGCAGGAGCGGGCCGCCGACCCGAAGGCGCCGTTCGCGGGCCTGGTGTTCAAGGTGAGCTCCACGGCCACGGGCCGCCTCGGCTACGTACGCGTGTACTCGGGAACGATCAGGAAGGGGGACACCGTGCTCGACGCGGGAGCGCGCCGCACCGAACGGATCGGCCGCATCCTGCGGGTGCAGGCCGACCGGCACGAGGACGTGGACCTGGCACGGGCCGGGGACATCGTGGCCGTGATCGGGCTGAAGTCGGCCCGCCCGGGCGCCACGCTGTGCACCCCCGGGGCGCCGCTCGTCCTCGAACCGCCCACCGCGGCCGAACCGGTCGTCTCGGTCGCGGTCGAGGCCGGGCGCGGCCTGGACACCGACCGGCTCGCGACGGCCCTGGCGCGGCTCGTGGAGGAGGACCCCTCGCTGGCGGTGCGGACCGACCGGGAGACCGGCCAGACCCTGCTCTCGGGCATGGGGGAACTGCACCTGGAGGTGGCGGTGGAGAAGGTCCGCCGCGCCCAGGGAATGGAGATCGCGGTGGGACGCCCCCAGGTGTCGTACCGCGAGACCGTCGCCCGCGGCGTACGGGGACTGCTGTACCGGCACGTCAAACAGGACGGCGGCGCCGGCCAGTTCGCCCATGTCGTCCTCGACGTGCAGCCGCTGGAGCCGGCTCCGGCCGGCGGGCCCGCCGACGGCGGGGAACGGGAGGAGTTCGTGTTCCGCTCGGCCGTCACCGGCGGCCGGGTGCCGCAGGAGTACGTCCGGGCGGTCGAGGCCGGCTGCCGGGACGCCCTGGCGGAGGGCCCGCTCGGGGGGTACCCGGTGACCGGGGTGAGCGTCACGCTCACCGACGGCGCCACCCATCCGAAGGACTCCTCCGAGATGGCGTTCCGCACCGCCGGCCGCCTCGCCCTGCGCGAGGCCCTGCGCGGCAGCGCGATGACACTGCTGGAACCGGTGGCCGAGGTCACGGCCACCGTGCCCGGCGACGCCGTCGGCGCGGTCATCGGCGATCTCGCGGCGCGGCGCGGCCGGATCTCCGGGCAGTCCGCCCGGGCCGGTACCGCGGTGATCACCGCGACCGTGCCGCTGGCCGAGCTGTTCGGCTACGCGTCGCGGCTGCGCGGCCGCACGCAGGGCCGGGGCACGTTCACGACCCGGCCCACCGGCTACGCCCCCGCCCCGGGGGCCGACCGGTAGGAGCGGTACGGGGTGCGGTCCCGCCGGCGCGGCGGGGCCGCACCCCGCCGCGCCGCCACGGCCGGTCAGCCGGCCCGGGGGCGTTCGCCGGCCGGCGTGAGGTGGTAGACGGCGAAGGCCCGGTCGATGACCGGCATCGCCACGTTGCGCACGCGCACCCCGCCCGCGGTCATCCCGTGCTCCGTGCCGAGGTGCGCGTGCCCGTGCACGGCGAGGTCCGCCCCCTCCTCGTCCATCGCCTCGGCGAGGAGGTAGCTGCCGAGGAACGGGTAGATCTCCGGAGGCTCCCCGGCCAGGGTGTCCGGTACCGGCGAGAAGTGCGTCAGCGCGACGCGCACGTCGCTGCCCCGGTCGGCCAGCTCCCGCAGGGCCCGGCCCAGGCCCTGGGCACAGGTGCGGGTGTAGCGGATGAACGCCTTCATCTCCGGCTCGCCGAACTCGCTGCCGCTGCGCCCGACGAAGCCCCCGCAGAACCCCTTCGTCCCCGCGACGCCCACGCGCGTGCCCCGTACGTCGAGGACCACCGAGGTCCCCTCCAGGACGTGGACGCCGTGCGCCGTGAGCTCCCGGGCCACGGCGTCCTGCTGGTCGCTCTGGTAGTCGTGGTTGCCGAGGACCGCGACGACGGGGACGGGCAGTCCGGCGACCTCGCCGGCCACCACGCGCGCCTCCTCGGCGGTGCCGTGGCGGGTCAGGTCGCCCGCCAGCAGGAGAAGGTCAGCGCTGTCGGCGAGGGTGTCGAAGGCGGGCCGCAGGGTGCCGTGTCCGTCCGGTCCGAGGTGGATGTCCCCGACCGCGGCGACGCGGATCACGGCAGCTCCTCCGACCGGTCGGGCGGACTGGACTGGCTCACCGTCAGATCCTCCTGCCACTCGATGCCCTCCAGTTCCTCCGCCGCGATGCGCAGGACGGCGGCCCGGCACGAAGCGCTGGTGACGCTGCCCCGCAGCACGGCGTGCGAGCCGTGGGTGTCGATCTGTACCCCGAGTTCGGAGATGTCCTCCCGGGCGAGGCGGTCGAGCAGGTGCGCGATGCGGTACTCGATGAGCTCGGCCGAGGTCATGGCGACTCCTGCGTACGGCCCGTGCGGTCGATGACCCTGAGGCGATCGAGAAGGTAGAGGAAGGCGTCCGACAGCGGACTCGCACGGTGGTCCCGTTCGAGTCGCTCCCAGTCGATCTGCTCGCGCAGCATGCGCGCCATCGGCAGCAGGTCGCCGTAGTCGCAGTAGTGCTCGCAGAGCGCGGCGAGGCGGCTGTCCATGAGGTCGGTGGGGGACAGGACGGGCATCCACACCGAGTCCACGGCCTTGACCCCGGCCCGCGCCAGCAGCTCCGTACTGACGGGGCGGCGGGCGAGTTCGAAGATCAGGTCGATCTCCTCGCCGCCCGCGCGTCCCTTCACCAGCCAGTCCTCGGGGGCGCGCCGCATCTCGATGCCCCCGGCCTCCAGCGCTTCCACCACCGCGTCGGCGTCCTCGGGGCGGACGCAGAAGTCGGTGTCGTGCTGGAAGCGGGCCGGCAGCCCGTGGGCGAAGGCCGCGACGCTGCCGGCGAGGGCGAACGGCCTCCCCGTCGCCTTGAGCAGTGCGGCCACCCGCTTGGTGGTCTCCAGGATGGCCTGGGTGTGGTCGATCGGCAGCGGCCCGTGCCCGTCGCGGACCGGGTTGCCCACTGCCTCGGACGGCATGAGACCCGTGGGCAGAACGGTGTCGGTGTTCACCGGGTGCCTCCCTCCCTTCGGCGAGGGCTCGTAGGACGCCTCAGTCGGGGGGCTCCGCGATCACGGGCTCCTCGCTCGGCGGGGGCCGGTCGGGGCTCGCGGCGGCGGGTCCGCTCCGCGTCGGGCCGGTGCGCGCCGGTCCGCTCCGCACGGGCTGGTCCGGCGCCGGTTCGCCCATCGGATCGCGGGGCGTCGGACGGGGACCCGCAGGGGTGACCCCTGGACCCTCGGATCGCGGTTCGGTGGAAGTGGAAGTGGTGCTGGAAGTGGTACTGGACGTGGTCTTGGACGAGGTCCTGGTCATGGCGCGTCACCTGCGGATTCCTTCCCGTACGCGTCCTCGGGGAGCACGGCTGAGGCTCGCTCGCACGCTGTGCGCATGCCCCCTCGCACCCGTCTCAAGCGGTACCTGTCCCATCTGGGCGCGCGCGGGGAACCGGCGTGCCATGCTCAAGGGATGAAGAGCGATCCGGTGCCTGCGGGTGAGAGCTCCGCACCCGAGGTGCTGGCGCTCGCCAAAGTGGTGGCCAGGCTGCGGTCCGAAGTCGCGGATCTTGAGGCCGTCGCCGGGACAACGGCCGTCGTCGAGCGGGCCAAGGGCGTGCTGATGGCCGTCGCGGGAGTCTGCGCCGACGCGGCGTACGACATCCTCCTCGCCCGGGCCGGCGAGCGGGGCCGCACCCTTCTGGAGGAGTGCTGGACCACCTTGGGGCAGGTGCCCACCAGCCCGCCGTCCGGGACCGGCCCGGTGTCCCCGCCGACCGCCCCGGGGGGCGCCGACGCGGACACGGGACCGGCCGCCGCGGCCTTCAGCGCCGGACGCTACCTGGTCGGCACCGAGGGTGACCCAGGGCTGCGCCCGCTCCTCGCCCGGCTCGCCGACGGCCTGGCCGCGGCCCGCGGCGGCGACGACGTCGCGGAACTGCTGCGGACCGCACTCGGCGGAGCGGCCGCCGTGGACGCGGTGATGATCTACTCGTTGGCCCCGGCCGGGAGCCTGGAGCTGGCCGGCCGCGCCGGCATCGACGACGCGCTGGCCGAGCAGTGGCGCCACATCCCCCCGCTCACCGGCGTCGCCGCCCTGGAGGCGATCGCCGCGGGCCGGGCCCTGTGGTTGGAGGACCCGGCCCAGGACGCGCGCCGCTACCTGCTCATCGGAGACCCGCCGGAGCGGTGGCCCTCGCGCGCCTGGATCCCCGTGACCGGCGAGGGACCGCCGCAGGCCGCCATCGGCTTCCTCCGGGCCCGGCCGGGCCCGTTCCCCGCCGACACGCGGGCGTTGCTGCGGCGGGCGGCCCGGCTGTGCGCGGGCCGGCTGGGGACCCCGGAGCGGCGCCGCGACCCCGAGGGAGAGGCGGCTCGGAGCGGGGCCGACGTGACCTCCGTCCAGCGGGTCCTGGACGCGCTGGCGGGGCCGGCGATCCTGCTCACCCCGCTGCGCTCGGCGGCGGGCGAGGTGGAGGACTACCGCATCGACGCGGCGGCGCCGGAGTCGGTGGACGTGGCCGGGCGGCGCGGCAAGGAGCTCGTGGGCCGCCGGGTCCTGGAGACGTACCCGACCGTGGCGGGCACCGCGCTGTGGGACGGGTACCTGGAGACCCTCGGCACGGGAACGGCCTACGAGGGCGAGCCCTTCGTCTACGAGGAGGTGGTCGCCGGAGTCCCGCGCGAGTCCGTCTACTCGGTCCGGGCGGCCAGGCTGGACGACCACCTGGTGGTGTCCTGGATCCGCCACGACACCAGCGAGCGGGAGGCCCGCCGGCTCGCGGACATGCAGCGCCTGGGCAACCTCGGCTGGGCCGGCTGGAACCTGGCGACGGACACCATCATCTGGTCCGAGCAGGTCTACGCCATCTTCGACCGCGACCCGCGCGAGGGCCCGATGACCCTGGAGGAACTCCCGCGGCACCTCGTGCCCGACGACCTCCCGCAACTGGGCGCGGCGGTCGAACGGCTGCTGGGCGAGGGGGAGGCCGTCGACCAGCCGTTCCGGATCATGACCGCACACGGTGTGCGGCACCTGCGGATCGTCGCCGAGGCCCAGACGGACGTCGACGGCACCCCCGTCGAGGTGCACGGCTTCTTCCAGGACCTCACCGCGCAGCGCGGCGCCGAGCTCGCCCTGCGCGAGAGCGAGCGCGCCGTCCTCCTCCAGCGCGGCATGCTCCAGGCCGAGCGCACGCTCGCCACCCGCCTCCAGGAAACCCTGCTGCCGAGCCCGGAGCAGTTCCTGGAGCTGGCCGGGCTGTCCATCGACGTCGCCTACGTCGCCGCCGACACCGGCATCAATGTAGGAGGCGACTGGTACAGCGCCGTCGAACTCCCGGATCGAGGCGCCCTGTTCGTCGTCGGTGACGTCGCCGGCCACGGCCTGGCGGCGGTCGGCACCATGGCGCAGCTCCGGTTCACCACCAAGGGCATGACCATCACCGGCTCGGCCCTGCCCGAGGTCCTGAGGCGGCTCAACAACCTCCTGCTGCACACCGCTTCGGACCCGTCGGCCACCGCCACCGCCACCATGGTCATGGGCCGATACCAGCCCTGGGACCGGCGTCTGGCCTGGGTACGGGCAGGACACCTGCCTCCCCTGCTGATCCGCGGCGACCGGGCGGAGTTCCTCGCACAGCCGCACGGCAGCATCCTCGGCGCCACCTACGACGCCTCCTACGCCCAGGCCGAGGTCGACCTGCTGCCCGGCGACCACCTGCTGCTCTACACCGACGGGCTCGTGGAAGAACCGGGCGAGGACATCGGCATCGGACTCGACCGGCTCGCCGTGACCGCCCTGCGGCTCGTCCGGGAGGGCCGCGGCGACACCCTCGCCCGGACGCTGGCCGCGCTGTGCCCGGGCAACCGCGACGACATCTGCGTCCTGGCCATCCACGTCCCGTACGAGTCCTGACGGGCGCAGGGCCGTCCGGGGGAACCGGGGCGTGTTCTCTGCGTTCCGCCGTCCGGGCGGTGGATAGTCGTTCGGTGGCCGGCGCCGCGGCGCGGCGCCGGCCGAGGGCCGAGCGATACGAGGAGTGGGATCCATGGTGAAGAAGGCGTTGCTGACGTACGCACTGGCGGCCGGCGTGGTCATCGGGCCGCTGGGCACGGCCGGCTGGGCCGCCGAAGGCCTCGGCCCGGCGGGAAGCGCGCCGGCGGTGATCCGTCCCGTCGGTGTGGTGGAGACCCGCGCGCCCCTGAACGTCCGCGAGAAGCCGACGGTGCACTCCGACGTCGTGAAGAAGCTGCACCCGAACGCCCGGGTGCTCCTCTCCTGCCAGCGGCGCGGGGGCTGGGTCGACGGCAATCCCGTGTGGTACCGGCTGCACGGGTCCAAGGGCTGGGTGTCCGCCCGCTACGTCCACGCCCTCCAGCCGGTCCGCCCCTGCTGAGGCCGCGGTTTGACCGCGTAGGCCGCCCCCCGGTCCGGGACCGGGGAGGCGACCGCGGCGGGGGTGTCCGGGCTCAGCGGAACAGCATGGACGCGTCCCCGGCCGGGGTGGCGACCGAGCCGGGACACAGGAAGCTGCCCGAGGTCTTGGCCGCGGTGAAGGCCCGGTTGACGTACTTGCGGCTCGTCGCGTCGCGGTCCCACACGACGCCCGTCGCCCGGTAGCGGCAGGAGATGAAACTCTGCCTGCCGGTGATGTCGATCAGATCGGTGCGCGCCGTGCCGGCGGCGTCGTCGAAGGTGAAGACCGGATTGTTGTTGAGGGTGGCGGCGATACCTCCGCCGCAGGCCAGATTGCCTCCCGGCGCGTTGATGGTGGTGCGGTCGACGGTGAGGGCGTTCGGCGGAAGGGCGCTGGTGCTCGCGCCGGTCCAGCTGCAGCTGTTGCCGGCGACCACGATCACGCCGTCGACCTTCTGGTCGGCGGCCGGGGCCCCGGAGCCGAGGGCCAGCGCGCTGCCGGTACCGGCGAGGGCCGCCGCGAGGGCGAGCGTCGCGATCCCGGCGAAGCGTGCGACGCGGGCCGCGGCGGCACTGTGGATGCGGGGGGAGTCGGGGGTGCCGTGCGTGCGGGGGGTGCTGTGCCTCATGATGCGCTCCTCCATGCCACGTACTGGTGGGGGTGGGCGAGGCGCTGGGCCTCACAGGGGGTGCGGAGTGCGTGCGGGGAGAGTCCCACAGCGGCCTTCAACTGTCAGGAGCCTGTCAGGCGCATGCCAAGAAATGGCTGGAAATACCGGTCGGTACGACAATGAGGGGAGACCTCGACCGAAGGGGGCCCCTGATGCCGACGGACCGCCCCGGGGGCGCGGACGCCGCTGGTCCGATCCGCTCCGAGCCGGGGTCCCTGCTGGAGCACGTGGCCGTGGCCGTCTTCGGCATGGACGGTGAGGAACGGATCTGCTACTGGGGGCCGGGCGCGCGGGGCCTGTTCGGCCACGAGGCCCGGGAGGTGCTGTCCCGGCCTGCCTCCGCCCTCTTCCCCGCCCCGGCCCCCGGCGCCCCCGGGGGCGCCGCGCTGCTGGTCGAACGCGGCCGCAGGCTCGGGTACTGGCGGGCCCGGCTGCCCGCGCTGCACCGGGACGCCGGGGTCTTCGACTGCGGCTTCCGGGTGTTCCCGGTGACCGGGGCCGCGGGGGATTCCGTGATCATGGGCCTGGCCAGCAGGGGCGACGAGCTCGACCGGGTCAAGACGAACCTCGTCTTCCTCGACGCCCTTTTCGAGACCTGCCCGATCGGCCTGGTCATGCTCGACGAAGAGCTGCGGTACGTCCACCTCAATCAGGTACTGGCCGACATGGACGGACTCCCCGTGGGCGACCACATCGGGCGCCGTATGACCGACATCATGATCACGTCCGACGGGGGCGAGTACCAGCGCATGCTCCGGGCCGTCGCCGAGGAGGGACGCCCCCTGGTCGGCGCGCTGGTGGGCCTGCGCACCCCGGGCCGGCCCGACCGCGACCAGGTGCGGTCGGTGAGCTTCTTCCCGCTGAGCGGGGCGGGGGGCACCCGGCCCGGAGTCGGCGGGCTGCTCGTCGACGTGACCGACCGGGAGCAGGCCCTGCTCGAAGCCACGGCCGCCCGGCAGCGGCTGGACCTCCTGGACCGGGCGGCGGCCCGGGTCGGTACCACCTTGGACCTGGAGGTCACCGCCCGCGAGCTGGTCGACGCGGTGGTGCCCGAGTTCTGCGACGGCGCCGTCGTCGAACTGGTCGAGTGGATGGACGAGTCGGAGATGTTCGACCCCGGACTTCCCCTGGTCACCCGCCGGATCGCGGCCCGAACCACCCTCCCGCCGCCCGCCCCCGAGCTCGTCGGCGGCCTGGAGCGGATCACCTACCCGCCCGGCTCCGGCATTCACGACATGCTGAGCACCGGCCGACCGCTCTCCGTCGTCGTCGACGAGGAGTTCGCGATCCGGACCGCCGCCCACCAGGACCGGGCCCGCCTGCTGCTCGACAGCGGCCTGGCCGGCATCGTCATCGCCCCGCTCATCGCCCGGAACACGGTCCAGGGCATCACCATGTTCGGCCGGGCCGCCCGCCGCCCGGCCTTCACCGAACAGGACGTCACCCTCGCCGGCGATCTCGCCTCCCGCGCCGCCCTCTGCCTGGACAACGCACGCCTCTACGGCCGGGTCCAGGACATCGCACTGACCCTCCAACGCGCGCTGCTGCCCAGCGCCGTGCCGACCGGCGACCACGTGCGCGTCGCCCACCGCTACCTGCCGGGCAGCCGGATCACCGAGGTCGGAGGCGACTGGTACGACGTGATCAACCTGCCCGGCGACCGGGTCGCCCTCGTCGTCGGCGACGTCATGGGACACGGCGTGCCCGCCGCCGCGTCGATGGGCCGGCTGCGCATCACGGCCAAGGCACTGGCCCGCCACAGCCGCGAGCCCGAGGCGCTGCTGGCAGAGCTCGACGCGTGCGCCCGGGAAGCCGGCATCGAGCTGGCCACCTGCCTCTACCTCGTCTACGACCCGCACACCGGCCGGGCCCGCGTCGCCAACGCCGGCCACCCCCCGGCCCTGGTGCGCCACCCGGACGGCACCGTCGAGACCGTCGGCGAGGGACTGGGCGTCCCGCTCGGAGTGGGCGGCGTTCCCTTCCGGTCGACCGGCATCGATCTCCCCGAGGGCGCGGTGCTGGCGCTGTACACCGACGGTCTCGTCGAGGCGCGGGGCCAGGACATCGATGCGGGCCTGGAGGCGCTGCGGGCGCAGCTGCGCACGGCCGCCGGGCCGCTGGAGGAGAGCGCCGACCGCATCCTGGCGAACCTGCTGCCCGCCGGGGCGACCGACGACACCGTCCTCGTGCTGGCCCGGATCCACCGGGCGGCGTAGCACTCCGGCCCCGCTCAGGAGGTCCGGACGCCGCGCCGGGGACGGCCCAGGTTGCGGGCCAGCAGCTCGGTCGAATGGGCGACGCCGACGACGGGGCGGACGGCGGCGTCCGCGTCCCCGATGTCGGGCAGCCGGCCGTCGTCCGCCTTCAGCTCCAGCAGTGCCTCTTCCATCGCCCGGTGCGCGGCGAACAGGCACGGGGTGCTGTAGACGGCGGCGTCGACGCCCAGGCCGTCGAGTTCGGTCAGTGAGAGCCGGGGGGACCTGCCCCCGCTGATCTGGTTGAAGAGCAGCGGCTTGTCCCCGGCCGCGGCACGGATGCGGGCCAGCTGACCGGTGCTCCGTACGCCGTCCACGAGCACCATGTCGGCGCCGGTGGCGGCCAGTCGCTCGGCCCGCAGCAGCATCTCCGACTCCTCCGTGGCGTCGGTGCGGGCCACGACGAAGAGGTCCCGGCGCGCGTCGAGCACCGCCTCCAGCTTGTCGAGGTACTGCGGCAGGGGCAGGATCTGCTTCCCGTCCGCGTGCCCGCAGCGGCGCGGCCGCTGCTGGTCCTCCAGGACGACGCCGGAGGCCCCGGCCCGCTCCAGCCGGCGCACGACGTGGCCCGCGACCTCCGGGTCGCCGTAGCCGTCGTCGACATCCACGAGGAGGTGGTGGTCGGGGAAGGCGGAGCGCAGGCGCTCCGTGAAGGCGACCATGTCCGGCCAGGCGATGAATCCGACGTCCGGCAGGCCGTAGAAGGAGGCCGCGAAACCGAAGCCGGAGACGAACAGGGCGTCGTAGTGCCCGGCCGCCACCGACGCCGAGTACATGTCGTACACCCCGACCAAGGGCGTCGTGCCCGGCTCCGCGACGAGTTCCCGCAGCGCACTCCCGTAATGCCCGACCACCGTGCCTCCTCGCCCGCGGGATCCCGGCGGGACCCCGCGGACGATCTTCGCGGGGCGGGCCGGTGCAGGAACGATCCGGCCCGCCCCGGCCGCGGGTGTTTCACCCGGACGGTCGGCCGCGGGGGAGTGAGGGAGAGGGGGAGCGGGAGCGTTACCGGACTACTTGAGCGCCGCGAACGCCTTGGTGAAGGCCAGCGGCTCCTGGAGGATCGAACTGCACGTGGCGTCGGCGTAGTTGACCGCGCCGGCCGCGCACTGCTTGTCACGGGTGGCCGACCACATCGCCAGCCGCCCGATCCCCTTGGCCGCCGCGAAGTCCACGAGCTGCGTGGCGTCCGAGACGGTGAAGATCTCGGTCGTCACGTCGTTGACCCCGATCATCGGCGTCACGGCGACGGCCTTCCACGCCGCCGCGTCGGACAGCCCGAGGACCCCCTTGAGCTGAGCCTGCGTGGCCGTCGCCGCATCGATCGCGTACTGGCCCATGTCACCGCTGTACGCCGGCCCGTAGTCCATGGCCATGATGTTGACGGCGTCGACGCGCACCCCGTTCGTGCGGGCGTCGGCGAGCAGTGCCACGCCCGGCTGGGTCAGCCCCTCGGGCATGACGGGCAGGGTGAACGCGACGTCGAGGCCGGGGTGGGACTTCTGGAGCTTGGCGATGGCCTGGGCGCGACGTGCGTTGGCCGAGGTGTCGGGCAGGGCGGCGCCCTCGATGTCGAAGTCGACCTTGGTGAGCCGGTACTGGTCGATGACCTTCCCGTACGCGCCGGCCAGCTCGTCGGCGGTGGCGCAGTTCAGCGCCAGCTCGTGTCCGGCCGCACCGCCGAAGGAGACCCGGACGTCGCCGCCCTGGGCGCGCAGCGCGTCGATCTGGGAGGCGACCTTGTCGTTGGCGAGGTCGGTGACCCCGCCCCACAGCGGCGCACAGCCGCCGCCCGAGGTGATGAAGGCGAGGTGGAACTCCTTCACGCCGGTCTTGGCGGCGGTGTCGAGGAGGTCGTAGGAGGGGAACAGCGAGGTGTCCACGTACGGGGCGAACCGCGCACCCGCCACCGGGACGGGCGGCGCGGTGGGGGTACGGGTGGGCGAGGGCGAGGAGGTGACGGACGCGGTCGGGGTGGTGGGCGCGGGAGCGGTCGGCGTGGCCGACGCGGTCGGAGCGGAGGTGGGCCGGACGGTGGGGCGCCCGCTCGGCGGGGGCGTCGCGGTCGGGTCGGCCGAGCACTTCTGCCCGTTGATCTTGCAGCCGGTCGGGTCGCCCGGTGCGGCGCCCCCCTTCGTCACGAAGCCCACGGTGACCGAGGCGCCGGCCGCGAGCGTCCCGTTCCAGCCGGCCGGCTTCACGGTCACGCGGTTCCCGTCGACGCTGTGCGAACCGTTCCACAGCGACTCGACGGAGGTTCCGGCCGGAAGGTCGAACTGCAGCGTCCAGTCGGACTGCGCCGTGCCGGTGTGGTTGGTGATGACGTACTGACCGGTGTAACCACCGCTCCAGGACGTCGACTTCGTGTACACGGCCCCCACGGCGGAGGCCTGCGCCGTACCGGAGAAGGCGAACGCGGCGCCTCCGACGATCACCGCCGCCCCGATCACCCCCACGGCCTTCGTCGTACGACCTGCCCTGCGCCGGTGACCGCCTGTGCTGTTCATCGCGTGCCCGCCTTGGTTGTGTTACTGGGGAGTTGGGTGATGCGGGCAGCACGCTAGCCGCCTCGAACCGGACATTCGTTCGTTTGTGGGCGCCCGTAACGAACCTTAGGTTCCACTTAAGGAAGGGGAAAGCGGGACATCAGGAAGCGGCGTCGCCGAGCCCCTGCGTCCCAGGGTTCTCGGCGCCTCGCCGTCCGTGACAGTCCACACAGATCTATCGTGTGCTGGATGGGGTGGCTCCCTGATTGGCTCCCCGCACGTCAAAGGGCCGTCTCTCGCGTGCGGCACCTGCCTCGTTGCGGAACTTACGGTGCACCGTTGTGAGCTTGAAGGGACAGCCCTTTGGCAAGCGCGAGGGCGGGTGGTGCCGTTGACCCCTGGCTCGTACGACCCAGGGGCGGCCCAACTGCCAGCGCCATTCGCACAGCCGGTGACCTACCGGAGGGGTACGGCGGGAGCGGGCGCAAGGCCTTGCCTGACTCAGCCCGCCTATGAACCAGTTTCCGAGGAGCCATCAAGGCCACCGGCCACCCCTCGAAGGCCTGCAGCCGGCCCAGGAGATTGGACGCCACCGGGTGAAACCGCTCAAGGCAGCCCCGTTCATGCTCGGAGAAGTAGCCCTTCACCTCCCCTGCTGCAGGTTCCGAGCAGCATTCTTCGCTGCCTGCTCCACCTCGGAGCGCGACATTCCCTCACGCGCCGCGTACTCGGTGACTGCACCCTGAAACCTCTCAGCCGCCGTGCGCCATGCTTTCCACTGCGCCTCGAAGGCTTCCCCCTGGAGGCCGGCGAGCTTCTCTTGAGCTTCCCTGCTCGATCGCCGCAGATTGATCAGCTCGTCCGGGACGTCCTCTACAGCCTGGCGCTCGCCCGTCCCTTGCTGTGTCACGTCAGGCATGTGGTCTTTGGCTGCCGTCCGGCGCGAATGTCCGTCGGCCTGCCGCTCCTTCCGGGGCCGCGGCGTCCCGTCGGTACTGGGCCGAGTCCCTTCACCGTGGTGGTCTACCCAGGTCTGGTAGTCGTGGGTCGTTGTCCAAAAACCGCTGCGATCGAGCGGCCTCACGGGCACCACCAAGCCGGCGGGGGCCTGACGTATGAAGTCGTCCAGGGTGATGGCAGCGGGCTGCGAGTCGACGTGCGTGGAGCCACAGCCGGCAAAGCGCTTGAACGGGCAACGGTGCCCCTCTCGGCTTGTGCACTTCCATTCAAGCACCTTCCGGTATCCACCGAGGATGCGAAGTTCGTAGCGCGGATTGTCGATCTGCGGGAGGCGGGCCTGGTTGGAGCGGAGCATGGCGACGCTCGCACCACTGGCGATGATGGAACTGTCGGTATGCCAGGCAACTGCGTCCCGTTTGGCGGCCAGGGAACGACGTGTCCGTTCCCTGGCTCCGTACGCTTGCTTAAACGGTGAGTGCTGCATCTCGTACGAGACGTGCAGATCTCCAACGAGAAGAACATCCGAGCGCGTACGGCCGTCGCTGGCACGGGCCTCACGCAGCGCCTTGAACCCCTCGGACTCACCTACTCGCTCGACGCGATCGCAGTACGCCTTGTGCTCATCGCTCTCCAGTGCTTGGTACGGATGGTCGGCGCATTCATTGGGCTGGTGGGCAATGACACGGCTGCCGTTGCGACAAAAAGTCCTCATCCAGTGGGTGACCTTGTCGTCATCCCAACACCAGGCGCACTTCACCAGCTGGCGGCGCGTGGAGTCACGGTTGTCGGAGACCAGGCGCATCCACTCGATGTCACTGAGCCGAGTAGCATCAACCTTGCCCCGGCCGTCGGTGATGTAGATCAGGTTGTTATGCACGACAGATCCGCTCCTCTGCTCCAGGGAACATCTGTAGTCCAGTGACTTTCGCGGGCATCCAGGCTTATGGTGCAGCACAGCGCTGACAGCAAAGCCCCGCTTCTACGGACTGGGGCCGCTCGCCGTTGGACCCCTCACCCCGGTTCGGCAAGGAGCCCTCGGCGCTGCTGAGCGCGGTGCGAGTGCACCACCAGCATCTCCTTCGAGGTTCGACCAGTCGGGCCACCCACTGCGCACTCCCCAACCTCAACTCCCCCAGATCCTCGTGGGAGGTCAAGCCAGCTCGAGCGAACCTGCTGCGGCCAGCCAGGACAGGTGACTTGTCCCGCTGCGCGGCTGACACCCTGCCCCTCTCACTGCAGCCACGACAAGACATAGATCGCTAGCGCGTTCATGCCCACGGCGACGACCGTTTGAACAGTCGTAGCCAGCAGCAACGCTCCCAGTCCCTGGGGTGCTCCGCTGCAGTCCGAGCTGGCCGTCCTCTTCTGACAGCAACCCATGTGTGCCTCCTCCTGGTTGGACTTCCAGCATTGGGGGTGGTCGGCAGGACATGAGCAGTTCGCGTCACAACGAGTCAGTTCGCGGGTTCGGGTAAGTGCCTGACCTGCGAGCGAAATCCGTGCCACCCTGCGACGGAGACACTCGGAGACACTTGGGGGGCTAGTGGGGACGACGAGAGGGAAGCGCGGACTAGTAATGCCGCCTGAGGACCAGGTACCCCCTGGACCACACCGACAGATGCTTATCGCGCTGCATGAGACCTACGCCGCGGCTGGCCGTCCGGGGCTTCGTCAGATATCGCAGGGACTACTGCTTGACGACTCCGCCCCGGCGACGCTCAACTATCAAGCGATCGGGAAGATCCTTAACGGCAGGCAAATCCCAAACCCAAAGCAACTGACTAGTCTGACTACATGGCTCCTTCGCGAAGGAGCTGGCGGAGGAAGGTTCGCAGATAAGGATTACAGTCAATTCATCGACCACCTCCAGGCTCTATGCTTGAGCATTCATCAGCAGCATGGAATTCGAGCAGTCAGCGCAGAAGAATATCCCAGCACAGTCGGTTCGAGTCACCAAATCGAAGACGAAAGGAAGCTTCTGGGTTGCATGATATTGTCGCTCGACGCCATTTCAGACACTGAAGGGGTAATCGGTCGAGACGACTTCGTCGACGAGTTCAACGGTAGGGTGTACACCGCCCTGATAGCTCTCTATAGTAGCGGCAAGAGCGTCTCCATCGAGGGAATCCTCGAAGAAATGGAGAACCCATCATCAGTCTCGCCAAGTCGCGCTGCGCACCTCTTGCATGGCATCGTGGCGGATGCACCTGATCCCCATACTGGGGAAATTTACTCCACCCGAATGTCAAAGAGATCTTTTGCGCGCAAAATTTCGGTCGCCAGTGAAGAGGTGGCGGAGCTCGCAAAGTCGATGTCCAAGGCCGACGACCCGGAGACCGACCTTCTGTCCCGACTCGTCGAAGACAAGCTCCTTAGTACCTCATTCCCGCTGAGTTCGATATATCGGGCAACGGATGCCATTGAAGGAGCCCTAGATGTCGTAGAGGCGGTTGGGTCATCACGGGGCCCCATAGGCATACCTTCCGGGTTTCGAGAGCTCGACTGCTTGAACTCTGGTTTTCGCCCGGGTGAGTTGATTGTGGTCGCCGGGGCTTCCAAGATGGGTAAATCCACACTGGCACTTAACTTCCTTCGCGCCTGCTCCGTCGCCAGCAACCGCCCCAGCGTTCTGGTGTCCTTGCAGTTCACCCGCTACGAGATCATGATGCGCCTAATGTCGGCAGAGGCGAGTGTTGCGCTAAATCACATGACTGCCGGCACTATGGACAATGTGGAATGGACTCGTCTCGCCCAGAGAATGCCGAGCATCAGCGGCGCCCCGATGCACATAATCGACGAGCCGAGCTACTCGGTCGATGAACTCGTTCGAACGTGTAGAAAACTCGTGAAAGTCAACGGAGTTTGCCTTGTGGTGATCGATAGTATCGACCTGCTATTTCCCGGCCTCGAAATGGCGAGCGATGAAATGGAGCGGAGCCTTGCTGCGGCGGCACGCGAGCTTCGCGCCATGGCAAAGGAGATGGACCTTGTCGTGATAGCTTTCTACCAGTTGGGGCGAGTCGCGACCGATCGTCGTAGCGCTAACCAACCCGAACTGCACCATGTTCCATGGGCGCTGGAAAGCGCTGCGGATATTGCGATTCTCCTACATCGCGAGGATGCGTACGAATTGGACAGCCCTCGGGCGGGCGAAGCCGATTTCATCATCGCCAAGAACCGCACGGGGCCTTCCGCAGTCATCGTCACTGCTTTCCAAGGGCACTATGCGCGTTTTGTGGACATGAGCCAATCTTAGTTAGCGAGCCCTTCCCCCACCCCTAGCCGCAGGCGCAGCCGCACCGGGAGCATCCCGCCTCGGCCCTTGGCCTTCGGCCGTCGTGCTGCCAGAGGTGTGTCATGGCCGTGATCACTCGGCATGTTGGTCACCAGCCCTGGGCACGCTCCGAGGTGCCCGTCCCCGCGATGCCCTCACATCAGATCAGGAGAGAGATGAGCATGGCTGAGCCTTCCGTCCTTCTCCCCGATTACGCTGGTCATGACCAGCTGGCGAACGGGGAGAGTGCTCTGAGGATGGGACCGAAGTCGACGAGGGTCTACCAGACGATCCGGTCTTGGATCGAGTCGGGCAAGTACAGCCCCGGCGAAAAGCTTCCCTCCGAGCGGACCATGAGCGCTGAGCTGGAGATCGGCCGTACCGCCCTACGGCAGGTGCTCGCACGACTGGCGAGCGAGCACCTCATCAAGGCGTACGACCGCAGCTCGTACCGAGTCGTGGGTGGCGAGACCGTACCCACGCCGGCAGAGCAGGAGCCCTGGACGATCCACGGCAGCAGGACGGTCTACGAGAACCGGTGGGTGAACCTCGACCTCGTCGACGTTGAGCCTCCCGGGGTCGAGCGGTTCGAGCACCACGTGGTGCGCCTCCACCACGTGGCGATCACCGCTGTCATCGATGAGCAGCAACGCGTCCTGATGTTGTGGCGCTACCGCTTCGTCCCGCAGCAGTGGGGATGGGAACTCCCCGGCGGGATCGTGGACGAAGGCGAGGACGCGGCCACCACGGCGGCACGCGAGACTGAGGAAGAGACCGGTTGGCGTCCGACGAGCGTGGAGCACGTCGTGACGTATCAGCCCATGATCGGCATGGTTGATTCACCTCACGAGATCTTCGTGGCACGGGGCGCGGTGAAGGTGGGCGAACCCACGGACATCGAGGAAGCCGGGCAGATCGCCTGGGTGCCACTCGCGGACATTCCCCGGCTCATGGCCGAGGGGAAGCTCATGGGGTCAGGAACCCTGGTTGCCCTGCTGCACGTCCTCGCGTCGCGGGCTACAGCCGCCCCGTAAGTAGCTCCACACGCCGGCGGTGCCGCACGGACCCCGTGCGGTTCGCCAGCAGTCGCGCCTGCTGGAGGTTCGAGCGGGCCTCGTCGAACTCGCCGCGAGCAAGGTGCGCCTGCGTCAGGTCGCTGTGCAGTCCTGCCTTGGCGCGGACGAACGTGGGATCCGTCGCCTGGAGAGACGCGTACAAGTCACCCATGGCCGAGC
This sequence comes from Streptomyces sp. NPDC055254, assembly GCF_053606025.1. Taxonomy (NCBI): domain Bacteria; kingdom Bacillati; phylum Actinomycetota; class Actinomycetes; order Kitasatosporales; family Streptomycetaceae; genus Streptomyces; species Streptomyces sp. NPDC055254. The sequence goes on along the minus strand of NZ_JBSGQV010000023.1, from coordinate 46,442 downwards.
TGTCGCCCAAGAGCGCCAGCACGTTTCCCCGCCAGCGCGCCAGGTGGTCGGCGTTCAGGAAGATGCTCAGCATGTCGGAATCCCGAGGATTCGCGCCTTCGGGCAGCGCGGACGCCGCCCGGTCCAGCGCATGACGGGCATCGTCGTGCATGCCGGCGGTAGCGCACAGCTCCGCTTCGGCCGCACTCAGCCAAGCCCGAAGGCGAGGCGACTGCCGCTCTGCGTGGGTGCGCTGCGCGTCCCGAATCAGCTCGACCGCCATCTCGGGTCGGCCGGCATCACCCAGGACGTACGCCTGCTCCCCCATGGCGTGGGCCAAGTACTGCGGCGCGTCAGCATCCTGCGCGGCGCGCTTCGCCAGCTCGTAATGTCGCCAGGCGCGCTCCACAGAACCCGCGTCCAACGCTTGCCAGGCTGCCAAGGTCGCCGCCCCTGCCAGGGCCGTTGCGATGGGACGGCGAGTTCCAGGCAGGACCGCGAAGGTGAGCGCATCCTCCATCGTCGTCAGGTGACCGTTCATCTGGTCGACCAGGCCCGACGCGCCCATCTGCCGATCCATGGTGCGAAGTAGCTCCGTCTGGTCCATGAAGGTGCTCACCATGGAATCGCTGACGCTCCGCGCCGAGTCGATACGACCCAACAGGTCCTCATAGCCGTCTGCTTGCTGTGGGGCCGAGCGTGCAGACTCCCCGCCCAGTTCGGCATCCGTCACCCCGAGCAGCGGCCGGAGGATCACGGCGTACCGCTCTGTGATGGCCCGTCGGCCGTTCTCCCACTCCGACACGTACGTCTTCAGGCTCGCGCTCGATGCGACATTCAGCATGTGCTGCCGCGCGTAGCGCTCAATCTCGAAGATCAGCCGCTCCTGCGACCATCCCCGCGCGGTACGAACAACTCGTAATCCCTTGCCCACGTGCATCGCCTCCGATGGCCGTGCCACCTGGGGAGGGATTAACCAAATCGCCGCAGGTGGGAGCGGGTTAACACCCTTGAGGTTAACCCCTGTTGGCTACCGAGAGCCCCTGTCTGAGCCGTTTCCTGAAGTCACACCGGAACACACCGGCAAGCCCCGAACGAACCAGGGGCTTGCATCTGGTGCGCACCAGATGCCATCCTTCTGGTGCGCACCAGATGGCCCGTACGGGCTCAGTCTTCCTGTGTACGCAAGACCGATAGCACCACTCCACAGCCCGGAGGAAAGCCCCGAGGGGTGAGTACGAAGGCAGCGTTCGTTGTTTGAGAACTGAACAGAGTGCCGGCCCAGCCACCTGCACAGGGGTGGTCGATGGGTCCTAGCGAACCAACCTTTTTCGCAGGCCTTTCGGGGCCTGCGGTGAGCACCAGTGCTCACGGTCCCCGGCATCTACGGATGCCGGGAGGCCGTGGCTGCTCGTGCGAGCGAGATGCCACCCGAACGCAGTGCAGCCCCGGCGGTAGGACGCCGGGGCTGCTGTTCGGGCCCCGTTCCTGTCTGAGAGGAGCAAGGCCCAATGAAGTCCATCGTTGCACGTCACACGGGTGTTACCCAGCTGCCGGCCGACCTGGAGCCGACGGATGCGGAGCTGGACGCGATCGAGGCGGAGATGCCGGTCATCTCCGCCGAGGTCGAGCTGTGGGACGCACTGATCGTCCTGCTGGACCGGCCGATCACGGAGTTCGACGCCCGCCGGATCCGCCGGGCCCACAACCGGGTGCTGACCGCCCGCCGGGACGCGGCCAACCGCGCCGCTGGTACGCAGGTCTCGGGGGACGCGGCATGAACGACCGCACCGAAGCTCACGTCGACCTGCTGGAAGCGATCGTGGATGCACTGGATCTGCCGCTGCCGTCGATCGAGAAGGCGGACGAGCGGCTCTACTACCGGCTGCTGGAACGCCGGGCCCTGGCTGTGCGGATCGTCATCGAGTCGAACCGCGCCGTCACCCGGGACCCCCGGTTGGCCGCGGACGCGATCCGCATCCGCACCGCTGAGGAGCCCGTCACCTACACCCCGTTCGAGCCCGTGAAGGACGGGGTGGACCGGTGAACGGCCGCCCGCTGACGGGAGCCCAGAAGGCTGTCCTCGGTCTGGCGTTCGTCCCGATGCTGGCCACGGGTGCGGCTGGCGGGTACGGGACGTACTCCAACATCAAGGGCGTCTACAACTCCGGCACTGCGCTCGGCGCGGTCGCCGCCGGTGAGGGCGCCACGGCCGTCCTGGCGCTGGTGCTGCTGGGGCTGACCATGCTGGGTCAGTCCTCCCCGGCCGTGGTCCGTGCTGGACTGTGGGCGCTGCCGGCCGCCGCGTCGGCCATGTCCGCGGTCGCCGCCCCGGACGGGCCCCGCACCGTCATCTACGCGATCACCCCGCTGGGCATGTCCGTTTCGGCCGAGGGCATGGCGTTCCTTGCCCGCCGGATCGTGGTCCATGTCGATGGCCGGGACGCCGAGGCCGAAGCAAAGGCCGCGTCGGTGGTGCAGGCGCTGGCCTACCACCGCGCCCGCGCCGCCAACCACCCTGACAAGAAGATCCGGGAGCGGTCGGATCGGGCGTCGTGGCGTCTGGCCCGCAAGGTCGGCAGGTCGGACAGCACGCTCGGGGCCCGGCTGCTGGATGTACAGCGGGAGCGGATCACCACCGGTGCGGACGTGGCCCTGGGTGACATGTTCGCGATCACCGTCACACCCCCCGCCGAGCCCGTCACGGCTGGCCGTGACGCCGTCACGGCGACCGTGACTCCCGCCCTCCCCCCGGCTCCCGAACCGGGCTCCGACGAGGGTCCCGTCACGGGTGGGCGTGACGCGGAAGACACGCAGGTCAGCGACCCATCGCCCGGTCTGGAAGAGGGGGACGTCACGCCCTCCGTCACGCCTGCCGTCACGCCCGTGACGCTCGACGAGGTCGCCGCCATCGCCGGGGTGCCCACCCCACTGATCGGGGAGCCACTGACCGACGAACAGATCGTCGTCGTCCTCCGCTATCTGCGCTACTCCACCGACCCGCCCCTGTCCTATCGGCAGACCGCCGCGGCCTTCCGCGACTCCGGATTCACCGGCGGCGAAGCCCGCATCCGGGGCGCCTGGGCCACCCTCATGGCCCAGGAGGAAAGCCCCCGGTGAGCCCCCTCCCCGTCTACCGGTGGCACCTCGCACCCGAGGGTCTGGCCACCCGTCGTCAGCTCCGAGCCGTCGGGCTTCGGCCCGGAGGGCAGGACGTCGTCGCCCAACTGGAGAAACCCCGCCGCCGACGGGACCCGCTGATCGCCTACCTGTACCGGATCGACCGGGCCCGGCCCGTGCGGCCGATGACCCCCAACCGGTGGGCGGCCCTCGCCGAAGCGGATGCGGCCCGCCGCCGCTGCCCGGTCTGTCGGGATCACCTCCCGTACGTGATCCCGACCTCCCTCGGCATGTGCGTGGCCTGCCACGACTTCCCTGAACAGCGCGCCGCCTGAACACCCGACGCTTCACCCCTGAGCACCGGAAGGAGGGGGCCGCCATGTCCGGCATCGACTGGGACAAGGAGTTCACCCGCATGAACCCCGCAGCCCCGGAAAAGCCCAGCACGTCGTCCAAGTTCTCCGCCAAGTTCGGCGGAGTACGCCGCAACACCGCCGCTCTCGCCGTGTGCGGCACCATCGCCGTCCTCGCCGTGTGCGGCACCGTCGTGGCCGTCACCAGCATGCAGGGCGAGCAGGCCGCCCAGGACCGCGCGCGGGCCAAGGAACAGGCCGCGAACACCCTGGTCGAGGTCGAGGCCGACAAGCAGCGGGCTCAGACCGAGGAGGCCGCGGCCAAGGCCCTGTACGAGCGGGAGATGGCCGTCTACCTGGAGTGCATGAAGGTGAGGGCGGCGGCGGTCGCCAAGGCCGCCTCCTACGAGGTCGCGAAGATCCCCGCCTGCGCCGCCCCCACCCTCGGCGGAGCCTCGGCACCCAAGGCCAAGGAGGCCGCCGGCGGTTCCGGCGGTGGCGTCACGTCCAGCCCGTGGCTGTGGGTGGCGCTGGTCGGCGGCGGCGGGCTCGTCGCCTACAAGAAGCTCTCCGCGCCCTCCGGTTCCGGTGCGATCACCCCTGCGAACAACAAGGGATTCACCTTCGAGAAGGGTGCCTGAGAATGACGCTCCAGTTCTTCGCCCTGGCCCTGTTCTGCTGGGCCCTGTTCTTCACCTTCAAGAAGACCAAGGGAAAGCAGATGGCGATCTGCATCATGCTGATCGTCTCCGGGATCTTTCTCCCGTACACGCCGTTCAGTGACGAGATCCGCAGCACCCTCGAATCCGTCTTCAACACCGCGAACGACACCGTCAGCGACATCGGCACGTCACGCTGAGTCGACTCTGTGCCGGTTACTGGTTACCGGTTACAGCCCCCAGACGCCGCGCATGGGCCGCCCTGGACGGCCCGAACCGGCGCCCGCAAGGCCTGTAACCGGTAACCGGTAACCCCCGAACTACACAGTGTCATGAAAGGAGGCTCGTGGAACTCCTCATCCTGCTCGCCATCACCTACCTCGTCGGCGTCGACAACACCCACGGCAAATACGAGCAAGCGGGCATCAAGAAACCCCCACCCAAACCGAAAACCAAATGGCAGCCCACCCGGGCGCCCGACACCTTCCGAAACGCCCCCTACAACGCCGCAGCGAAAGCGCATTACGGGCTGCTGGCGGGTGCTCACTGGGCCGGTGGACTGCGTGACGGATGGCGGTCCGCCTACCTGAAAAAGCCCGGCGCCGCGCCTTCCGGTTCGCCTTCCGCCACGACTCCTCCGGGGTCCTCTGCGCCTGCCTCCGGGGCAACGGTGCCGCCGAAGCCCACGACACCGCCGACGCCCTCCACACCCCCGACGGCCCCGTCGCCGAAGCCTCCAACGCCGCCGACCGCGCCGCCTCCGCCGCCGTCTGCCGGCGCACCTCCCACACCTGCTGCAGGGCCGACGATCCCGCCGCCCGGCACGGTCTCTGCACCTCCGACCGTCACGATTCCCGAGCAGATCAGGAAGGACCCTGCGATGCAGCCCAACCCGCCCGTCCCGCATACCGCGACCGTCGACGCCAACGGCGTCCACGTCACCACCGCCCAGGGGAAGTCCCGCACCTACAGCAGCGGCGAGGTCATCACCCTCACCCAGGTCATCGACCTCGCCGAAGGCGCCGCCACCCTGTGCCAGACCAGCATCGACACGGCCATGGAGCTCGTGGACGAGTCGTCGCAGCTGGCCGCGGACTGCGATGCGCTCGTCGCCGAGATCACCGAAAAGGGCGTCGGCACGAACCTGATCGGCAAGTGCGAGCACCTGAAAGAGCAGCTCGACCTTCAGGCCGCCGCCGCGCAGAAGCTCCACGACCAGATCCAGGGCGGCGAGGAGGCCTGCCGGACCGCGTCCGCGAACGCCGAGGTCCGCCACGGACAGATCTTCCGGGCCGTGGCGGACTCTCCGCTGACCAAGCCCGCCGAACGCGACTTCTACAACGCCCGATAGCCGAGGAGCAGCCCGGATGTCTGTCACAGAAACCCTGAAGGACGCCGCCACCTACGCGGCCCTGCGCACGAAGCTCGCCTGGCTCACCCACCAGGTCCACGTCCACGCCGAGACCGTCACCAAGCTCGCCACTGACGTCGACGAGACCGCAGAGCAGATGCAGGACGCCTCCGAAACGATGAAGGCGCTGGCCGTGGACGCGGCCACCACCGCCGAGTTCGCGGACGCCGCCCTGACCATGACGGGCGCCAAGGACGCGGCCGGCGCCTACACGGCGGCGGCGGACAGTGCGGCCGCGGCCGCCGACGACGCGAAGACCACCACCGAGGCCGAGCACGGGGGCATCGCCGACGCGGTGGACACCTCGCCGGTCGAGATGGCCGAAGCCGCCTTCTACACCCAGCAGTAGGAAGGAGCAGAGGCCATGGGGCCGACCCGAACCCAGTTCATCCAGTACGCGCCCGCCGCCCTCGCCGTGGGGGCGCTCACGGTCGGCCCCTGGTCCGCTCTCGCCGCCGCGGCGGCCGGAGCGGGGGCGTGGGCCATCAACGCCTCCGCCCCCGCCCTGCGGTCCCTGATCGCCTGCGGGATCACGACCAGCGGGTGCGGCATCGCCGCCCACGAGATCCTGGCGAGCGGGATGGACCCGCTGTTCGCTCTCGGTCTCGCCGTGCCGGCCGGGGCCGCGGCCCTGGCTCACTGCCGCAACACCGGCGGTGAATTCGTAGCCCTGCAAGCCACGATGGCCGCGGTTCCGGTGGGGCAGTCCTCGCAGGTGCAGGTGATCACTGCGTGGTGGGCGGAGTTCATCTCCGGCCCGACCCAGACCGAGGGCCGCAAGCTCATCCAGCCCGGGGCCGTCCTCGCGCACCTCGCCCTCGACGTCGGAGACGAGCACGTGTCGTTCACCGGGGTCATCACGCTGCCCCAGGGCCAGCAGGTGAGGGTGAAGGCCGCGGACATCGCTTCCGTCTACCGGGTCCCCGTCTCGCAGGTGGAGCTGGGCGACCCCAAGCACTACGCGCCGAACGCACTACCGGTCACCGTGCACCTCAAGAAGGCGACGGCCGCGCCGGAGATTGCGGCCGGCGTGCCGACGACTCCCGAGGAAGTGTGGGCCGCGCACGTCGCCGTCCCCGACGGAGCGATGCCCGGCACGCGCCTGACCCTGACCCGCTACGACGGCCCCCTGGACTGGGAGGGCATCGCCACCCGGGAGCGGAAGGCCATCGGAACCGTCAATATCCAGGACCTGGCCGGGAACCTCGACCTGTCGAACATCCAGGTCGCCCTGGCCGCCACCGACAAGCCCACGCAGATGGGCGTGCGTGTGATGAAGGAGCACACGCTCATGCACGGCACGATGCTCTCCACCGTCGTCGACGAACTGTCCATGGACTCCCGCGGATACGTCCGCCTGGGCACCTACATCGACGCGCAGCCCGCCCTCGTCCCCCTCGCCCAGCCCGGATCCGGCGCCCGCCACCTGTATCTCGTGGGCGGATCCCGCTCTGGGAAATCGGGGGTGCTGGAACAGATCCTGCTCTCCGCCCACCGCTCCCGGATCGCGGTGATCCTCTCCTCCCCGCAGGCCGGAACCATCGCCGGAGCACCCCTGGCCGCTCACTGCGGGGACGGTCTGGACGAGGCGATGGGCGCCCTGCGCCTGGCCTACGCGCTGATGCTCGACCGCGAGAGCCGCTACCGCTCCCCGTCCTTCCCCTTCACCGACCCGCTGGTCCTGGCAGTCATCGACGAAGCACACATGCTGCTGGCGACCTCCTCGCCCTATCACGCTGAGGCGAAGGCGATCGTGGAGCAGATGACCCGCCGGTCCCTCAAGCGCGGGATCGGCGTGGTCCTGGCCACCCAGACCCCGCTCGCCGAGGACCTGGGCAATTCCTCGATCATCCGCTCCCAACTCCTGATCGGCGGCGGTGCGGTCTTCCTGCGCTGCGCCAAGGGCCAGGGATCCCTGGTCGGGGCGAACGCGGTCCAGGGGGCGGAGGGAATCGACCTGTCGCTGATCCCCGACTCGTGGCCCGGCCAGGCCCAGAAGGTCGCCGACCGTGACATGTCCGGCCTTGACACCACCGCCGTCGCCAGGCCCGAGGACGCCACCTTCGGCCTGGGCTACCTCCTCACCCCCGGATCCCAGGCCGTCCAGTTCCGCTCCCTCTACCTGGACGTCCCGCCCGCCTCCCTCGCCGGAAACCAGCAGCCCGTCCCGGTCGAGCACTGCGAAGCCTGGCAGCACCGGGAGGCGATCGCGCAGACCCCGATGGTCGATCAGCGGGGCAAGAACCTGATCGGCAGCCTCGCCGATCTCCTCACCAAAGCCCAGCACGGAACATCCGCGCTGCCCCAGCAGCGGGCCCAGAACGACCCCGCCGGCCCCGCACCCGCTTCGGAAGGACAGGAGCTGATCAAGCCGCGAATCCTCGAACTCCTGAGGGAGGAAGCCCTCCCCATGACCGCCGAGACCATCGCCCGAAAGCTTGGCACCACCGCAAACAAGATCAAGCCCCGCTTGACCGAGCTGAAGAAGCGCGACGAGATCACCAACGAAAACGGACTGTGGAGGGCAGCATGAACCGCACCACAACCCGCTTCACCCCCATCGACCCCGACCTGTATGCGAAAGCGTTCCAGCTCCTCGACCCCACCCCGGAACCCGACGTCCCCACGGCCCCGGCCGCGCCCGCACCGGCGCCCGCCGTCCTCGCCGCGACCCCGCCTGTGCACCGGCCTGGCCCGGTTGAGAAGACCCTGACCGACGCTCTGGCGTTCCTCGACACCCACGGCTGGGCCAAGCACCGCCTCATCCACCCCGAGGGCGCCCGCTGCTCCATCGGCGCCCTGCGCGCTGCCGCCGGCACCCGCAACACCACCTACCGCGACGCCGGAAACCTGCTCCTGGACGAGGCCCGACGCCAGCACGGCAAGCAGTGGGACGCGATCCCCACCTGGAACGACTCCCACACCGGCCCCCAGGTACGCAGCGTGTGGGAAGCCGCCATCCAGCGCGCACACCACCTGAACATCTGACGGCTGGAGCCACCGCGTGTCGTTCTCCTTCACCGACCCCAAGCCGAACAACGAACCGTCCTTCTCCTTCACCGGACCGGCCGACGTGGAAGAGCAGCTGCAGGCGATCGCCGACATGGCACACGAAATCCTCCGCCTCGTCGCCGCCCTCCGCAGGCAGCTCAACAACTGAACGCCCCGTCACCAGACAACGAGGGCGGCCCCTCTCGCCAGAGTCCGGGCCGCCCTCACCCATGTCCGACCGCGCCACCAGTCCTCAAAGCCGAAAGGCCACTGCGTGAACCAGCCCCTGCGCGAACGCGTCGCCGACGCGCTCGCGCTCCTCACCGGCACCCACATCGTCCGCTGCCCGCACCCCGGCTGCCGGGTCTCGGTCCGCTACCGGCACGTCGCCCCCGACGAGGCCAAGCGGCTGACCGACCTGGCCACCGACCACACCCGCCACGGAGGAGAAAACACATGACCAGCACCACGATGCCGTGGTTCGAGACCCTGACCGACAGCGTCGCCGCCCTCGGCGCCGCCGCCCGCGAAGCCCGCACCGCCCACCGGGCCGCGCGGGCCGCCGGCGCGCAGTACCACCTCCACCGGCTCCGGAACGTCGACGGCGCCGTCACCGTCCCCGGGCAGACCGCGACGGTTCCGGAGCGGCCGCACGACCGGGCGGTCCTCGTGATCGTGGCCTCCCACCTGGCGCACGAGTGCCGCATGGCCGAGCTGTACGACGACGCGGCCGCCGCCTACGCCTTCGGCGCCGCCTGGGCCATCGGGCGCGTGCTGGACGGTCAGCGGCCGCCCCTCGTCGCGATCAGCCGCCAGGCCGACGGCCGCACCGCCATCCCCGACGAGCTGTTCCCCGTCCCGCCCGCCTTCAAGGGCCTCGACCACTGGAACGGCCACGCACGGTTCGAGCAGGCCCGAGCGGAGCTGGACCGGGTCGGTGACCTCTGGGCCTACGTCCGCGGCCTCGACGAGCCGGACATTCCCGACACTTTCGACCTGCTCGACGTCAACGAAAAGCTCGCCTCCGCCCCCGACGCCGCGTTCGCCTACGGCCAGATCGCCGAATCCGCGCTCACGTTCACGCTCCTCGACCGCCGCTAGCTACGCCGAGGGCGGCCCCCCTCTCGCCAAAGTGCGGGGCCGCCCTCGTCAACCAGCACGTTGCATCGAACTGGAGGACTCCAGCATGACCCACACCGCCGACATTCGGCGAGACCACCGGCCGCACCTTCTGGACCTGTACTCCTGCGCTGGAGGCGCGGGCCGTGGCTACGACCGGGCCGGATTCAACGTCACCGGCGTCGACATCCGCCCCCGCCCGAACTACCCCTTCACCTTCATGCACGGGGACGCCCTCACCGTCCTCGCCGAACTCATCACCTCCGGTGAGATCCACCGCTACGCCGTCGTTCACGCTTCCCCGCCGTGCCAGAAGCGGTGCGCGCTGACCGTGGGGACCAACAAGTCCCGCGGCTGGGGCGGCCAGCACGTCGACCTCGTCGCGCCCACCCGGGAGCTTCTGGAGGCGTCCGGGCTGCCGTACGTGATCGAGCAGCCCGACGGCAAGGCCGATGTCCGCAAGGACATCACCCTGTGCGGGGAGATGTTCGGCCTGGGCGTGCTGCGGCACCGCAACTTCGAACTCGGCGGTTGGACCGCCGTCCAGCCCAAGCACCTGCGGCACCGTGGCCGGGTGCGTGGCTGGCGGCACGGCAAGTACCACGACGGGCCGTATGTCGCCGCCTACGGCAACGGCGGTGGCAAGGCCACCGTTGCCGAGATGCAGCAGGCGATGGGCATCGACTGGACCGACGTCCGCGAGGAACTCACCGAAGCCATCCCGCCGGCCTTCTCCGAGTGGCTCGGCCGTGCATTCCTCGCCCGTACCTCGGCCGGGGCGGTGGCGGCATGAGGACCGCGACCGGGCACCTGAGTACCGCACTGTGGCTCGCCGAGATCGGGTTGCCCGTCCTGCCCCTGCGCGCGAGCAAGCTCCCTGTCGGGAACTGTGTCGCCTGCACCGGCAGCAAGGGCGCCGGGCCCTGCCGGTGCGGGGACCGGCCGAATATGAAGTTCGCAGGGCCCTGCCAGTGCCCCGCTCCCTGCCACGCCTGGGCCGCCGCCACCACTGACCCGGCCGTCCTCACCTCCCCGGCCTGGGCCCGCGCCTGGCGGCAGGCCGGTGGGGTCGCCTACCACCCCGGCGGCGCCCATCTCACGGTCGTGGACCTCGACAACGCCGACGCGGTCGCATGGGCCCGCCAGGCCCTGCCCGCGACCAAGACCGTGGCGACAACCCGGGGGGAGCACTGGGTCTACCGGGGCGCCATGCAGTCCGCCAACGGAGTCCGGCCCGGTGTGGACATCAAGTCCCTGATGTCCTACGTCCGCTGGATCAACGCCGGGACCGGCACCATGACCGTCCTGCCCGATGCCGTGCGTGCCCTGGTCGGCAGGGAAGAGTCCACCTCCGCCCGGTCCCAGGGAGGGGAGGTGGACTCTTCCTCACCGGCCCGCGCCACCTGGGACCGATCGGTCGCCACCGGCTGCCGCCACAACGACACCTTCGTCCGCACCGGCCTGCAGCGCGGGCTCGCCAGGATCACCGCCTGCAGGGATGAGGGCGCCGGATCCAAGGCCTACGGAGTCGCCCGCTTCCTCGCCAACCAGCACACCGCCTGCCCCGGCCCCTGCGGCCTGGAGATCCTCGCCCGGCACATCATCGACGCGGCCGTGTCTGTGGACGTCCCCGAGGCGTACGCCGAGCGGGCCGTCGCCAACGGATTTTGCGCCGTCCTGGTGAAGGCACCATGACCGCCCGCCCCAGTCCCGCCGAACCGGCCACCACCCCGGACGGCAGTGGCGCGCCGAAAGTCGTCGCCGAAGGCGTCCCTTCATCAGTTCGCCCTGACCCGCACGCCGACGACGGCCGCCGGCCCGTCGCCTGGCTCCACATCGTCGCCCCGCCCTCGCACGGCGCCAGCCCGAGCGTCCGCTCCTGGTGCTCGTGCGGCCGGGACCTGTTCGCCGCAGGCCGCGCCCGCGCCCTCGCACTCATCGCCGACCACGCAGAGCACCGAGAAGCCTGCTCCCGCCTCACCCCGCGAAGGGAAGCCGCATGACCACGCACGACCCCGAGCTGTGGGCCGGATTCGACGAGATGACCCCGGAGGACGTCGCCGGGCCCGTGTGGGAGGAGCCCGTACCGCTCAACCCGCGCGGGCAGCTTCCCACCTTCCCCGTAGACGCCCTGCCTGACTGGCTCGCCGCCATGACGGCTGGGGTCGCGGAGGAGACGCAGACGCCCGTCGACCTCGCCGGGTGTCTCGCGCTCGCGGTCGTCGGCACGGCCGCCGGCGGGCGCCTCACCGTCACCGTGCGCGGGCAGTGGAGCGAGCCGGTCAACCTCTACACCGCCGTCGCCCTACCGCCCGGCAACCGCAAAAGCGCCGTGTTCGGGCTCATGACCAAGCCCCTCCTCGCCGCCGAGAAAGCTCTGATCGAGCTGACGGCGCCCCAGCGGGCCGAGGCCGCAGCGTCCGCCCGGATCGCGAAGGCCGCCGCCGAGAAGGCCGAGAAGGTTGCGGCCAACGCCGACGCCGACAAGCTGGCCGATCTGACCGCCCAGGCCGTCTCTCTATCGGATGCCGCCGAGCGGGCCGTCGTACCGGCCGAGCCGCAGCTCGTCGCCGACGACGTGACCGCCGAGAGCCTGACCAGCCTCCTCGCCCAGCAGGACGGACGGATCGCGATCCTGTCCCCGGAGGGCGAGATCTTCGAGATCATCGCCGGACGCTACTCCGGCGTCCCGAACATGGGGATCTTCCTCAAGGGCCACGCCGGCGACATGGCCCGCGTCAACCGCCAGGCTCGCGACGCCCAGTACATCGAGAACCCCGCCATCACCATGGGCCTGGCCGTGCAGCCGGAGGTCCTGGACTCCATCGGGCAGATCAAGGGCGCCGACGGCCGCGGCCTGCTCGCACGCTTCCTCTACTCCAAGCCCGAATCCCTCGTCGGCTACCGCAACCTCACCCCCGAACTCCTCAACCCCGACACCGCCAGCACCTATGCACAGAACCTCGGGCGCCTGGCCCTGACCCTCGCGGGCTGGACCGAGACCGCCGAACTCACCCTTACTCCGGGGGCGGACGCCGTCCTGCTGGCCTACCAGCGCGTCACGGAATCCCGCCTGCGCAAGGACGGGAGCCTCGCGCCGATCGTGAACTGGGCCAGTAAGCGCGACGGAGCCGTCGCCCGCATCGCTGGCCTCCTCCACCTCGCCGCCCACCCCGAGGACGCCTGGACCCGGCCGATCGCCGCCGCGACCATGGCCGCCGCCACCCGCCTCGGGGACTACTTCACCGCCCACGCCCTCGACGTCTTCAACGCCATGAAGGCCGACCCCGCCCAGGCAGCCGCCCACACCGTCCTGACCCACCTGACCGACACCCGCACAACCGCCTTCACCAAACGCGACCTCTTCCGCGCGATGCCCCGCAGCGAGTTCCCCGCCATGGGCGACCTCGACCCCGCCCTGGACCTCCTGGAGGAACACGGCTGGATCCGCCAGCAGCCCCCGCCACCCCGCACCACACGCGGCGGCCGGCCGCCCTCACCCCGCTACGAGACCCACCCCCGCATCACCCCCGCCGCCTGAAAACCCCCCAACCCACTGACAGAATTGACAGAACCTCCCGACCAGCCGCCTGACCTGCGGAAACGAGCACTTTCGGAGGTGTGACAAAACCTCCGAAAACTCTGACAGAACTCCAAAAACCTCGCCGCAGGGCGAGCCGCCCAGTCTGACAGAACCTAGGTTTTCGAGGTTCTGTCAGAGTTTTTTGAGGTTTTGTCACACGGCCCGAACCGGCCGAAACAGCAGGTCAGAGGCCACATGCCGAGGTTCTGTCAGTTCTGTCAGCGATTCCGGGCCCCTGCGGGGGCGCTGGTCTCGCACACCTGACACTTCATGGACCGGAAGGAACGTCATCACGTGGCACTGATGGTCGAACCCGAGCGGCGGCTGCACAGCGTGGAGGAAGCAGCCGAACTCCTCAACGTCGGCCGCTCCACAGCGTTCGAGGAGATTCGCCTCGGCCGGCTGCGGACCGTCCGCGTCGGTCGACGACGGCTCGTACCCACCGAGTACCTCGACGAGTACGTGGAACTTCTCAAGACCGAAGCCTGCGCCGCCTAAGAAAGTGCGACTTCCACAGCGGGGCCGTCCCTACCAGGGTGCGGCCCCGCTCTCATGTCTGAAAGGTGCCTGATGGACAGTGAGCAGAAGCAAGCTCGCAAGGCAGGGAACGGAGAGGACTCGATCTACTGGGACGAGTCAAAGAACCGGTACATCGGCGCAATTTCCCTGGGCTACACCCCTTCGGGTCAGCGACTCCGCAGGAAGGTCTCCGGTCGTACGAAGGCTGAGGTACGCAAGAAGCTGCGGGACCTTAGGGCCGAGATGGAGAGGGGCAGCCGCACGCCAGCTCACTACACGGTGAAACAGGCGGTTGAAGCCTGGTTGGAGCAAGGGCTCAAGGGCAAGGCCGAGTCGAGTCGGTCCACATACCGGAGCCTCGCCGCGGCGCACATCTATCCGCACCTGGGTTCGGCGAAGCTCCGCGAACTCGACGCTGACCAAGTGGATGCTTGGCTCGACGACAGGAAGGAGGCGTTGGCGACAACCTCTCTGCGGTTGGTGCACTCGGTCCTCAGCCGCTCGATCACGCACGCACAGCGGCGCGGCAGGGTGCCGCAGAACGTGGCCACACTTGTTAGCGTGCCCGACGGTAAGGTCGGCCGCCCCAGCAAGTCCCTGTCCCTGGAGCAGGGGGCGGCCGTGTTGAACGTGGGGGAGGGGACATGGATTCACGCCTACGTGGTGCTCGCCCTGCTCGTGGGCATCCGGACAGAAGAGACGCGCCCTCTCACGTGGGACCGGGTGCACACTGACCCGCCGGACGGCAGCGAAGCACACATCGACGTTTGGCGCTCTGTACGAAGGCACGGTGAAACGAAGACTCAGAAGAGCCGTCGCTCGCTAGCCATGTCTCGCAGAGCCGCGGAGGTAGTACGTGTGCACAAGGCTCGACAACAGGCCGCGTGCCGGGCTGCTGGGCGCGAGTGGAGTGCCGACGGACTCGTGTTCCCCGCGGACGCGGGAGGGGTACGGACGGCAGAGAATGTCCGCCGCAACCTCCGCAGGCTGCTGAAGGAGGCCGGGTTCTCGGATCCATCGGCATGGACGACCAGGGAGTTGCGGACGAGTTTCGTCTCACTGCTCTCCGATCACGGGCTCAGAATCGAGGACATTGCCCGGCTGGTCGGCCACAGCGGTACGCAGGTCACCGAGAAGGTCTACCGGAAGCAGATCCGGCCCGTGATCACGAAGGGCGCCGAGGCTATGGACGAAATCTTCGGGTCCAGCGGAGACGCCAGTCCTTCTCCATGAGCCGATTTCGGGGCCGTGGCTCCCCGTTTGGCTCCCAGCTGATGCCCCGCAGTTCTGGCAGACCCTGTGACCTGCCAGAACGCGGCGGCCAGCGGCAATCTCGGCTTACGTTCCACTTAAGGCAGCGGTAAGCAGGCGATCAGGAAGCGGGCCGCGGAGCCGGCCGTGCCGCGCTCGACCACCCTGGCGCGGGCACCGCCGGAGGGACTGGTTCGCGGGAGGCGGTCCGAGCCGGAGGACTTCCCGCCGTACGACGGCCCGCTGGGTCAGTCCTCGGGGAGGACCCGGCCGTCCTCGTCGAGGGCGAGGTGGATGCGCGCGGGGTCCTGGCTGTTGACGTCGGACGGGCGCGGGCCCTCGGGCCCGTCGGGACCCCAGCGAAGCAGGCGCCGGGTACGGACGATCTGGTACACCGTGCCTTGGAACTCCAGCTGGTTCACGCGCCCGACCCGGAGCGAGTCGGCGGCCTCGGCGTACGCGGCCAGTTCCGCGGAGCCGCCCGCCGCACACGTACGGGCGTCGGTCTGCGGGCCCGCGTCCTCGGGGATGTGGCCGCGCATCCTGGGCCACATCCAGGTCAGCGCGAAGTCCAGCGACTTGCGGGCCGCGTGCGCGGTCGCGTGCGGGCCGCTGATCGGCCTCCAGCCGCCCGAGGCCCGTTCCACGACCGTGAACGTCGCCGGCAGCAGCAGGACGTCCGGGTGGGTGTCCACGGCGCGCTCCGCGTCGGCCCGTACCTCTTCCGGGAACCGCTCACCGGTGTAGCGCAGGCCCCGCAGCGCCAGCCGCTCGACCGCCTGGGTCGGGGTGACGGGCGCGTCCGGATCCAGTACGAGTCCGTCGTCGATCCCCGGCTCCCGCACCGCGCGGTCCCAGTCGGGGACCGGAGGCTCCGGATCGGTCGGGCGCGGGGGCTCCATGCCGCCCGGGCCCGAACCCGCGTACTCCTCGGCCCGTACGATCCGGTACCGGGTCCCGCCCGCCGCGAGCTCGTCGACCCGCTCGGTCTCCAACCGGGCGACGGCCGCCAGCAGTTCCCGGCGCTCCGCCCGGTCCTGCGCCTCGTCCTTGGCGCGGAACCACAGGCACGAGTTCAGCGCGTCGCGCGCCTGCTGCGGGCAACCGGACGTCACCTCGATCAGCACCCGCCACAAGGCCCCGTCACCGTCGCGCCGCGCCGCCACCCCGAACAGCGGGCCGCGCACCACCACGTCGCCGGCACGCGTCACGGCGTCGACCGCATCCGCCTCGACGGCCGCTTCCACCGGCTCCACGGGCACCCGCACCACCATCGGCCGCGACCCGCCCGGTCCCACATCCCCACGGTCCATGCCCCCCATCCTGCCGACCGCGCCACGCCCCCGCCCCGGATTCGCCGATTCGCCACCCCTCACACGTCCGACGGGTCATCCTTCGGGGGCGAGGGTTCGGAGGTCGTAGAGGTAGGTGCGGTCGTTCCCGCGAACGTGAAGGACGCGAATGCTCCTTGCGCCGCCCGGGCGCAGGCAGCGCCTGGGATGCTCCTCGTATGGAGCAGGAGAGGACGCCCGACCTCACCCGGATCACCGGAGAGCATCAGGTCGCTCCCGGGCTGCGGGAACAGCTCGTCGACTGCTGGATCGCCGTCACGAACGCCGGTGGCGCTGCGGGATTCCCCTTCCCGCCCGTCCATACGGACGACGTCGCGCCCGTCGCGGACGAGCTCCTCGGGCGTCTCCACCCGTCGCGCAGCCGACTCGTCGTCGCCACCTTCGACGACGCCCTCGCCGGATGGGTCGTCCTCAACCGTGATCCCTTTCGGCTCGTCGCCCACTGGGGCACGGTCCATCACCTCCAGACCCGTCCCGTGTTCCGCGGTCGCGGGGTCGGTTCCGCCCTCATGCGAGAGTTGCACACGGTTGCCCGTGACGAGTGGGGGCTCGAACAGCTCCGTCTCGCGGCCCGGAGCGGCGAGGGGCTGGAGAAGTTCTACGGCCGCCTCGGCTGGCGCGAGGTCGGCCGCTGGCCCAGGGCCCTGCGCTTCGCGCCCGACGACACCCGGGACGAGGTCCTGATGCTCCTCGATCTCCTCTGAGCAAGAAGCCCCGGGACCTACCCTTCCCGCCGCGTCCGAGACCGCGCAGCCCAGGTGGTGGAGTCCCGCCCCCGGGGGCTCCTCCCGGAGCGGGCTCCATGGATTGCCGCCGCCCGGCAGTCCGCCCATCACAGCCCAGGACGAATTCTGCCCCGCTGACCGAGGCGTACGGAGGATCGTTCCGTCAGGCCGCCACGGCCTCGTGGCGGGGGTCGCTGCCCCGGCCGGCCGTGCGCGCGCCGAACAGCCGCTCGGCGGCGAAGGCTCCGGGGCCGGTGAACACCAGCAGCAGGAAGGCCCAGCAGAACATCGCCGAGGACTCGCCGCCGTTCTGCAGCGGCCAGAGCGCGTCCGGCTGGTGGACCGTGAAGTACGCGTACGCCATCGACCCGGAGGCCACGAAGGCGGCGGAGCGGGTTCCCAGGCCGAGGAGGATCAGGCCGCCCGCCACCAGCTGGATGGCGGCGGCGTACCAGCCCGGCCAGGCGCCGACGGCGACCGTGCCGCCGCCGTGGGCACCGCCGAGGACGCCGAAGAGCGAGGCGGCGCCGTGGCAGGCGAAGAGCAGTCCGGTGACGATGCGGAACAGCGCGACGGCGTAGGGCTGGGCGGCGTTGAGACTTCCGGTCACGGAGGGCTCCTTCAAGTGGGGGGAGGGGGAGGGTTCCGCGATATGTGCTCGACGCGCACGTCGGCGAGCACAGGTTAGGTAGACCTAAATTGACTGGCAAGGTCGATTTCCGGCCGCCGGGGACGCGGGCCCGGCCCCGTGTCCGCGGCCCGCCCGGCTCGCCGCGAGCGGCGCCGCGACGGAGGATGGGGAGTTGTGATGACCGTACTCGTAGTGGGTGTCCCGGAGGGCGAGGAACTGGAGCGCCTGCGGTCGCGCATCCAGAGCGACCCGCGCTTCCGGGTCATCTCCCATGCCGACGAACCGGCCGTCGCCCTCGCGCACGCCCGCGTCCTGCTGCCCGACGTCACCGTGCTCGCCCTGCCGGACGGCCTGGACAGCCTGGACACCGATCCGGGCGTCCTCGGGGTCTTCCGGGGGGTGCGCGCCCTGGACCCGCCGAGCGGTGTGGTCCTGCGGACCCCCGCCGACGGCGCGCCCGTGCCGGCCTCGGGCCTCGCGGTGGACGGGGCGGTGCACATCGTCAGCGAGGGCGACCCGGACGGCCTGGCCCGGGCCCTGCGGACGATCGGCCTCCGCCGGGCGAGCTGCGATCCGGACGGCTCGCACTGACCGACCCGCCCCGCGCCCGCCGTGTGTCGCCCCCGTGGCTCCGGGTCTGTCGCCCCCGTGGCCCGGTCCGGTGGCCGCCCCTTCCCGCCCCCACGCGGGTGCCCGGCGCGTCCGCTGGCGGGCCGTCCACCGGTGGTGTCCGCTGGAGGGATGAGCCCTTCCTCCCGGCGTGCCTGGTGGGCCGGGCTCCCGCCGGCGGCGGGAGCCGCCGTGATGGCCGCCGGCATCCTCTCCGTCGGCCTGCACCTGGTCGGCCACGAGGTGCTGTCGCTGGTCGCGCTGGCGCTCGCCGCGGCCCTGTGGGTCGTACTCGCCGCCGACTTCACGGCCCGGCTGACGGGCGACCGGCGCCGGTTCCGCGCCGAGGCCTACACCCCCCCGCGCTCACCGCCGTCGCCGCCACCACCGTCCTCGGCACCCGGCTGTCGATGCTCGGATGGCGGAACGTTGCCATCGCACTGCTCGTTCTGTCCGCGGCGCTCTGGCCCGGACTGCTCGTCGCGGTCGTCCGGCACTGGCGCCGGCGCATGCCCGGCGTGGCCTTCCTCGGCTGCGTCGCCACCCAGGGGCTCGCGGTCCTCGCCGCCGTCCTCGCCACCCCGGGCGGCCCGGACCGGCTCACCCCGGCGGCACTGGCGGCCTTCTGCCTCGGCCTGCTGCTCTACGCGGCGGCGCTCGTCCGGTTCGACCCGCACGAGGTGGCGCGCGGCGCGGGGGACCACTGGGTCGCGGGAGGCGCGCTCTCCATCTCCGCGCTGGCCGGGTCCAAGCTCCTGGGGTCACCCGTCTGGACCGGCGCCGCGCACACGGCCCTGCGGACCGCCACCTTGGTGCTGCTCGCCGTGTCCCTGGCCTGGTACGCGGTCCTCCTCTACGCGGAACTGCGCCACCCCCGGCCGCACTACGACATCCGCCGCTGGGCCACGGTCTTCCCGCTCGGTATGACGGCCGTCGCCTGCCTCTCCGCGGCGGAGCCGGCCGGCGTCGCAGGGCTGCGGCCGCTGGGGGAGGTGCTGCTCTGGATCGCGGTGGGCGCCTGGCTGCTGACCTCGGCCGCCTTCCTCGTCTCGCGCCGGGCCGCCCTGCGCCGGGCCCCGGCTCCTGTGGCGCCGCCCGGGCCCTCTCAGTAGGGTCCCGGCATGGCATACACGTTCCAGGTGACCTTCGACTCGACCGATCCGCACCCCCTCGCCGACTGGTGGGCCGACGCCCTCGGCTGGGAAGTGGAGCCGAGCGACGAGGCGTTCATCCGGGGTCTGGTCGCCGCCGGCCACGCGAGCGAGGACGACACGACCACCCACAACGGCAACCTCGTCTGGAAGGTCGGCGCCGCGATCCGCCACCCCGGGGGAGACCAGCAGGCCCCGCGCGTGCTCTTCCAGCTGGTGCCCGAACCCAAGACGGTCAAGAACCGGGTCCACCTGGACGTCCGCGCCGGCGGCGAGGACGGCAAGGCCGTGGTCGAGCGGCTGCTCGCCAAGGGCGCCGTCTTCCTCCACGACGGCCGCCAGGGCCCCTACGAGTGGGCCACCCTCGCCGACCCGCAGGGCAACGAATTCTGCATCACGTACTGAACGGGCCCGCGTCACGTACTGAACCATCCCCGCCGCCGCGGCCAGGCGTAATCGAGTACCGGGCACACCCTCCCGCAGGTGAGAATGAGCCATCTCGACCCGGGAGGAACCCCATGAGCCAGGACCGCCTGACTCTGCACGACCTGCTGCCCGCGCAGGAGCTGGCCGACGCGATCGAGGCGGGCCACGTGAGCCGCAAGCGCCACCCCGATCTGCCGCTCTCCCTCTACACGTACACGCGGACGGCCCAGTACGAGGGCGTCTGGAACCGGGTCACCACGCGCTGCCGCGGACTCGTCGCCGACGACACCAACGGCGCCGTCGTCGCCCTGCCGCTGCCGAAGTTCTTCAACGTCGGGGAGCACGAGTCGGGTCAGCCGTACGCGCCCTCCCTGCCCGACGAGCCGTTCGAGGTCTACGACAAGGTCGACGGCAGCCTCGCCGTGGTCTTCCACTACGCGGGCAACTGGCGGGTCGCCTCCAAGGGTTCCTTCATCAGCGCCCAGGCGACCTGGGCCCAGCGCCGCCTGGGCACCAAGGACACCGCCGCCCTGCGCCCCGGCACCACGTACCTCGCCGAGATCCTCTACCCCGGCAACCGCATCGTCGTGAACTACGGCGGCCGCCAGGACCTCGTCCTCCTCGCCGCCTTCGGCCCGGACGGCGCGGAAGTCCCCCTCGCCGAGGCGGCCTCCCACTGGGAGGGCATCGGCTCCGTCGTGACCGTGTGGCCCGCCATGCCGCTCGACGCGCTGATGGCCCTGGCCGAGTCCAACACCCTCCCCGGCGGCGCCGCCGTGACCGGCACCGACGCCGAGGGCTTCGTCCTGCGCTTCGCCTCCGGCGTCCGCGCCAAGGCCAAGCTGTCCGAGTACGTACGGCTGCACAAGGTGGTCACCGGAGTCACCGAACGCGACATCTGGCGCGACCACGGCATCCAGCGCTTCTCCGGCCGGCCCGCCACGCACATCGCCCGGATCCTCGGCTGCCCGCTCGCCGAGGTCGAGGCATCGGGCGGCAAGCCGCTCGATGCGCTGCTGGAGCAGGTACCCGACGAGTTCGACGCCTGGGTGCGGCAGGTGATCGCCCGTCTGGAGGACGCCGCGGCCCGGCACGAGCGAGCGATCGACGAGGCGTACGCGGGCCTCGCCCACCTCGCTGCCGACCGCGGCGCGTTCGCACGGGCCGCCAAGGCCCTGGGGGACCGCAAGCTGGCGGCCGCGATGTTCCTGCGGCTCGACGGACGGCCCACCGAGCTCACCACCTGGCGGCACGTGCGTCCCGAGACGGCCGACCCCTACCTGACCGACGAGGAGAACGCGGCAGTGCCCGAGGAGGCCCGCGTACCCGCGCCCCAGACGGCGCCCGCCCCCAGGACCGGGACGGACGCCGCCGCGCCCGCGCGCCGGGCCGCGCCGCGCGTCCCGGCGCCGGCCGCGGTCCGCGGAGCCGACCGCGCCGACCAGGAGCGCCCCCTGCCCGTCGCGCACCTCATGACGGGTCTGCCGGCCTCGGGCAAGACCACCGCGGCACGTGCCCTCCAGGCGGAGTCCGGCGGCCGGATGCGCCGCGTCAACCTGGACGACCTGCGGGCCATGCTCGACCTGCCGGATCCCGAGCGGGCCCGGTCCTACACCCACGAGCAGACCGTGCTGGAGATCCAGGACGCGGCGGTCCGCGCGGCCGTCGACGGCGGTTTCGACGTGGTCGTCGACAACACCCACTTGACCAAGAACATCCCCAAGCGCCTCAAGGCGGCGGTCGGCGGACGCGCCACGTTCGTCGTGCACGACTTCACCCACGTGCCGCTGGAGGAGTGCCTGCGCCGGGACGCCGCCCGGGAGCGCCGGGTCGGCGAGGAGATCATCCGCATCCTGGCCGACAAGCACCACAAGGCCCGCAAGGGCGGCTGGCGGCTGACGGCGGACTGGATGAACGGCACATCGGGCGCCGCGGCCGTACCGCCCGTCCGGGAGTACGTCGCCGACCCCGCACTGCCCGCCGCCGTGATGTGCGACATCGACGGCACCCTGGCGCTCACCGGTGACCGCGGCCCGTACGACTTCTCGCGCTGCGAGCTCGATCTGCTCAACGAGTCGGTCAAGCACGCCCTCGACGCCTTCCGGCGGGCCGACGGCGACACGATCGTGCTGCTCTCGGGGCGCGGCGAGGAACACCGCCCGCAGACCGAGTCCTGGCTGCGGCGGCACCAGGTGCCGTACGACGAGCTGTGGATGCGCGCGGCCGGCGACACGCGCCGCGACGACGTCGTGAAGGCCGAGCTGTTCGACGCGCACGTCCGCGACCGGTACGCGGTGCGGGTGTCACTCGACGACCGGGACCGCGTCGTGGCGGTCTGGCGCCGGATGGGCCTGCCCACCTGGCAGGTCAACTACGGTGACTTCTGACCGCGCGGTGAAGGTGCTGATCGTGGACGCCGCGAACGTCGTCGGGTCCGTGCCCGACGGCTGGTGGCGGGACCGGCGCGGCGCGGCCGAGCGGCTGCGCGACCGGCTGGCCATGCGGGAGGAAGGCGAGGAGATCGTCCTCGTGGTCGAAGGCGCGGCCCGGGGCGTGGAGTCCGTTCCCGGCGTACGGGTGGATCCGGCGCCCGGGAGCGGCGACGACCGGATCGTGGAACTGGCCGCGGCCCACGCGGAGCGCGACTGCGTCGTGGTCACCGCCGACCGCGAACTGCGCGAACGGGTCCGGGCGTACGGCGTGCGGTGCGTGGGCCCGCGTGCCGTACGCCCGGCGGACTGACCGGCCGCGCGTCAGCGGCAGTACTTCACCGTGCTGCGGTTCTGGACGTAGCGGGCGGAGACCCAGCGCTCCCGCTCGTAGCGCGCGCGGTCCTCGTCGTCGGAGCCGTTCTCCCGGCCGCCGTCGTCCCAGCCGCCGTTCTCCTGGTCGTTGTCCTGCCCGTTCTCCTGGTCGTTGTCCTCCTCGTGCAGGCGGTACCACAGACGGTTCCCGTCGACCGCCTGGCCGTACTTCTTGCACTCGATCTCGACCTTGCGGTTCGGGTAGACCTGACCGACGATCCGCGCCCGCGTGGTCGGCTCGCTGCGGACCTTGAGCGGCCCGCGGGAGACGACCTTGCCGATGACGTACCGGTCGTACGCGGCGGCCTGACCGGCGGCGACACCGGTGACCGCTGCCCGCGACGGGGTGTCGACGACCGGATTCTCGTCGGCGACGGCGACGCCCGCCCCGACCAGACCGAGCACCAGGCTTCCGGTGGTGAGAGCGAGGATGGTCCTGGTGGGCTTCAGCATGAGCCGGCTCCTCTACGAAGACATCCGCCCGGCCGCGGCGCGCGGCGCGGGGCGGCGACCTGGCGGTCGCCACGGACGACTATGGCGACGCGAGGGCGCGCGATCCCGATGACTCACCGCGATTTAGCCCGAAATGCTCAATCCGTTCTGCCGCCGAACGGCCGAGCGGACGCATCGGCGCCGCCCGCCGCCCCGTCTTCGTACCCGGCACCCGTAACCCGTCGTCCGCCGCGCGGCCGGTCCCCGGCTGCGCCGGTTCGGCCTGGTCGCGCCCGTGTCCGAACCGCACGAGACGCCCGGGCCCGCCCGGCCCCTCCCGGATGCGCGGGGCGCCGCGCCGCGCGAGAGTGGGTGCCATGGGTATCGAAGACTACGGCGGCGGCGCCGGGGCGCATCAGAGCGGCGTCCTCGTCGTGACGACCAACGACGTCCCCGGCTACCGGGTCGAGCAGGTCATCGGTGAGGTGTTCGGACTCACGGTGCGCTCCCGCCACTTGGGCAGCCAGATCGGCGCGGGCCTGAAGTCGATGATCGGCGGCGAGTTGAAGGGACTCACCAAGACGCTCGTGGAGACGCGCAACCAGGCCATGGACCGGCTCATCGAGCAGGCGAAGGCGCGTGGCGGCAACGCCGTCCTGATGATGCGCTTCGACGTGACCGACGCCGCCGACGTCGGGACCGAGGTGTGCGCGTACGGCACGGCCGTCGTGCTGGTTCCCTCCTCCACCTGAACCCCGGTCCGCACGGACCACCTGTGCGCCGGGCGCCCGGCGGGCAGACTGGATGCCGTGACGACGACACTGAACAAGGGCGCCAACGTTGCGGTCGCGGCGATCAGGGTCAGGGCCGTGCTCGGCTGGTCGGCCGGGCACGGCGTACCGGACGTGGACGCGTCCGCCCTCCTCCTGACGGGAGGCGGACGCGTCCGCTCGGACGCCGACTTCGTCTTCTACAACCAGCCGAACCACCCCTCCGGGGCCGTACGCCACCACGGCAAGCGGCCCGGCGCCGACACCGTCGAGGTCGATCTGGGCCTGCTGGAGCGGGACATCGAGCGCGTCGTCCTCTGCGCGTCGGCGGACGGGGGGACCTTCGGACAGGTGCCCGGCCTGAACCTGCGCCTGCTCGACGCGGTGTCGGGGGCCGAGCTGGCGCACTTCGCCATGGAAGCCGGCACCGAGACCGCGTACGTGAGCGGTGAGCTCTACCGGCGGGCGGGGGCGTGGAAGTTCCGGGCAGTGGGGCAGGGGTACGCGAGCGGACTGGCCGGTCTGGCCACGGACTTCGGCATCAGCGTGGACGACGCTCCGGCGGTGCCGCAGCCCACCCGCGCGGGCGTGCCCGCGCCCGCCTCGCGGCCCGTGCCCGTCGCGCCGGCGCCGGCCCCGCCCGTCACTTCGGCGCCCGCCCCGCCCGTAGGGACGGCCCCGCGCGCACCGGCCGCCGCCCCCGGGGGCCCCGCCGTCCGCATGGCCAAGGGCGAGGAGCACCTGCCGCCCGACATGCGCGAACGCCTGTCCTTGCGCAAGCGGCAGGTGGCGGTCAGCCTCAGCAAACAGGGCGTCACGGCGCTCACCGCCCGGGTCGTCCTCGTGCTGGACGCGTCCGGCTCCATGGCGGCCCACTACACGCGCGGCACCGTCCGGGGCGTGGCCGAACGGATGGCCGCCGTCGCGGCGCAGCTCGACGACGACGGCCAGATGCAGGCGTGGACCTTCGCCTCCCAGCCCGCGCGCCTGCCCGACCTGGTGCTCGGCGAACTGCCCGCATGGCTGCGCCTGCACGTGCGGGTCGGGCAGTTCAGCCTGTTCGGCCGCAAGAAGCCGCCGAAGGGACTGGAACCGGGCCAGGTGGACATGCGCTCCGTCGGCATCGGGAACGAGGAGCAGAAGGTGATCGCGGAGGTCCGTGCCTACGTGCGCGCCCACCCCGTGCCGGATCCCACGCTGGTCCTGTTCTTCTCCGACGGAGGGGTGTACCGCAACGCCGAGATCGAGCGGGAACTGCGGGCGGCGGTGGAGGAGCCGGTGTTCTGGCAGTTCATCGGCCTGGGGCAGGCCCAGTACGGGGTGCTGGAGCGCTTCGACACCCTGCCCGGGCGGCGGGTCGACAATGTCGGCTTCTTCGCGGTGGACGACATCGACAGGATCTCCGACCCGGAGCTCTACGACCGGCTCCTGTCGGAGTTCCCGTCCTGGATCCGGGCCGCCCGGCAGGCCGGCATCCTGCGCTGAGAGCACTCACGGGGACGGGCGCCCCGACCGGGACGTGCGGGACCCCCGAGCAGCCCGCCCGCCCCGACCACCGCACCCCGTCAGGGACCCTGTGCGTCACCCGGCCCCGCGCGGTTCCCCGTGCCCGGTCCGCGGTCGTTCCCCGCGTCGGGAGCCGGGCCGACCGCCGCGCCCGTCGACCGCGCTCGTCCCGGCGGCGGCGTTCGCCCGTGCGCTCCCGGCCGGGGCCCGGCGCGGCGGGCGGAGTCCCAGCGCGAGGCCCGCGACGACCACGGCCAGCCCCAGCCACACGGCGGGGGCCGGTGCCCCGCTGCCCGTGAGCGCCACCGCGCCCGCCGCGGCCAACGGTGCGACACCGGTGAGCAGTCCGGCCCGCCCGGCGCCCACCGCCGCCACCGTCCGGTACCAGAGCAGGAACGCCACCGCCGTCACCAGCACGGCCAGGTATCCGGTGGCCGCCCACTGCGCCGTGCCGAGCGCCCCCAGCTCGGCCGGCCGTTCGAAGGCCACCGTGAGCCCCGCCAGCATCACCGCCCCCAACCACACGGCGTGCACCGAGACCCCCCACGCGCCGTGCCGGCGCAGTACCGGCACCGCGAGCAGCGTGAACCCGGCCTCGCAGGCCAGCGCGAGCGCGGCCCACGCCACCCCGGCGGCGTCCGTCCGGCCCGTCCCCTCGACCAGGACCGCCCCGGCGACCACCACGGGCGCCGCGCACAACACCTGGCGACTGGGCCGCCGCCCTTCCAGGAACGGTCCGAGCAGCCCCAGCAGGATCGGTACGGAGGCCACGGCCACGGCGATGACGGCCGGTTCGGCGTGCGCGACCCCGCGCACCACGGCCACGTTGAACAGCACCAGCCCCGTGGCCGCGATCCCGGCCAACCACAGCCACTCCCGGCCGCGCGGGCGCAGCACCGGTACCCCGGCCACCCGGGCCAGGGCGAGCAGCAGCAGCGCGGCGGCCGCGTACCGGACGGCCTGGGGGCCGAACAGCGGGGCGTCGACGAGGGTGCTGGACACGGTGACGCTGCTGCCGACCAGCGCCATCCCGATGATGCCGGGTGCCAGGTCCCGGAAGGCAGAGGATGTGTGCTCCATGCCTCCACCCTGGGGCCACAATGGACCCATGAGCAGGTCCAAAGGAGCCCGGTCCCAGGGGTCCGATCCAGATCCCGCCGCCGGATCCGACTTCCTCCAGCTCGACATCGGCCAGGCCCCGCCCGGCGGCCGTACCGACTGGCTGGCCGGCCGGCTCCGGGCGGCCATCGCCGACGGAGTCCTACCGGTCGGCAGCCGCCTGCCCGCCAGCCGTGTGCTCGCCGCCGAACTCCGCGTCTCGCGCGGGCTGGTGACCGAGGCGTACCAGCGGCTGGCGGAGACCGGCCAGGTGTCCGGTCGCGGCCGAGGCGGCACGGTCGTGGTCGCGGCGCCGACGCCCGCCCCAGCGCCGTCCGGCACCCCGGAGCGCGGCGGCCCGGTGGACGCGTTGCGCGCCGTACCCTGCCGGATCGACCTCTCGCCCGGCGTTCCCGACCTGACCGCCTTCCCGCGCACGGCCTGGCTCCAGGCGGAGCGCCGGATCCTGAACGAACTCACCCCGGCCGACTTCGGCTACGGCAATCCGCAGGGCGCCCCCGCGCTGCGCGAGGCGGTCGTAGGCTGGCTGGCCCGGAACCGGGGCATCCGCGCGGACCCCGACGACGTGGTCGTCGTCGCGGGCGTGGCCCAGGCCCTGGGGCTGCTGGCCCACGTGCTGCGCGAGGAGGGTGTCCACCGGGTGGCCGTGGAGGACCCGGGCTCGCTCGGCGCCCGACAGCAGTTGGAGTACGGACGGATGGAGACGGTACCGGTACGGGTGGACGGGGCCGGGCTGGACGTCACCGCCCTGCGGGCGAGTGGCGCCGGGGCGGTACTGCTCACCCCGGCGCACCAGTTCCCGACCGGTGTCGTGCTCGACGGCGAGCGCCGCCGGGAGCTGCTCGGCTGGGCCGCCGCCGGAGGAGTGGTCGTCGAGGACGACTACGACGCCGAGCACCGCTACGACCGCGCCCCCGTCCCCGCGCTGCGCGCCCTGCTGCCCGAAGGGGTCTGCTACGCGGGGAGCGTGTCCAAACTGCTCGCCCCCGCACTGCGGCTCGGCTGGCTGCTGGTCCCGCCGCGCCTGCGCGACGCCGTCCTCGCCGCGAAGCGCTACGCCGACCTCGGCAATCCGGTGCTCAGCCAGCTGGTCCTGGCCCGGCTGATGGACTCGGGCGAACTGGAGCGGCACCTGCGGTTCGTGCGCCGCCGCCACCGCCGACGACGGGACGCGATGCTCGAAGGCCTCGCCGAACGGCTGCCGTCCGCCCGCGTGCACGGAGCGGCGGCGGGCCTGCACCTGATGGTCACCTTCGACGGGGCCGGTTTCGAGGACACCGCCCTGGCCTCGGCAGCCCTGGCCCTCGGCGTCAAGACCCACCCGCTGTCCTGGCACCGCGTCAGGCCGGGACCGCCGGGCCTGGTCCTCGGATACGCGGCGGGATCGGCCGGTGAGATCGAGGAGGGCGTCGGCGTCCTGGCGACGGCCCTGGCGGGCCTCGGCGCCGGGGCGCGGCGCCGGTGACCGCCACCCGCGGCACCGCACGGCGCGGCCCCGCACCGGACCCGCGTGGACCGGCGAAAACGTCATTGTCGCCGCCGCTGCCCGGGCCCGGTCCGAGGACGGCGGTTCGGCATGGTCGCCGGCAACCTGATCGGGGGCCGCTACGCGGACCGGGCGCTCATGCCGATGCTGTACGTCACCCTGGGCGCACTGGCCCTCACCCTGGCCCTGTTCACCGTCACCGCGCACATCAAGGCCGGCGCCGCCGTCACCGTCGTCCTCATCGGCGCCCTCGGCTTCGCGACCGTACCGCCGCTCCAGAAGCGGGTCCTGGACCAGGCCGCGAACGCGCCCACCCTGGCCTCCGCCGTCAACATCGGCGCCTTCAACCTCGGCAACGCCCTCGCCGCGTGGCTGGGCGGCCTCGTGATCGCCGCGGGCTTCGGCTGGACATCGCCGAACCGGGTGGGTGCGGCCCTCGCCGCCTCCGCGCTGCTGCTCGCCCTCGTTTCCGGCGCGCTGGAGCGGCGTACGACGGCCCGCGCGGCCGGCGGCGGCCGACGCGTCGCGGACGGCGCCCCCGCAGCCCTCGACGCCCTGATCTGACCCCCCGGTCGCGCGTCCGTGTCCCCCGTGCCAGGTTGGTACGGGGGACACGGACGCATGATGAGGAACAGGAAGCGGTACACGAGGGTCCACGTCATCGCGACGGCCACGGTCGCCGCGCTGGTCACCCTTGCCGTGCCCGGCTGCACGGCGGCCTCCGACGAACCCGGCGCCCCCACCTCGCCGGCCAGTGCCCCGGCCGCCTCGGCGCGCGCCGCCGCGCCCGGCGACCTGACCGTTCCGAGTGCCGCGACCGGCCCGAGCGATCCCGTACCGAGCCCGTCCCACCCCCTCTCGACCGCCCCGCGCACCGTCCCGGCCGTACGCGAGCACACCGCCGCCCGGGGCCCCGGCTGGAAACCCGCCCCGGGTGCCCGCGTGGTCGTCGCCCAGGGCGATACGGCCGCGCTGTCCGACGAGGGCCGCCTGCTGGCCGGCGAACTGGGACTCGCCTTCGCCGACGCGCAGGCACCCCGGTCCGGCGACGTCGAACTCGACCTGGGAGCGGCGGGCTCGGGACCTGCCGAGTCGTACACGCTCTCCGTGGGCGACGGCCGGGTGCGCATCACGGCGCCCGACGAGGCCGGGGTCTTCTACGGGACCCGAACCCTCAAGCAGGCGGTGAGCAACGGCGGTTCGGCCCCCGAGGGCACCGTGCGGGACGGGCCCGCCAAACCCCAGCGCGGCCTGAACCTCGACATAGCCCGCAAGCACTTCACCCCCGCCTGGATCGAGGACCGGCTGCGGGAGATGGCCGACCTCAAACTCAACCAGCTCGGCCTGCACTTCTCCGACGACCAGGCCTTCCGGATCGAGTCCGACAGCCATCCGGAGATCGTCTCCACCCCGCACCTCACCAAGGCCCAGGTCAGAAGCATCACAGCGCTCGCAGCCCGCCTCCACATCACGGTGGTCCCGGAGATCGACTCGCCCGGACACCTCGGCGCGGTCCTGCGCGCCCACCCGGACCTGCAACTGCGCGACGTACGGGGCAAGGCGATCGCGGGCGCGGTCGACATATCCAATCCCGCATCGGCCCGGCTCATCGACGAACTGCTGCGCGAGTACCTGCCCTTGTTCCCCGGCGGGGCCTGGCACCTGGGCGCGGACGAGTACCAGGCACTCGTCGTACGCGACCCGCAGGCCTCCTTCCCCCAGCTCACGCGCGCGGCCCAGCAGCGGTACGGACCGACGGCTCGGGTGCAGGACCTGGCGACGGGCTGGCTCAACGACCGCGCCGACGTCGTGCGGCCGTCGGGCAAGTCGCTCAAGGCGTGGAACGACGGCTTCTTCCGCGGCGGGGTGGCCACCGCCGCCAAGGACATCCAGGTCGAGTACTGGACGGGCAAGGAGATAGGCGCCCGCCCGCCGCTGGAGTACCTGCGCGAGGGCCGCAAGCTGGTCAACCTCAACGACGAGTACCTGTACTACGTGCTGGGCGAGCCGAACCAATTCACCTACCCCACCGGCCGGCGGATCTACGAGGAGTGGACCCCGCTGGTGCTGCGCGGCACCTCCGCCGTGCCGGCCGGGTACGGGGACCAGATCCTGGGCGCCCGTCTGGCCGTGTGGTGCGACCTGGCCGGCGCCCAGACCCAGGCCCAAGTGGCCGCCGGCATCGGACTGCCGCTGGCCGCGCTCTCCCAGAAGGTCTGGGACGAGCGCCCGCCGCGGATGCCCTGGGCCGAATTCAAGGCCCTGGCCGACCGCCTCTGACCACGTCTGACCGCCTCCGACCGTCCTGGCGGTCCTCAGGTCCGGTCGGTCGCCGAACCCCGGCCCCTGTTCTGCCAGCGCCGATGGATCCACTGCCCGATCAGCGGCAGGGCCGTGAACACCGTCAGGATCCAGGCGGCGGCGAAGGCCCAGATCAAGCCCTGCGCCACCGTGACCGAAGCCGCGACCAGCAGCGCGACCGTCACGGCAGCGAGCAGGCAGGCCGCCGTGACGCGGTTGCGCCGACGGGTGGACCGCAGGATCCGGTCGAAGGAACGATCACTTTTGAGTTGGGCTTCGATCGCGGAGAGGGCGCGCTGCTCGCGGTCGGAAAGTCCGGCTCCGTCCATCACGACGTACCTCCGTCGGCTGTTTCCGCCGGGCGCGGTCCGCAGCCTCTGGCCTGCGAATACCCGGCCTGGAACGGCCCAACCCCCGGCGGCCCCCGCGCCCGCCCCGCACCTCCCGACGACCCGCGGTCACCAGATGGAGGCGACCCACTCCGGGTGGTCGATGAACGGGTTCCGATTGTGCTGGTAGGTATCGAATATGACCTGGTTGCGGCGCTGCTCGAAGGCGTCCGGCGGGTCCTGCTGGTGCCACTGCTTGAGTACGCTGATCCGGCCGTGCGCGGGAGCCGAACCGTTGCTGACCTTGTCGTTGAGTTCCAGGTTCGCGAAGCCGTCGCCGCCCTCGTAGCGGACGGCCATGTAGAGCAGCATCCGCGCCACGTCGCCCTTGACGGCGTTGCGCGGCTCGAAGGAGTCGCTGTCCGTCAGGCTCCCGGGCGCCTCGGCGACGGGGCTGCCGCCCTTGTCGAAGTCCTTGTTGCCACGGGTGCTGTTGACCGTGACGTCCTCGGGGCGCAGGTGGTGCAGGTCGGTGCCGGGCCCGGTGGCCGTTCCGAAGTCGCCGTGGCTCTTGGCCCACACGTGTTCGCGGTTCCAGTCGTTGGCCCCGCCGCCGTTGGTGGCCTTGGACTGGGAGCGGCCGGAGTAGAGCAGGATGACGTTGTTCGGGTTCGCCGGGTCCTGGTCGGTGACCTTCAGCGCGTTCCACACGCCGTCGTAGGAGACCTTCGACTGGTTCCTGATGATCTGGTGCAGGGCGGTCTTCAGCGCGGCGCCGGTCTTGCCCTCGGCGCTCGCGTAGTAGGAGTCCGCCGAGGCGGCCGCGGCGGCGTGGGGGGCCGCGGTCCGCTGCTGTCCGGCGGACGCGGCGGCCGGTACGGCGAACAGCGCGGCCGTCGCGAGGCCGGCGGCCCAGGGAGTCAGGCGCGAGATTCTCATCTGTGGGGGTACCTCTCCACACGCACCGTCCCCGCCCGGGGAATTGGCGGGGTGTCAGGTGGCAGAGCGAGGTTCACATTGTCATGTGCCCAACAGGTGAAAACCACGTGTCGGCAGTGCGGATCTTGTTCGGGGATCCGTGATCCGTCCCGGCCGCCGCGTGGAGGGACGTCAGTTCGTCACGGTGAGCGGCGGGGCCGGCTCGTACTTGTAACCGGGGCCGAAGTTCTTCTTCACGGCCTGCTCCCAGGAGCCGTCCTCCACCATCTTCTTCAGGGCGGAGTTGACCTTGTCGCGGAGCTCCGTGTCGCCCTTCTTGAGGCCGATGCCGTAGTTCTCGTTGCTCATGGCCAGGCCGGTGAGCCTGAACTTGCCCTCGTTGCCCTTGCGGGCGGCGTACCCGGCCAGGATGGCATTGTCCGTGGTCAGGGCGTCGACGATGCCGTCCTGGAGGGCGATGAGGCACTCCGAGTAGCCGCCGAGCTCCAGGACGCTGGCCTTCGGGGCGAGGCGGTTCTTGACGTTCTCCGCCGAGGTGGAACCGCTCACCGAGCACAGCTTCTTGGTGTTGAGGTCCTCGGCCTTGGTGATGCTGTTGTCGTTGGCACGGACCAGCAGGTCCTGGTGCGCGAGGAAGTAGGGGCCGGCGAACTCGACCTTCTCCTTGCGCTTGTCGTTGATCGAGTAGCTCGCGGCGACGAATTCGACCTCGTTGTACTGGAGCAGCAGCTCGCGGTCGTTGCTGTAGACCTGCTTGAACTCGATGCGGTCCGGCGCGTAACCGAGCTCCTTGGCCACGTACGTGGCGACGTCCACGTCGAAGCCGGAGAACGTGCCGTCCTCCTCGCGCATGCCGATGCCCGGCTGGTCGAACTTGATGCCGATGGCGAGCTTCCCCTTGACCTCTTCCTCGCCCAAGCACCCGGAGGTGGTGAGCGCGATGGCGATCACTGCGGCGACCGCACCGGCCTGGGGAACCTTCATGCTGCACTCTTTCCTCGGGTACGCGGGGCGCACCGCCGGAGCCCGTCCAGCGGTGGCTGGGGGAAGGCGCCGGCGCGCGGGGAACCGCGGAACGTGGGGGTACGTCGTGACACGTGTACGAGGAAGCTAGGAAGGAGACGGCCGCACCGTCACTAGATCTGAGTAAAATTTGAGGATAACGATCCGGTTCCGTCGAAGGATCTTCGGTTGAACCGGGTCCGAGCGGGGCAAGGGGCCGAGCCCCGCCGGGACGCGGGGGCTCGCCGCGCGGCGAGCCCCCGGCCCGGCCGGGCCGGCGGCGAAGTGGCCGGTAACGTACGGTCGTTCGGGCGGGAAGCCCGGGCCGCGTGGGAGCATGGCGGGGCAAGATCTGGTGAGTGGAGGGGGAGATCGGTGACCGGTGTACGCAAGGGCCTGGCCAAGGTGGAGGTCGCGCTGAGGTGGGACCCCAGCCCCGCCGGGACCCCCGCGAACGATCTCGACCTCGTCGCCGCGGTCTACGCGGCCGCGGACCTCCACGGGACCCCCGTCCACCTCGTGCACTTCGGCAGCCGGTCGCCCGACGGCACCATCACCTTGAACCGGGACAGCCACACCGGCCAGGGCTTCGGCTTCGACGAGGTGATGACCCTCGAACTGAACCGGATGGGGGCCGAGCTCCAGCGCGTCGTGGTGGGCGTGGTCATCCAGGACGCCGGCGGGTCGGCCGGGCCGGGGGAGCCCCGGCGCAAGACGTTCGCCGACATCGGGGGCACGGGGATCCGGATCCGCGAGGGGCACACCGATCTGGCGCAGGGCGACTTCGCGTCCGTGCCGGGCTCCACCGCCGCCACGATCGCGGAGTTCACGCGCGACGCCTCCGGCGCCTGGTCGCTGGACTCGGCGGACCTGCGCGGTTCCGACGCGGATCCGGAGGAGTTCGCCCGGACCATGGGCATCCGCCGCTGACGGACGCCGCCCGCCGGCGGACGCGGGCATCGGCGGACGCCGCCGACCGGGTGCGGTCCCCGCGGGGTCCCGGCCCCGGTCATGCTGTCGCCGCCGCCGCCGCGCCCGGTGAGGCCGCCGCGGCCGGCATCCGGATCCGCCCGGATCGGGCGGCGGCCGCTCGGCGTGCGAGTGACCGCCGCCCGGTCCGGGCGGTGCGCTGCCGCCGTCCCCACGAGGCAGCGCGGGCCGGCCGCCGTCAGGTCATCGTGACGGCGGTCGGCCGGTTCAGGGGGCCCGGGGCGGGGTGAGTCCCAGGGAGGGGAGGATGGCCGCGTCGATGAACCGGAGCAGGTAGTCGGCGTCGGCGAAGCGGCCCTCCAGTACCGGCAGGATGCGTACCAGGCCCATGAGCTGCGCGGGCAGGAACTCCACGGCCGGGTGGTTCGCGCGGATCTCCCCCCGCGCGACGGCCCGCTCCACCATCGCGTCGAAGGCCGCGAGCTCCGGTTCGACCAGGGCCGTGCGCAGGGCCGCCTGCAGCTCCTCGTCGTCGAGCGCGGCGTGGCCGACCGCCTGCATGAGGCGGGTGTCGCGGCCCGAGGTGCAGGCCGCGATCCGGGCAGCCTCGCGCAGGTCCTCCGCCAGCGTCCCGTTGTCCACCGCGACGAGCGTGCCCCGCCGGCCGGCGCGCAGGGCCGCGGCGACGAGCTGGGGCTTGGTCTTCCACTGCCGGTAGAGCGTGGACTTGCCGCAGCTGGCCCGCGCCGCGACGCCCTCCATGGTGAGGGCCTCGTACCCGTCCTCGCGCAGCTGCTCCAGGACGGCGTCGTAGAACTCCTGCTCCCGCTCCGGGGTGATCTTGGAGCGGCGCCCGGGGGGCGGCGTCGACGTCATGGGGTGCGGCTCTCCTCGGAGGCGGCTCGGCGGTGTCTTCCGATACGGAAGTGTACGGGAACGCGAGCGTATCGGTACACCTGCGTATCGATACGCGAATGTATCGATACACTGGCGTGTCGATGAGTGCGCAACGTCCCTCCGGACGTTCGCCGGGAGCAGGAAGGGGGACGGGGGATGACCACCTCTCACGCCGTACCCGGCGGCCCGGGAGCCGGCCGGCCTGCCGCGCGCCGCCGCCTCGTACAAGAGCTGCTGCTCGTCGTGAGCCTGTTCACCGTGTACAAGGCGGGCAGGGCGTTCTCCACGGGCCGCACGGGCGAGGCCTTCCGCAACGCGGACTGGATGCGCGACGCCGAACGCGCCCTGCACCTGCCCGGCGAGGGCGCGGTGCAGCGTCTGCTGCTGCACGCGGACCCCTTCGTGTACGCGGCGAACACCTACTACGCGGCGGTGCACTTCCCCGCGACCGCGTGCTTCCTGATCTGGCTCTACCTGCGCCGCCCCCGGCACTACCTGTGGACGCGCCGGGTGCTCGCCGTGCTCACCGGTGCCGCGCTCGTCCTGCACCTCGCCTTCCCGCTGGCGCCCCCGCGGCTGCTCGGCGACCCACAGCTCGTCGACACCGGCCGGCTCTACGGACCCACCGTCTACGGCGCCGCCCCGGCCGCCGACGGCATGGCCAACCAGTTCGCGGCGATGCCCTCGCTGCACTTCGGCTGGGCCCTGATGCTCGCCCTCGGGATGATCGCCGCCAGCGGCTCGCGGTGGCGCGTGCTGTGGCTGCTGCACCCGCTGGTGACGCTGCTCGTCGTCGTCGGCACGGCCAACCACTACTGGCTCGACGCGATCGTGGCGACCGTCCTGCTGGGGGCGGCGCTGCTCCTGGTGCCCCGGCCGGCGGCCGAGACCGTCCCCGACGCGGGCCCGGCCGCTCCGGTCGCCTCCGGCGTCGTACGCGTCCCGCCGCCCGCCGGCGTCGGGGCCGGCACGGGCGCCGGGGCGCGGTCGGGCACCGAGGCCGGGGTCGAGGCGGGGGTCGGGGACGGCGCCGAGGCCGGGGCCGAGGCGGGGGTCGGGGTCGGGCCGTGAACGCCACCCTTCTCGCGGTCGTGCTCTGCCTGGCCTCGGCCGTGGCCTACGCGTCCGCCGCCGTCGCCCAGGAACGCCTCGCGCGGGCGTCCGCCGACACCGCGCGCGAACGCGTCTCCCGCAGTGCCGGCCGCCTCCTCGGCTCCGGCGCCTGGTGGTGGTCGGCCGGCCTGAACACCGCCGCCGCCCTGCTGCACGCCGCGGCCCTGCGGTACGGACCGCTCACCCTGGTGCAGCCGCTGGGCGCCCTCACCCTCGTGGCGGCCGTGCCGCTGGGAGCGCGCCGGGCCGGGCGGCGCGTGGCGCCGACCGAGTGGCGCGGCACACTGGCCACCGTCGCCGGGCTCGGCCTGCTCCTGCTCCCGGCCTCCGGTCCGGCCCCCGACGACACGCTCACCCTGGCGGAGGCACTGGCCGTGTCCGGGGCGACCTCCGCGGCCGTCCTGCTGCTGACCGTACGCACGGACCCGGGCTCGGGGCTGCGGCACGCGACGGCGTCCGGGCTGGCCTCCGCCGCCGCCTCCGCGCTGACCCAGACCGTCGCCGTGGCCGCCGGCCGGGGCGGCGCCCTGCTCAGCGCGCGGGTCGGCGTGGTGGCGCTGCTCGTGGTGGTGTTCGCGGTCGGCGGGATGCTCCTGTCGCAGCGGGCCTACCGGGGCGGTCTCGGCGCACCGCTCGCCGTGGTGAACCTCGCCAATCCACTGGCCGCCGCCGCCATCGGCACGGTCCTGCTCGGCGAACGGCTCCAGGGCGGCGTGCTGGGCCTGTTGCTCGCCGGGGGCGGCGCCGCCGCCGCGGCGCGCGGGGTGCTCCTGCTGACCCGGACGCCTTCGAGCGCCGCGGCCGGGGAGGCTCCCGCTCCGACGGCGGCACTGGCACCGGCCCCGGCACCGGCCCGCCCCGCGCCGCCCCTACCCGTACCGGTGCGCACGGCGACGGCCGTCGGCGCGTTCGCCCCGGCTCGCACGGTCCCGCCTCCGCCGCCCGGCGGAAGAACCGTTTCGGCCGGGACCGCGTCCTCATGGGAGAACGCGTGAACGACCGAACGGAGTGACCTGGCACGGGGATCGTCGGCTGGATCGTCCTGGGACTGCTGGCGGGAGCCGTCGCCAAGGTGCTGCTCCCGGGCCGGGACCCGAGCGGTCTGCTCGGAACCACCCTCGTCGGTGTCGCAGGCGCCTTCACCGGCGGCCGGCTCTCGGCGAAGTTCCTGGACCGGCCGATCCGGACCGAGTTCTTCGACCCCGCGACCTGGGGCTCCGCCATCGGGGGCTCCCTGGTCCTGCTCATCGGCTACCGCATCCTCTTCGGCCACTCGCGCGACTGACGGCGCCCGCCGCCCGCTCGCCGGCCGCCCCACCCCGTCGTGGCCCGGTCGCGGGCGCCGGTGGGGGGAGAGGCCGGGCGGGCCTGATCGTCCTCGGCGCCGGTTGTCTGCGACGCCACACCGCTTCCACGCCGCCGGCTTCGCCCGGCCGGGGTCCGTCCGCCGCCGAGGGGCGAGATCGCGCCAGAGTGGGAGTACGGGCCCTGGCGGCGGGCCGGTGGGGCCGGTTTCACTGCGGGGCCATGAGACGACACAGGATCACGGGCCTGCTCGGCGCGATCGCGCTGGCGGCGGGCACCCTGGCCGGCGCGGGACCCGCGAACGGCGCCACCGCGCCCGAGTTCGGCGGCCCCGTCAACACCCCGACCGCATCCGGCGGTTCCGTCCCCGGTCGACCCGGCACCCTGCCTCCCGCCGTGCCCGGCGCCCAGCGGGCGGACGAGCCGCCCGCCGAGTTCGGCACCGACTGGCACGACCCCCTCACCCCCGCCCCGCCCGTCACCCGGCCCGCGACCCGGTCCTGCCAAGTGACCCTGGCCGAGGCCCAGTTCAGCGACTTCACCCCGTACCGGGGAAGCTACGCACCCCCCACCGCCTGCGGCGCCGCCCCATGGGCCAAGGTGGTGCTCCGCCTCGACGGCAAGGTCAAGGGCCGTCAGTACGACCGCCTCGGCAACCTCACCCTCGGCGGTGTCGAGGTCCTGCGCACCTCCACACCCCAGCCGTCCCCCGACGGGATCACCTGGTCCGTGGAGAAGGACGTCACCCGCTACCGCGACACCCTCGCCCGCCCGCAGCCCGTCGAGATGCTCATCGGCAACGTGGTCAACGACACCTACACGGGCGTCATCGACGTCGTGGTGACCCTCACCTTCTACGCCGCCGAGGGCCGCACCGCGCCCGCCGACACCCCGGACCGGGTCCTCCCGCTCACCTCCCCGGAGGTCGTCACCCCGCGCAACACCGAGCGGCTGCTGGCCGAGGTGTACGCCACCGGTTCGGGCGGCGGCTGCGAGGAGTACTGGTACATGACCGTCCCCGATGCCGCCCCGTACTCCTGCAAGGCCGCGGGCGGCCCCTACCGCGAGGTGCGGGTCTCCGTCGACGGGCGCCTCGCCGGCATCGCCGCGCCCTTCCCGACCGTCTGGACCGGCGGCTGGTCCAACCCCTTCCTCTGGTACGTGACCCCCGGCCCGCGCGCCTTCGACGTCCAGCCGATCCTCTACGACCTCACCCCCTACGCCGCGCTCCTCAACGACGGCCGACCGCACCGCATCGACGTGTCCGTCGCGGGAGTACCGGCCGGGCAGAGCGGTTGGAGCACCCCCACCAACCTGCTGCTGTGGCAGGACGAGGGCCGCGCCGTCGTCACCGGCGCCCTGACCCGCCACGAGGAGAGCGCCCCCGCGGGCTCCTCGCGGTGGACGCCGGCCGGACCCGGCACCGAGCACCGCCTCGACACCGAGGGCGGTCACCGGCTGACGGTGGCCGGGCACCTGAACACCTCCCGCGGCAGGGTCACCACCACCGTCACGCGCGCCGTCCGCAACACCTCCGTCCACCGCTGGACGGACGGCGAGGACCGCGACGCGCTCACCGCGAGCTGGACCGACGAGGAGAGCGTGACGCGCGGGGCGACCACCACCCGGACCGCGCGCACCTACACGATGGACGGCGAGAGCACCCTCGGCGCCGGGGACCGGCTGCGTACGGTGCTCTCCCTCGGGGACCGCTCCGACACCGTCACCCTGCGCGGCGCCCGACGGGTCGGGGCCACCCGGCTGGACAGCACGTACACCGGCGACGCCACCTACACCGCGAACGTTCCGCGCGACCAGCGCCACGCCGTCGCCGGGACCTCCGCGCGCCACCAGGTGTACGGGTCCGCGGTGCATGGCGGGTGTTACGACCGTACGATCTCCACGGTGCAGGGCACCGTCACCGCGGACCGCTTCGGCTGCTGACGGTGCGGGCACCTACGATGACCGGCCATGGACACGAGTGAGGCCGGCAGACAGCTGATCGACGGGCGTTTCGAGCTGGTGGGGCCCCTGGGCAGCGGCGGTATGGGTACGGTGTGGCGCGCCCGCGACATCGCTTTGCACCGCGAGGTCGCCCTCAAGGAAGTGCGCCCGCCGGACCCGGCGACCGCCGCCGCCCAGCCCGGTCTCACCGTCCAGCTGCGCGAGCGGGCCGTGCGCGAAGCGCGCGCCCTCGCCCGCCTCGCGCATCCGCACGTGGTGACGATCCACCACATCGTGGAGCCCGCGGCCGGGACGGACGGCCACCCGTGGATCGTGATGGAACTGGTCAAGGGCGGTTCGCTCCACGACCGGCTGGCGAACGGGCCGATGCCGGTCGCCGACGTGCTGAGGCTCGGCCTCGACGTGCTCTCCGCCCTGCGCGCCGCGCACGCGGAAGGAGTGCTCCACCGTGATGTGAAACCGGCCAACGTGCTGTTGCGGCCCGAGGGCGGGGCCGTGCTGACCGACTTCGGCATCGCGGCCCTGCACGGGTCGACCGGGCTCACCTCGACCGGGGTGCTGATCGGGTCGCCGGAGTACATCGCGCCCGAGCGCGTCCGGGGCGAGGAGGGGCTGCCCGCCTCCGACCTGTGGTCGCTCGGCATGCTGCTGTACGTGGCCGCGGAAGGCGTGCACCCGCTGCGCCGGGCCACCAGCCTGGCCACGGTGGTCGCGGTACTGGACGAACCGATCCCGGCGCCGGTCCGGTCCGGGCCGCTGGCGCCCGTACTGGAACGGCTCCTCGTAAGGGATCCGGCCGTGCGCCCCGACGGAGCGCTGCTGGAACAACTGCTCCGGGACGCGAGCACTGCTCTCGCGGGGGCCGCCGCCGGCCCGTACGCGCCGCACGCGCAACCCGTCCCGCAGGGGCCGCAGCAGCCGTACGGGCAGTACGGTCCGCCGGCGACCGCGACGGGCCCGACCTCCGTCCCGTCGCCGTACGGCACGGGTGCCTCGCCCTACACACCCACCGCGCCCCACCCCGCGCCGGCCGTGCGCCGCCGCCGGGCCCTGTGGGCCGCGGCCCTCGTGGCGGTACTGGCGGCCGGCGCCGCCGGTCTCGTCCAGTGGCTGCCGGACGGCAGCCACTCCGAGGGCGGCGCGAAGGCCGGCCCCTCCGCGACGCCCGCCGTGCCCACCTCCGCCGGCGCGGTCCTCACCCCGAACGCCACGGTTCTCAAGACGCCCGCGCCCAGGGCGAGCGCGCCCCGGGGCAGCATGCTCACCCCCGCCAACATCCGTACCGCCCTGGAGGCCTTCAAGCAGCAGACCGGCACCACCACCTTCGTGGACCTCAAGGTCTACGACGGGTACGTCATCGCCTCCATCCCCACGGCCGCCGGCGCCGAGACCGTCGACTCCTGGCAGTACCGCGACGGGGCCGCCAAGCGCACCGGCCCCAGCGGCACGGTCGAGGAGGGAGAGCCCCTGATCGACATGACCACGGTCGCCTGGGACGCCCTGCCCGGCCTGCTGGAGCAGGCGCAGAAGGACCTGGAGGTCCCCAACCCCACCTCGCGCTACGTCATCGTCGAGCCGTGGATGATGGACCAGGTCCCGTGCATGCGGCCCTACGTCAGTGACGAGTACGGCCGCGGCGGCTACGTCCTCGCCGGCATCGACGGCAGGGTGAAGAAGATCGTCCGCTTCTGAAGGCCAGTGCGAACCGGTGGTCGCGGTGGAGCCGCCCGCGGCACCGGCCGCGCGGGCGCCGCATCAGCCGCGACCGGGCCGCCGCCTCCCCCCGGGGGCGTGCGGCCCGGTCGCGTCCTCCCGGTACCGGATTCCGGGCTGCGGTTTCGCCCGCCCTCGCGGGGGGCCGGACCGCTGCCCGGAAGGGCGCTCTAGCCTCGCGCTTTCACGTCACGGACTGTCCGACTGGTGATCACGTAAGCAGAAAGTGCCTCTGACCAGCAAGAATGAGGATTTTCGAGGTTCTTGTTCCCGCCACCGTCGGAGGCACTTCCCAGGTGAAGGAGCGTATCGGGTCCTATCCACGTGTCCGCTTCGAGGGCGGCGGCCGGTCGGTGGTCTCCCAGGCGGGAGGCGTACTGCGTAACACGGGATGTGGATGCCATGACGAGAACAGTGAACGACACGACGTACTGGAAGCAACGGATGCGTCGCATCACGCTGTGGCTGGCCCTTCACGGCGTGGACGTGGGGCCCGCCTGCTGCCGTGGACGACCGACGACGGCCGACCGTGCTACCTCGCATTCGTCGAGGCCGGTGTCGCCCGAATCGCGGCGGCCACGGAGGCCAGTCTGTTGCGGTCGGGCCGGACAGTGCTCGCTCACGCCCGGGCGATGCGTACCGAGCCGGAGCTGTCCACCGTCGAACTGCGCGTTCTGGTGGCGCGATCGTACGAGGCGATGCACGACGCACTCACGGTCGCGGAGCTACGCGGTGCCCGCCTCGACGTCTCGGGGGACGGACCGGCCGGTCCGTCCCCCGAGTCTGCCCAGCCGTGACGTCACCGCGCAGGCGCCCAAGTGCCGAGGCGGCGGGACCGCGATGTCCGCGTACCGCTTGCCAAGAGCGCGAGCCGTCAGCGCGAGCCGAAAGTGCGAGCCGTCAGCGCGAGCCGTCAGTGAGGCCGGCCCCCGCACTCACGGGTTGATCGATCCCACCTGGGTGATCACCCAGCGGGACGCCGTCTCCTTGCTGTCCCGGAAGACGACCTCTTCCCCGACTGCTCCGCCCGCGTGCAGCCACTCCTGGCTCGTGACATGCACGATGGACTTCGGGCTGCCGGAGGTGGTGTTCCACTTCTGATAATCGCCGCCGTTGCACAATCCCGTGTAGACGTCCGCGCCGTTTCCGTCGAGGCAGTGCTTGTAGTGGGGGTTTTCGAAGACGCCGTTGATGACGGTCCACACCTGGCTCGCCCTGCGGTCACAGTTGCCGAGGACCACGTTTCCCTTGTTCGACGCGATGTTCGCCACCTGCAGGCAGGAGTTGCTGCTGTTTGCGTTCTTCACCTGGTAGATCGGCACCGGCGCCGCCGCCTGCGCCGAAGCCGGGGCGCCGGCCAGCAGCGTCGATCCCATGGCCAGCGCCGCCCCGGCGCCGGCGAGACGTGCGAAATTCTTCTTGTTTTCCATGTCTTATCCCCTTGAGTTCGGCGAATCGGTGGTTCTGCTCCCGGGTTGCCTCGAGACGTCCACAACCTCTCGCACGCCGTCCTCACGCCGTCCCCACCACGTCACCACCGGCCGGTGGGTGGGCGTTGCCGCGAACCCTGTGCTTTGATCTTCTTACTGGTGGCAAGGGGGAGAGGCCGGGAGGATGGACTTTCGCATTCTCGGTGCGCTGGACGTCCGGACAGGCTGTGAGCGGGTGCCGGTGCCCGGGGCGCGTCGCCAGCGACTGCTGGCAGCACTGCTGCTGGCGCCCAACATCGTGGTGTCGCTCTCCAAGCTCATCGAGATGACCTGGGACGACGAGCCACCCCCCACCGCCACCAAACAGCTGCGGAACTCCGTCTCGGCGCTGCGGGAATGCCTGGGTGACAGCGACCGGCGGCTCATCCTCACCGAGGAGCCCGGCTACCGCGTCCGCGTCGACACCGCCCGGCTCGACTCGCTCCGCTTCGCCGCCGGGGTGGCCGAGAGCCGCCGCCACGCCGCCGAGGGGAGACTCGAGCGGGCGGTCCAGCTGATCCGGCCGGCGCTGGGCCTGTGGCGTGGCCCCGCACTCGACGGGCTGGGCACGGCGGCCCTGGCCAGATCCGCCGCGCGGCTGGACGAGCAGCGGCTCAGCGCGCTGGAGCAGTGCGCCAGATGGCGGCTGGAACTCGGCGAGCACCACGAGGTCGTCGACGATCTGGCGGATCTCGTGCACGACCATCCACTGCACGAGGGCCTGCACGCCCAGCTGATGGCGGCGCTCGACCACTGTGGCCGACGCGCGGACGCGCTGGCTGTCTTCCACCGCCTCAGAACCCGCCTCGCCGAGGAACTGGGGGTCGGCCCCGGCCCCCGCACCCAGCGGCTGCACGAGCGGATCCTGCGCGGTGAATCCGGAGCCCGCCGGGTCGACCGGGTGCGGCGGGACGATCCCGGCGGGGCGACCGGAGCCCTGCCCGCCCCGAGGCCGCCTCAGCCCGCCACGCCACCGGTGCCCCGTCAGCTGCCACAGGCGATCCGCGACTTCACCGGCCGTGCCGACCACCTGGCGGCGCTCGACGCGCTGTTACCGCCCGCCGGCGGTCAGGCCGTGGTGATCTCCGCCCTCGACGGTTCAGGCGGCGTGGGCAAGACGACCCTCGCGGTGCACTGGGCCCACCGCGTCCAGGACCGCTTCCCGGACGGCACACTGCACACCAACTTGCACGGTTACGGGCCCGGCAGGCCCGCGACCCCGGACGAGGTCCTCGACGATTTCCTGGTCGCTCTCGGCGTACATCCGGCGGCGGTGCCGGCCGGGACCGGCGCCCGCTCGGGACTGTTTCGCACGCTGGCGACGGGGCGACGCATGCTGATCGTGCTGGACAACGCCAACAGCGCGGAGCAGGTCCGGCCGCTGCTGCCGGGAGCGCCCGGATGCATGGTGCTGGTGACCAGCCGCGACAGCCTGACCGGGCTGGTGGTCACCGAAGCCGCGTACCGGATCACCCTCGACGTGCTGTCTCCGGACGAGGCCTCGTCCCTGGTCGTGGGCATCATCGGCCCCGCTCGCGCCCAGGCGGAGCCGGCCGCGGTGGAGAGCCTCATCCGGCTGTGCGCGCGATTGCCACTCGCGCTGC
Organism: Streptomyces sp. NPDC055254; assembly: GCF_053606025.1. NCBI lineage: Bacteria > Bacillati > Actinomycetota > Actinomycetes > Kitasatosporales > Streptomycetaceae > Streptomyces > Streptomyces sp. NPDC055254. The sequence goes on along the minus strand of NZ_JBSGQV010000023.1, from coordinate 2,879 downwards.
GGATCGCCGCCGGGCGTGCCGCCGCGTACGAACATGTCGCCGTCGCCGACATCGCCGACGAGCTCGCCGACGAGGACTCCAAACTCGACGCACTGAGCTGGGGTCAGGATCCCTACGCCGCGGTCCGCAACGTACTCCAGTGGTCCTACGCACAGCTGCCGGCAGCGCAGGCGAGCCTGTTCCGGCGCCTCGGCCTGCATCCCGGCCCGGACATCTCCACACCCGCCGCCGCGGCCCTCGCGCGCCTGCCCCCACACACGACACGGCGACTGCTGCGGGCGCTGGCAGACGCGCACCTCATCGAACCGGTCGCGCACGACCGATACCGCTTTCACGATCTACTGCGCGCCTACGCCGGCGAACTGGCCGGTGCGCACGACTCCAAGGCCGAACGGGGACACGCTCTCGACGCGATGCTCACGTGGTACGCCCACACCGCGCACACCGCCGACCGTCTGCTCTACCCCACCTGCACCCGTGTGGTGACGAACCCCACCGAGTCAGCCCATCCACACCTCCTGGCCGGCCGTGACGACGCCTGGGCGTGGTTCACCGCGGAACGGGCCAACCTCGTCGCCGCCCTGCACCACGCTGTCGACACCGCCATGGACCGGTACGCACTGCACCTCGTCGACGCTCTCGGCTTCCTGGTGCTCATGGGCGGCTGGCAGGAGCGCGTCGACACCGCCACCGCGGCCCTGCACGCGGCGCGGCGCTCCGGCCGGATCGATCACGAAGCCAACGTCCTGCTCGCTCGTGGGGAGGCATTGGCACACCTCCAGCATCCGGACGCGGAGCGGGATCTCATCCGCGCCTGCGCCCTGGCCAAGGACGTCGGCAACAACCACATCCAGATCGCCGCCCGCACCGAACTCGGCCAGCTGCTGCGCCGACAGACCCGCCTCGTCGAGGCGCTGCGCCACTTCGACGAGGCGCTCGTGCTCAGCCGGGGCTTCGACACCGGGCGATGGGAAGCGGTGGCGGAAGGCAACATCGCCGAACTCCACGCTGACCTCGGCAACCCCCGCCTCACCATCGAGCACGGCATCCGAAGCGCTCGACTGCGCCGTCGGCTCGGCGACAGGGACGGTGAGGCATGCGCGCTCTCGGCCATCGCCAGGGGCATGCAGGGCATCGGCGACCATGACAGGGCTGTCGTCCTGTGCCGGCGCGCCGTCGACCTCGGTCGCAGGTCCATCGGCAGCCACGACGAGACACTGGCCTGGCCCTTGGCGGTCCTCGCCACGTCATTGGACGCCCTCGGGCGCGAGGACGAGGCCCTCGCCTGTCGACGAGAGGCCGCCGCCATCTACACCGATCGAGGCCTGGACGCCGAGGCGGACGCGATGCGGCAGCACATCCGACGCATCCGTACGGCAGATCCCGGGCCCTCCGGACCGCGACCCGTCGCCCACGCCCTGGCGGAAGCGATCGAGCGCGGGACGCGGCGATGAGCGCCCCGAGGCCACGCCTACTGCCGGCGTGCTGCGGGCCGAGCCGGCGGTGTTCGGCCCCGTCGCCTCGGACCCGACAGTCTCCCGCTTGCTCGATACTCTGGCTGCGGCCGGCCCGAAGGCCCTGACGGCGATCCGCACCGCCCGATCCGAAGTGCGGAACCGAGTGTGGCGCCTGGCCAAGCAGGCGGCCCCGGACGCCTCGGGGCAGGTGATCGTGGACATCGACGGGGTGCTGGTGCTGGCCCACTCCGACAAGCAGGACGCCGCCGCGACCTGGAAGAAGACCTATGGCCACCACCCGCTGATGGCGTTCGTCGACCATGGACGCCCCGGCTCCGGTGAGCCGGTCGCGGGCCTGCTGCGCCCTGGGAACGCCGGCTCCAACACCGCCGCCGACCACATCGAAGCCACTCAACTCGCGCTGGCTCAACTGCCGAAGTCCTACCGGCGTGGCCGGCAGACCCTGATTCGCACCGACTCCGGCGGCGGGACGCATGAGTTCGTCGCCTGGCTCGCCCAGTGCGGCCGGTGGTTGTCGTACTCGGTCGGGATGACCATCACCGATGCCATCCATACCGCAGTCCTGGCCGTCCCCGCCTCGGCCTGGACGCCCGCCGTGGAGCCGGATGGCGAGGTGCGCGACGGCGCCTGGGTCGCCGAGATCGGCGGCGACTGCTCGAAGGGCTGGGCGCAAGGCATGCGGCTGATCGTCCGCAAGGAACGCCCGCACCCCGCAGCACAGTTGCGTCTCACCGATGCCGACGGACTGCGCCTGACCTGCTTCGCCACCAACACTGCCGACGCCCCGATCGCCGCGCTGGAGCTGTGCCACCGCCAGCGCGCCAGGGCCGAGGACCGCATCCGCGCCGCCCGCGCCACCGGCCTTACCAACCTGCCGCTGCACGATGCCGCTCAGAACCGGACCTGGCTGGAGATCGTCCGGCTCGCGCTGGAGCTGCTGGCCTGGCTGCCGATGCTCGCGCTGACCGGCACCGCCCGCCGCTGGGAGCCCCGCCGCCTACGGCTGCGGCTGTTCTCCGCCGCCGCCCAGCTGATAACGACCAGCCGCCGCCGATACCTCCGCCTTGCCCGGCACTGGCCCTGGACCGAGATCATCACCGCCGCGTTCAAGCGCCTCGACGCCCTACCAAACCCAGACTGACCAGCAACGACCCCGCCCCGACGAAGCTTCACCGCACCCCGGAACCGTGGAAGCCGGCGCCCACCCGACGCGACAGCCGGGCTACCGGCCTGCCCCCACACCATCCGAAAACGAAACGAGTCACCAACAACAAGCTGATGACTCGTCACGAAAGATCGAGGCTAATACTCCAGCTGTAGATCGTGATCTTCATGTCTGCGTTGCGGCTTGTCGCCGGTAGTGGCTGGTCTGGGATCGGGCCTGATGGCGACGTCGCCAGT
>NZ_JBSGQV010000022.1:39102-109619 GCF_053606025.1 Streptomyces sp. NPDC055254 | reverse complement strand
CATCAGGCACGAGATCAGCAGACACACCCCAGATCCTGCCGACAGCACACCCAACTGCCAAGCCCCTCAACGAATCTCATTCTGAAACGATCAGTTAGTGCGGCAGAGCCAAAGCGCGAAGAAGGGGCCGCTGCGCGGCACGACCCTTGCAGCGGCGGCAAGCCGCCGGACAAGCAAGAGGAGCACCCCCCGGCCTTGGTGGGCCGTGCTCCTCTTGTCTGTTCCCGCGCCCCTGGATGACCCGAGTTAGAACATGGGCCCCTGCTGCTCCGGCTCGGTCGTGGCGGGGCGTGCCATCGCGATGTAGCGGGCCGCCCTGGTGCGGCCCCAGTCGACGAGGACTCCCCGGGCGGTGAGCGTGGGCTGGAGCCGCTTGAGCCGGTCGGAGAGGACCTTGCCGGTGGTGGGCCACCCCTTGGGCAGGGGACGGCAGTCGTCGCCGCTGTAGAGGCGCGTGAGGGCGTGAAGCCACTCGGAGGAGGTCATGCGGGTCTCCACGCCCGGTTCGAGGGTGGCGGCGTGCTTGAGGACGGTCTGGGCGAGGAGGTCGCCTTCGATGACGTCGTCGTTGAGTTCGTCGAGGCTGGCCCGGTAGGCGTTCAAGGCTCCGAAGCCGGTGGCCGCGTCGAGTTGGGCGCACAGGTGGGCGAAGTCGGCCATCCGCAGGTCGGTGGGGATGTCAGCCTCGGTGGCGCGGACCGTGACCGCGAGGTCGAGGAGGGAGCCGAGGATGACGGGCAGCAGCTCTTCGAACTCGGCCCACAGCTCGGCTTCGGTGCGCCGGACGGTGGGGCGTTCGAGACGGAGCGGGAGGAGCCGTTCGGCGAGGTCAGGGCGGATGACGCCCACGTCGATGCCGGTGAGGAGGAGCGGCCGGCGGTAGCGGGCGCGGACGACGTCGCCGTCGGTGTAGAGGGCGCGTTTGATGGTTTCGGCTCCCGTGACGATGCAGCACATGAGGTCGGACAGGTCGGGGGCGAGGTGGGAGAGGTTGTCGAGGGCGGTGACCCATCCGGCGGCCACAGCGGCGATCAGGTTCTCTTCGTCCTTGGGCGCGCGGCGCAGGTCGCCGCTCATGCCTTCGATGATCCGCACGAGCATCCTTCCGCCGGTGGATTTGCCGGCGCCCTGGGGGCCGGTGAGGAACGGTGCCGGGACGGGGACGGACGGTCCGAGGCAGCCGATGAGCCAGGCGATGGCCAGGCACTCCGTCTCGGCGTTGGCGAAGTTGCATAGCCGCAGCAGGACATCGATGCCCTTGCCGTCGGTGTCCTTTGCGGGGAGCGGGAGTTCCCCGGTGAGCTGGGTCCGCCGCCAGCACACCTCCTCCGGCTCGGGGACGAGGATGTCCCAGCCGGTGGGGTGGATGCGCACGGACTGCCCGTCGTTGCGTCCCAGGTCGAGCCAGGTCGCGCCGTCGAACCCGGGCGCGACCCGGATGTGGACGGGCTGGACGTCGTTGGTCAGGGCGAGGGCTTCGATGAGGTCGAGGGCTTCCTTGAGGGCGGTGCCGTTGAACACGCCGTGTCCGTTCTCGTAGAGGCCAACCATGAGTTCCTGCCGGTGGCTACCCGAGGTGCCCTGGGAGCGGATCGGGCGCGCGACGGGGTGGCCGTTCTTCTGCGCGTACACGGTCCCGTCGGAGGTGCGGAAGTACCGGAAGTTGGCCTGCGCGTAGCCGGTGATGACTTCCCGGCCGGAGTTCTTCTCGTCGTCGGGCACGGTCACATCCCCAATGCGGTGCGGGCGTTGGCCCAGGCGATCTCGCAGTGCCGGACGGATTCGCCCTTGCCCTGCGCGGCGGTGAACAGGCGTCCGGTGTGGGCCTCGGTCAGGCAGCCGCACCGGCCGTGGGCTGACAGCACGGCCAGGAACGTCCGGTACACGCTCGTGTGGATGGCTTCGGTCGCCCCGGTGATGCGCTGCTCGGCCATGGCGATGCCCCGTTCCAGGTATGCGGGCGAGCGGTGCGGGCACTGCCCACCTCCGGCTGGCACCGCCACGGTGACGGGGCGGGTCTGTCGGACGGTGGGTTCCTTCACCATGAGCGAGCGCACGATGTCCGGCAGTACGGCCATAGTTCCGGCGCCGGGGCCGCGCCAGCGGACGTAGGACATCGCGGACTTCACGTCGACCCCGGAGCGGACCCCGTTCTTCGACTGCATGGCACCCCGGTAGATCCAGTGCTCGCCCCGCGTGGTCGGGACGATCGTGGTGGCGGGAAGGGTCTCCCAGGCCCAGGAGACGGCCTCGGCGTCGTCCAGGTCCACAACGGTCAGTCCAGCACCGCCCGGGTGATAGGCGACCGCTCCGGCCTGACGCCAAGCGCGGGCCCAGGCCGGGCCGGTGATGACGTCCGGGTCGGTGGTGGCAGCGCCCCAGGCGTGGCAGGGAGCCGGGCACTCGCAGGGCCCGGCGGCCTTCATGTGGGGCCGGTCCCCGCACGCCGAGCGGGTGCAGGTCGGGCAGTTCCCGAACGGCTCCTTCCCCTCCCGTAGCGGGAGGACGGGCAGACCGATCTCCGCGAGCCGGAGCGCCGTAAGCAGGAGTCCAGTGGCGCAGATCATGCGGCCACCTCCCCGGACCGAGCGCGGGCGAGGAAGGCTCGGCCGAGCCACTCGGAGTAGGCGGGCGGGATGGCTTCGGTAAGTTCCTCGCGGGCGTCGGTCCAGTCGATCCCCATCGCCGTCTGCATCTCGGGGACGGTGGCCTTGCCTCCACCGTCGCCGTAGGCGGCGACGTACGGGCCGTCGCGGTACTCGCCGTGCCGCCAGCCCCGGACGTAGCCCCTGTGGCGGACGTGCTGGGGCTGTACGGCGTTCCAGCGGCCCAACTCGAAGTTGCGGTGGCGGAGCACGCCGAGGCCGAACTGTTCCCCGCACAGGGTGATGTCCTTACGGACGTCGGCCTTCCCGTCGGGCTGCTCGATCACGTACGGGAGGCCGGATGCTTCGAGGAGTTCGCGGGTGGGGGCTACGAGGTCGATGTGGGTGCCGCCCCAGCCACGAGATGTGTTCGTCCCGACGGTGAGGGCGCATCCCTTCTGGCACGGCGGGGACGCGTGAACGATCTCGAACCGCCGGATCTCCCCGGACTGGATCAGTTCGGCGAGGACGGTGAGGGCGTCGTCCTGGCGGAAGGTGAAGGGGTAGTTGGGGCGGGGGCGGATGTCGACGCCGGTCACGTCGAATCCGGCGCGGTGGTAGCCCATGGCGGCGCCGCCGGCGCAGGAGAACAGATCCAGTAAGGCGGGCCGGTGGCCCTCTCGCCGGATGTCGGTCGTGTGGGTCATGCTGGTCTCTCCAGTTCGCGTTCTGGACGAGAGCGGCCCCAACCATTGGCGTGAGGGGGGCCGCTCTCGGCATGTTCGGACGGGTGAAACGGAATCCCTGCCGCAGGTTGGGCAGGGAGGCTTGGGCACCCCCTGCCGGGAGGCTCGGGGAGGGGGTTTCGGGGGTCTGACCTGCGGCGCCTCCCTGCCTCCCTGGCAGATCATTTCCGCAGGTCAAGGCCAGGGAGGCGGGTCAGGGAGGCGGTCAGGGAGTTCTCCCTGCCTCCCGGACCATGCGGGGGTCGGCTCCCTCTACTCAGCAGCGGAAGCGGAACCACTGTCCGGGCGGCTGGCGAGGAGGCGGGCGACGCGGTCGCGGCCGATGGTCATCCGGCCGTCGGACTTGTAGGGGGCGGCGGGGGTGCCGTCGAGGACGCGCTTGAGGTCGAGGAACGACCAGCCGCCGTACGCCTTCTCGTTCAGCGCGGCCAGTCGCTTGAGGACGTCCTGCGTGAGGACGCGCGGCTCAGTGCCGAGCACGGACAGGATGTCGGCGAGCGGGTCGACGGCCGGCCCGTGGTCGACGGTGTGCGCGGTGATGACGCCGTCGCGCAGGGTCTTGGCCTGCTCGGCGATCTCGGCGGCCTGCTCGGTGTCGATGTAGTGGGTTCGGACCGTGATGGATGCCTGCCCGGCGGGGATGGTGATGCCGTCGGAGGCGACCACGACGGTGCCCTTGTCGAGGCCCTGCCGGAGCAGGTGCGGTGCGGCCCCGCCGTCGACGGCCTTGTCGCCAAGGGCCATGCGGGCCTGCGACTCGGTGCCGAGCACGAGGGAGATGCGGGTGTGGGCGCCCTCACGGACGAGCTTGGGGAGGTTCTGGTCGGTCGGGTCCTGCGTGCCTTCCCACAGGGTGACGTCCACGGCCCGGCCCTGGTTGTGGATCTTCCGGACGGCCATGAAGTACCGGGAGGTGGCCTTCGACCCACCGTACGGGCGCTTGTCCGCGCCGATGGCCGGGCACATGAACGCGACCTGCGCCTCATCGACGATGCCGACGAGCGGCGTGAAGACGGTTCCGGGCGGGGCCTGGATCCGGCGCTCCATCTCCGTGACCAGCCCTTCGAGCATCTCGGTCGCTTCGATGACGTGCTCGTCGGTCGGCCCCTGGATCAGGGTCGTGGCCAGCCCATCGAACATGTCCCAGTCACCCACCCCCTTGAGGTCGGCAATCCGGAACTCCACCGTGCGGTCGAGAGCGAGCCACAGGGCCAGCGCGCGCAGGGACGCGGTCTTGCCCTGGTTCGACAGCCCCGTAATCAGGAGGTGGCGCTGGTAGACGCTCATGGCGGCAGCGTCACCGCGCAGGTCCTGACCCCACGGGGCCTTGCCCGACTTGTAGTTCGCGGTCATGGTCCCGTCGGTGACCAGCGGGGAGGGCCCAATGGGCTCGTCGAGGGCGCCGGAGTCGGCGATCCACAGCCGGACGGTACGAGCGGCGGCCGGCAGGGTGATGAAGACCTCGTGCTCGTGCCGGGCGAGGTTCTCGGCAAGCTTCCTGCGCCGTCCCTGGACCTCGGCGGTGGAGACGCCGGAGGGGAGGGTGACGTCGACTTCGACGCCGCATCCGGCGATGCGGATCGGGCCGAGCATCGCGGCCCCGGCGTCCCCCATGTCCTTGATGGCTCCCCGGAGCGGGGCGATACCGAGGTCACGCAGGGCGGTCACCACGATGGACGGGGTGATGGGTGCTCCGGCGTCGTCGCGCTGCTTGGCGGGCAGCGTCCACTGCGGCGCGGTCTGCTGGCGGCGGCCGACTCCCCACAGGGCCAGTAAAGCCAGCCACGGGCCGACCGTGAGCGCGGGCCCCCACACGACGGTGGCCACGACCACCACCATGCGGATCGCTTCAATCACCGAGCCGATCGGGGCGAGGACCCAGGAGACGTCCTTGTTGGCTATGGCCAGCACGATTCCGAGCAGGAGCAGGCCACCGACGGTGAGGCCGGTGCCGACGCCCACGCTTTTGGCGAGGTCGGGGGCGGAGCGGAGCAGGTCCATGCGCCGGTTGTGGCGGCCGGAGCGGAAGCGCTGCAGCCGGTCCTCCCACTCCTTGGCCTCCTCGAAGTTCCCGCCCGCCTCGGCGGCCCGGATCATCCGCTCGTAGCGGGACGCGGTCCGTCCGTCCCAGGTCCGCTTCGCCGTGATCCTCGTGCCGCCGATGACGTACATGCCGTGGCGGGCGACCAGCCGGGCGGCGGTGCGGGTCTGCTCGCTGGTCACGGCCGTTCGCACACCGGATGCGGTGCGCTTCCACACCCGCACCGGCCGGACCGTGCCGGTGGCGGCCGGCGTCGGGGTGGGGGAAGCCGCGGTAACCGTGTCGGTCGAGGTCGAGGGGTCTTTGAACAGGGGGACGACGTTGTCGGTCATGCTGAAAGCTCCTGCTCTCACTGACTAGCTCGGGGTGGGTAGGGCCCGGGGCGGCCGGCGTTCTTTGGCGAGAGGGACGGCCGCCCCGGGGCACAGTTACTTCGTCTTGAGGTTCTTGACGCGGGCCTTGCGTGCGGCCTTCTCGGCCTCGGCCAGGTCGGCGGCGTGCTGGACTTCGCGTTCGCGGGCACCGTCGACGATCCGCTCGAACTTGCGCTCCAGGTCGCCCTGGTAGACGGTCTGGCTGGCGATACCACGCTTGGCCATCCGAGCGGTCAGCCACGCCATCTTGGCGACCTCACCAGCGGTGAACTTCGGGTCCTTCGCCATCACGGGCTCCCTGTCTGGGGCCGGTCTGTCCGGCTCCCCTCACCACCCGCCACGCGGGCGGGCGGATCGGGCAGCCGTCAGCTAGCGGAGCTTGCGGGCGAGCCACTCCAGGCGCTTGGCCTCACGCTCATCGGCATCGACCTGCCGGTTCATGCGTCGGGTATCCCGGTTGGGCAGAGCCGTGATCCGGTAGTTGTTGTGCAGCGCGCGCACCACGTCGCCTGCCGTCTGAGGCCGGGAGTACTGGACGCCGTGGACCAGTTCGTGCACGAGGGTGATGGCCGTCTCCCGGCGATCCGTCCCGCAGGCCTTGGCGTTGATGACGATCAGGACCCCGTTCGGGCCGAGCGTCGTGCACCCGTACACGGCATCGGCGTACCGGTACTGGCGCTCCAGACTGCGCCCTCCCAGCAGGCCTTCGTGCGCCCGCTGGACGGTGTCCTCCATGCCCGCGCGGTCGGTGACCACGATCTCCAAGGCGGCCAGACGCTCCCGCATCTGCTCCTTGACGAGCGCGGCGGCCTGCTCGGCCGACGCTTCGACCTGCGCGAGGACCGACGCATGCCGACCGGCCAGCTTGTATCCCCTGATCTTCATGCGCCACTCCCACGGGATCGACGGGCCTTGCGCACGTTCTTCACGGCCTGCGTCCCACTCGGGCTACCGACCGACTTCACAACCGTGTGCACGGCCCAGCCGAGGACCAGTGCGAGGAAGGCCAGGAAGGCGATGTTGGCGGCGATCGCGGTCAGGGCGGCGATCAGGAGCGGGCCGAAGTACACGCCGGCCGCCACCGTCCCGGCGCCGATGCCGGAGCCGAGCGCGATGCGCTGGACGGTCCGGTCGGGCGGGGCCTGGTGGATGTGCTGGTGCACGACTTGCGGCCCGGCGTACGCGGCGGGCAGCGTGCCGGGGTTGGCGTAGACGTGGGTGCCGTCCGGGAGCCGGACGACGCTGGCGTGCGCGGGGAGTTCGGGCAGGTGATTCACGGTCAGCCCCCTTCGGGGTAGGCACAGGGAACGCACATGCCGAGCGAGGCCGGTATGACGTACCCGGCATCGCGGCGGCACTGCGGGCAGGTACGGCGGGCGGTATTGGCCTTGGCCAGCGCGGCGGTCTTGGCTGGGGTCATCGGACGGACCGGCTTGGCCTGGTCGACGCGGTAGAGGAACGCGGCGAGCGGGCCGCGCCGGAAGCGGGGGCGCAGGACCTGACCGGCGATGTCCTGACCGCCGGGGCGCAGGCCGAGGGCCCGTAACTGCCGGCGGGTGGCGAGACCGTCGGGTGCCAGACGCCACGGGAAGGTGGGCAGGCCGTGGACTCTTCCCGTCGGATCGTGGCAGTCGGCGAACGACAGGCTCATCCGGCCACCGCCGCCGCGTCGCGCTCACGTTCTGCCTTCAAGGCCTCCCGCACGATCCGAGCATTGGCCGGGGAAGTGCGCAGGGCCTTGCGGATCCCTTCACCAGTCAGCTTCTCGATCGGCCACGACTCCGTCAGGCTCCGCGCTTCACCGAGCAGCTCCACGTCTGTGCGGGTCGGTCGGGTCGATCGGGCGGCTGCCGGGACTCGACCGGTCGTCCGACGAGGACGCGGCGACTCAGCCGCCGCGACGAGCTGCGGGCGCTCCTCGATCGCCTCGACCGGGACGGTGGTGGAAGAGTCCACGGCCCGCTTCGGCTCCGGCAGCTCGACCGGCGGTTCGCCCTGCTCAGGGGTGGACCGATTTACGGTGATCTGAGTTGATTCCTGAGCGGCCGGTTCGATCGGGGGCTTGTGGTGGAGGACTTTGGCGACGAGGTCGGAGCCGAAGTAGATCGACCCGACCGGCAGTGACGTCGCCAGCAGTACGAGCGCCCAGTTCGCGGGGTCCCAGTCGGCCAGTCGGGTCCAGTCGATCGACTCGGAGTGCAGCTCGGGCAGGAGTCCGTGGACGTAGTTCAGGACCAGCGATGCGAGCGTGTAGGCGGCCAGCACCCGCAGGGCGAACCGGCGGGCATCGCCGGTCAGCGTGAGCGCGGCGACCAGTGCGAGGGCCATCAGGCCGTCGACCACGAACGGGTACAGCGTCGCCGCCGTCCCATCCGCGCCGATGGCCTTGGCCACGTCCCGCAGTGCGTTCCAGGAGACACGGAACGCCATGGCGACCACGATCACCAGGGCGAGGACGAGGGCGGCTTTCGCCTTGCGGTTCATGCTGCCCGGTTCTCCAGCGCGGTCCGCGCCGCCAGGACCTGCCGGCGGGCCCGGCGGATCCGCTGCTCGTCCACCTCGGTGGGCGTCCGGTCCAGTGTCATGATCTGCGCGTCCAGCAGGTCGCGCTCCGCCAGGATCAGCGGCATCTCCTGCTCGATCGCGTTCAGCTCCGCGTCCGTCGGCTCCAGGTCGTCGGACCACGGGGTAACGATGCTTTGAAGTGCAGCGATGGACTTCACGGGTCTTGCTCCTTCTGTGGAGGAACGGGACTCAGCAGCCCCCGGCGTTGGAGCGCCGGGGGCTGCACTTCGTTGGTGGGTGGAGCGGTACGTGCTCGGCTCCCTGCGACCCCGCCCGTACGGCGCCGAAACGCAGTACGGGCGGAGGAGGCAACCGGCCGCAGTGAACTGCGGCGGTGCTGATCTGTGGTGTCTCTTTCGGGGACGCGGCTGCCGGTTCAAGGAACAGCTCGCTAGGGCCCCGTTGTAGGCAGAGACCTGACCTTTCGGTCTGCCGTACGGACTGACCAGGGCCGCAAGCGGCTGTCCGCCATCCTCAACCCGCTCTGTCCCGGGCCCCTGTCCCCTGAGCTGCACCGATGCGTGGCACAGCTCTCCCGTTCAGCCTGACTTACTTGGCTAGCCTGGTGGGCATGAGGAAAACATAGCCAGCTTGGCTAGTCACGTCAACATGTGGCTATCCAGGCTGCTCAAATAGTCAGGTTGGCCGTAGCATCAGCTCATGACGTTTGCGCTTGAAGCCCTGGACCCGGACGACGACCGGCCCCCGTACGAGCAGGTGGCGCGCAGCCTCGGGGCTGCGATCAGGACGAGGAAGCTCGCACCAGGCGAGAAGCTCCCGTCACACAAGATGCTGACCGATCACTACGGCTTCGCTCGGGCGACCGTCCAGCGGGCGCTGCGCGACCTCGAAGACGAGGGCCTCGTCGTCTCGCGCAAGGGGAGCGGGGTCTTCGTCCGGAACCGGACTGAGCGGCCGGCGGGTCTGCGGCCCTATGTTGAGCAGGCCTTCGCCAGTCGGAACGTGACGATCGACTTCGCGGGCTTCTCCAGCGAGACGCTGCACGGTGCGCTGCAAGAGCCGCTCGACAAGATCCGCATCGGACGTCTCACCCCGACAAGCATCCGCATTCGCATCCTGGTGCCGGACATGGCGGTTCCGCAGGCCGCTCCCGTGCGGCGCGAGGACTGTGCGGATGACCCCAGGCTCCGCGCCCGCATGCACGACATCATGGTCGGCTACACCCGGAGCATCTCGGACGCCATGAGCGAACTCAGCCACCTTGGGCTGGTTCAGGAGAGCAGCGTCAGAGTCCGTGTCCACAGCGGTACGCAGTTCTTCAAGCTCTACGTGGTCAACAACGAGGACGCCTTCTTCGGGTACTACCCGATCCGGCCGAACAAGGTGGTCGCGCAGGGCGAGGCCATTGAGATCTTCGACCTGGTCGGCAAGGACACGATCCTCTTCCACCACTCGATCAACGACGGCGACTCCTCGGGCGGCGCTCAGCAGGTTGAGCAGGCCCGTATGTGGTTCGACAGCATCTGGGAGACGATTGCGAGGGACGCTGATGCAGCCACGCTCTGAGGCCCTGGCCGACGTACTCAGTGCGTCCCGTGCTGTCCTCTTCGACTTTGACGGACCTATCTGCGACGTGTTCCGCGGACTGCCGGCGCCCGGTGTCGCGGAGGAGCTGGCGGACCTCGTCGCCCTGCACGCCCCACACCTCGGGGATCGGGCGCGCGCGACGGATGACCCTATGGAAGTGCACCGGATCTCCCAGGAAGGCGGGACCGCGCTGCTTGGGGTGGTGGAGGACGCTCTTACCTCTGCGGAACTCCGTGCGGTCAAGGTCGCCGGCCCGCCTGTGGAGGGGGCCGTCCAGGCGCTTCACGCGGCACGTGATGCAAAGTGGCGCGTCGCCGTGGTCAGTAACAACTCTGCCGACTGCGTGAAAAAATTTCTGGCGATCAATGGCGTCGCCGGCGTGGTGGACGAGGTGATCGGGCGGCCCAGGCTCCGGCCGGACCTCATGAAGCCAGCGCCGTATCCGCTCGTCGTCGCCGCGCGGGCCCTCGGCGTCGAGCCCGCAGAAACGGTCCTCATCGGGGACGCTGTGACCGACATCGAGGCGGCCAGGGCAGCCGCTGCACGGAGCATCGGATTTGCCAACAAGCCGCTGAAGCGGTCGACCCTGGCTGATGCTGGGGCCGACGTCGTCATCATGGAAATGCAGGCTGTGGCGGATGCGCTTGTCTTGCTGGGGCCGTCGGATCGACAGGCCTAGGACACGGCCGGTCAGGGCCCGCGTCCCCAGGTGTCCGGCATAGCCTTCCTTCTGCTGCGAATCACCCGCGTGAGTACCAACCTCGCCGGGCACCTAGGCCGGGTGGCGGGGCTCTGCATGCGGGGGTGCGGCGCCGTGAACACACTGGGGCCATGCCTGCGTCGAACGTGGAGCCGGCCAGCCCGGAGCCGCACACCCTGCCGAAGTCGTCCTTCCTGGGCCGGGCCGCTTACATCGCGGCGCCAGGTACCGCTGTTATCGGGCTGCTCTACTACATCGGCAGCACCTACAACAATGCCTACTACTCCTCATTCGGGGTACCGGAGGCCGATCTGCAGTTCTCCGTGCAGGACCACTTGGTCAAGAGCACACTTGCGGTTTTGCTGCCCCTCTGGTTGCTGCTCGCGTGCGGGCTCGTTGTGGTGCTGACGTTCGGCTGGATTAAGCAAGTGCTGGCTCGTCCCGGGAACGAGGCCCGGCGCAGCTTGGTGATCCGCTGGCTGCTCGGCCTCGGCCTGCTGACGCTTGTGATGGGGTTCCTGGTCACGCTCTTGGACTGGTTGTCACCGCTCGACGCCTGGGTCCGCCAACTCCTGCCGCCCCTGATGGTGGCACTCGGCGCCAGCATGGCTTTCTTAGCTGTCCAGCTTCGCCTGGATCAGGGCAGGGGTGAAGGGAACCTGCGGCCCCTCACCGGAGACCGGATGTGGCTGGAGGCCGGTGCCCTGCTGATCGGGCTGGTGGCCGTGAGCCTGTTCGTGGACGCGGGGCGGTACACGAGGCTGTTGGGTCGCACCGACGCCATCCGCGCTGGGGAAACAGGCTACGTGGGGAGCCCGAGTGTGGTGATCTATTCGAAAGTGCCGATCACCCACCACGCCTATGGAATCCTGTACGTCGACCTGGGCAGCGGGAGCGGGCCGTACCGACACCAGTACCGCGGCTTCCGGATCCTCGTGAAGGCGCCAACCCGCTTCTACCTCGTCTCCTACGCCGCGCGGTTCGAAGACCGCGTCATGGTGGTGCTGCCCGACGATGACACCCTGCGAGTGGAGATCAAGCCGTGACCGGGCCACTCAGCTGATCTCGACCTCGGGCGAGCCGTCGAACCGTGATCCCCGCTGGCGGTACTGCGTCATCGCCCGAAGGGACGCACGAGTTCGTGGACGACGCACTGTAGGACATTGCGGCGCAGGGCCTGTCACCTGCAAGAACGGGCTCCCGGTCGGCCGTCCCCGGGCCGTCCCTGGGCCGTCGGAGGGGGCCCAGGGACGGCCAACGACGACCAATGACGGCCAGGACGGTCAGGTGCCGCTGTGGCTGGAGCCCAGTTCAGGGGCCCTGACCATACGCGTTTCCCCCGAGGTATGGACGCCTGGCAAGATGGGGTGTATCTGCCCACCCACGATCTGCCGGACGGTTTCTCTTGGCTGAGTTCATCTACACCATGCGCAAGACGCGCAAGGCGCACGGCGACAAGGTGATTCTCGATGACGTCTTCCTGAACTTCCTGCCCGGCGCGAAGATCGGTGTGGTCGGCCCGAACGGTGCCGGTAAGTCCACCGTTCTGAAGATCATGGCGGGCCTGGAGCAGCCGTCCAACGGCGAGGCGTACCTCTCGCCCGGCTTCAGCGTGGGCATCCTCATGCAGGAGCCCAAGCTCGACGAGTCGAAGACCGTCCTGGAGAACGTCCAGGACGGCGCCGCCGAGACCATGAAGAAGCTCAACCGCTTCAACGAGGTCGCCGAGCTGATGGCGACCGACTACTCGGACGCGCTCCTCGACGAGATGGGCAAGCTGCAGGACGACCTGGACCACTCCAACGCCTGGGACCTCGATGCCCAGCTGGAGCAGGCCATGGACGCCCTCGGCTGCCCCCCCGGCGACTGGCCGGTCACCAACCTCTCCGGTGGCGAGAAGCGCCGCGTGGCGCTCTGCAAGCTGCTGATCGAGGCGCCCGACCTGCTCCTCCTCGACGAGCCCACCAACCACCTCGACGCCGAGTCGGTGAACTGGCTGGAGCAGCACCTCTCGCAGTACAAGGGCGCCGTGGTGGCCGTCACCCACGACCGCTACTTCCTGAACAACGTCGCCGAGTGGATCCTGGAACTCGACCGCGGCCGCGCGCACCCGTACGAGGGCAACTACTCCACCTACCTGGAGAAGAAGGCCCAGCGCCTCAAGGTCGAGGGCCGCAAGGACGAGAAGCGCCAGAAGCGCCTCAAGGAAGAGCTGGAGTGGGTGCGGTCCAACGCCAAGGGGCGTCAGACCAAGTCCAAGGCCCGCCTGGCCCGCTACGAGGAAATGGCGGCCGAGGCGGACAAGATGCGGAAGCTGGACTTCGAGGAGATCCAGATCCCGCCGGGCCCGCGCCTCGGTTCCATCGTCGTCGAGGTCAACAACCTCTCCAAGGCCTTCGGCGACAAGGTCCTGATCGACGACCTGTCCTTCACTCTGCCGCGCAACGGCATCGTGGGCATCATCGGTCCGAACGGCGCCGGCAAGACCACGCTGTTCAAGATGATCCAGGGCCTGGAGACGCCGGACTCCGGCGCCATCAAGGTCGGCGAGACCGTCAAGATCTCGTACGTGGACCAGAGCCGCGCCAACATCGACCCCAAGAAGACCCTCTGGGCGGTCGTGTCGGACGAGCTCGACTACATCAACGTCGGCCAGGTCGAGATGCCGTCCCGCGCGTACGTCAGCGCCTTCGGCTTCAAGGGCCCGGACCAGCAGAAGCCGGCCGGCGTCCTGTCCGGTGGTGAGCGCAACCGGCTCAACCTGGCGCTGACGCTCAAGGAGGGCGGCAACCTGCTGCTCCTCGACGAGCCCACGAACGACCTCGACGTCGAGACGCTCTCCTCGCTGGAGAACGCCCTGCTCGAATTCCCCGGTGCGGCCGTGGTCATCTCCCACGACCGCTGGTTCCTGGACCGGGTCGCCACCCACATCCTCGCCTACGAGGGCGAGTCCAAGTGGTACTGGTTCGAAGGCAACTTCGAGTCCTACGAGAAGAACAAGATCGAGCGTCTCGGCCCGGACGCGGCCCGTCCGCACCGCGCCACGTACAAGAAGCTCACCCGAGGCTGAGGTCGCGACCATGGCCAGACACCACTACCGGTGCCCCCTGCGCTGGTCGGACATGGACTCCTTCGGCCATGTGAACAACGTGGTCTTCCTCCGCTACCTGGAGGAGGCGAGGATCGACTTCATGTTCCGGCTGGCGCCGGGGGAGGGCAGCGAGTCCTTCACGGGCGGGTCCGTCGTGGCCCGGCACGAGATCGACTACAAGTTGCCCCTCGTGCACCGTCACGAGCCGGTGCTCATCGAGTCCTGGGTGATCCGGATAGGCGCCGCGTCCCTGACCATCGGCTACGAGGTCAAGGACGAGGCGACCGGCGACGAGCCCGAGAAGGTCTACGTGCGTGCCTCGACCGTGGTCGTGCCCTACAACCTCGCCGAGGGCCGGCCGCGCCGGATCACGGCCGAGGAGAAGCACTTCCTGGAGAAGTACCTGGACGAGCCGACCGGCCCGGAAGGACGCCTCGCGGCATGAACGAGCCGTTGCGCTTCGCCGACTCCGGGGAGGCGGCCGACCTCGCCGCCTTCCTGGGCCGGCTGGTGCACTACGACCGGGCCGCCGCCGTCCGCCTCCAGGCGGGCGGCGGCGCGCTCGCGGTCTTCGGGCGGCCGCCGTCCTTCGAGGTCCTGGCCATCCGTACGGTGCGGCTCGCCGCACCCCTCGCCGCGCCGCTGGACCTGACCGTCTCCGCCGGTGAACTGCTGGAGTCCGTGGACGAGGCGGCCGCTTCGGCCGCCGTGCCCGGGCCGGTCACCGGCCCGCCCTGGGCCGGGGTGCTGCCGCCCCGCGGCGGCTGGCGGGAGCTGGCCGGCCTGCCCGCGCCGGAGGGCGTACGGGCGGCCGTGGCGGCTTCCGTGGCGGAGTTCCGGGCCCGTGACGAGGCCCTGCCCCCGCAGCACCGCACACGGTCCGAGCGGGACCGCATCGGCCGCGAGATCTGGTCCCGGACGCTGGGCGACACCGAACTCCCGCTGCGCGCCGCACACGCCGCGCAGTCCCTGGGCTTCCTGCGGCCGGTACGGTCCGCCGTGCCCGCCCCCGCGGTCGCGAACGCCGCGCCCGGGTCCGGTGGCGCGTCCGCGTCCGGTGGTGCTTCCGCCCCCGCCCCGCTGGCACTGCTCGCCTCAGGGAGCTGGCTCCGGCTGCGTACCCCGTACGGCTCCGTCGCCACCCGCCGCCCCGGAGACGCAGGCGGTCTCGGCGCCTTCCAGGTCCGTCCGGTCTGAACCGCCGGGCCCACGGGACCCCGCGCGGGCCGGCTTCCTAGCCGGCCGTGTTGATCATCGACGCCGCCGCGTACGTCAGGTACTTCCACAGCTGCGCCTCGTGCTCCGGCGCCAGCCCCAGCTCGTCCAACGCGACCCGCATGTGCTTCAGCCAGGCGTCGTGCGCCGCCGCGTCCACCTGGAAGGGCGCGTGCCGCATCCGCAGGCGCGGGTGCCCCCGGTGCTCGCTGTACGTGGTCGGGCCGCCCCAGTACTGCATCAGGAACAGCGCGAACCGCTCCTCGGCCGGGCCCAGGTCCTCCTCCGGGTACATCGGGCGCAGCAGCGGGTCCTGCGCGACGCCCTCGTAGAAGCGCCGGACGAGACGGCGGAAGGTGTCCTCGCCGCCCACCTGCTCGTAGAAGGTCTGCTCCTGCAGCGTGCCCCGCGGAATCTCATTCACCCGACCATCGTCTCAGACGCCCGGACGGAGGACCCGGGTCCTAGGACCCCCGCCGAGGTCCCCCGGCAGCCACCCGTCGGCCTCGCGAAAGCCTCCCGGAACACCGCGGAACACCGCGGGGTCGCACGCGGGAGCCACCCGCAGCACAGTGGAGACATGGGCGCACACACCCCACGTACCGCGGCCCGCGATCTGCGGGAGACCGCGCACGCCGCCCAGGTGCGGGAGCTCACGGCCGCCGGGGCGCTGGACGACCCGGCCTGGCGGGCGGCCTTCGCCGCCGTGCCCCGGCACGTCTTCGTCCCCTACTTCTGGACCGGCCGCGGCGCCGGTCACGAACGCCTGTGGGCGGAAGACCCCGACCCCGAGCAGCGGGCCCGCTGGCTGCGCGGGGTCTACACCGACACCCCGCTCGCGACCAGGCTGCGCGACGGCGAACTGCTCTCCTCCAGCAGCCAGCCCTCCCTCATGGCGAAGATGCTGGAGGCGCTGGAGGTGCGCGACGGCGACAACGTGCTGGAGATCGGCGCCGGCACCGGCTACAACGCCGCCCTCCTGTGCCACCGCCTCGGCGACGGCCTCGTCACCACCGTCGACCTGGACGAGGAGATCACCGAGTCCGCGCGGGCCCACCTGGCCCGGCTCGGCTACCGGCCCGCCGTGGTCACCGGCGACGGGGCGCGCGGCTGCCCGTCCCGGGGGCCGTTCGACCGGATCATGGTCACCTGCACCCTGCCCCTGATCCCGCCCGCCTGGCTCGGCCAGTGCCGCCCCGGCGCGAGGATCCTGGCCCCGCTGTCGACGGGTCTGATCGCCCTCACGGTCCGGGACCCGGCCTTCGCCGAGGGCCGCTTCCTGCACACCCCGGCGTACTTCGTCCCCCTGCGCGGGGCCACCGCCTCGCCGCCCCCGCCGGCGGACGCGGTGCGGGGCCTCCCGTACGAGATGGTGGAGAACGAGCGCTTCCAGTTCATGCTCGTCCTCACCTGGGGCGTACTGCACCCCCGCGAGGCGCTGGACCTCTGGCGCGCCGAGGGCCGCCCCCCGCGCGAGCGCTTCGGCGTGACGGTCACCCCCGAAGGCCAGTGGTCCTGGCTCGACGACCCCCAGGGCCCGTACATCTGGCCCCTGCCCCCGCCCGACCCGGCCGCCTCCTAGAGCGCGTGTCTTTCGGTTCGTGCCGGGGCCGCGGCGCCCGGTCCCGTGCGCTGCTCCGCGCGCGGGACGTGGTGTCCCGTCGCCGGACCGTCGGCGGGCCGGCGACGGCCGGATGGGGCAGCGTGGGGCGCATGGCTTCCGGAACGCGTCCTCTCGCCGTGGTGGCCTGCCTCTTCACGGCGGTGCAGCTCCTGCTCGTGGTCCCCGGGTCCGGTATCGGGTGGGACGAGGCGGTCTACGCCAGCCAGGTCAGCCCGTACGTGCCGGCCGCCTTCTTCAGCGCCCCGCGTGCCCGCGGGATCACCTTCCTGGCCGCCCCCGCCGCCGCGCTCAGCCAGGACCCGATCGCCCTGCGGGTGTGGTTCGCGCTGCTCTCCGGGGGAGCGCTCTTCGGGTCGTTCCGAATCTGGCTGACGATCCTGCGGCCCGCGGTCGTGGTGGCGGCGGCCGGGCTGTTCGCGAGCCTGTGGATCACCCTGCTCTACGGCTCGCAGGCCATGCCCAACCTGTGGGTGGCCTACGGGGCCGTCGTGGCGGTCGCCTGCTTCCTGCTGCCGCCCTCGCGCCGCACGCACACGGGCCTCGCCGCCGCCCTGGCCCTGATCGCGCTCATGCGCCCCTCCGACGCGCTCTGGCTGGCCCTGCCCCTCGCGGCGGCCGGGCTCGCCGCCCGCACACCGGTCCGGCTGCTCCCGCTCGCCGCCGGGGTGGGGCTGGGCGCACTGCCGTGGGTGGTGGAGGCGCACCTGCGCTACGGCGGGCTCGCGGCCCGGTTGCACCGGGCCGGGGAGATCCAGGGAGGTTTCAGCGGGCAGTTCGCCTTCGGCGCCCAGCTGCGGGCCCTGTCCGGCCGTACGCTGTGCCGCCCGTGCAGCGACGTGGCGTGGGGCCGTCCCGAGCTCGCCCTGTGGTGGTTCGCCCTGCCGGTGGTCGTCGCGGCCGGGATCGCCGTCGCACGCGGCCGCCGCCGGCCGCTGGTGCTGGCCACCGCGGCGGCCGTCTCCGTATCGGTGCCGTACCTGTTCCTCATCGGGTACGCGGCGCCCCGCTTCCTGCTGCCGGCGTACGCGCTGCTCGCCCTACCCGCGGCGCAGGCCCTCGTGCACGCCGCCCGGACCTGGCCCCGGCCCGCCGCGGCCGCCCTCGCCGTCGCCCTGGCCGGGCACCTCGCCGTCCAGTACGCGGTGCTCCACCGGGCGGCGGACCGCTACCGGGACGTGCGCACGGCGTACGCGCGGACCGCCGCGGAGCTGCACCGGCACGGCGTACGCGCGCCCTGCACGGTCAGCGGCCACGAGGCGGTCCGCGTGGCCTACGCGCTGGGCTGCTCCTCGCGGCAGGTCGGTGGCCACGACGGGAGCATCGACGCGGACGGGCTCCGGGCGATGGCCTGCGGCCGGCCGGTGGTGCTGCTGATGTCCGGCGGCGCACCGCCTCCGGCGTTCGCCCGCGCATGGCGTCCCCACGGTCTGAGCCCGCTCCCGGGCACCCGCTCCCTGCACGCCTACCTGCCCCCGGCCTGCGCCGGCCCGGACGACCGGGGCGGGCATGACCCGGGCGACCCGGCCCTGATCCGCCGGGACGAGCCCGGTGCGGCGTCCGATCCGGAGGGGTCCGGTCGGAGGGTCAGCCGCGGCGAATGGTGATCGTGGTCCAGGCGCCCACGTGGACGCGGTCGCCGTCGGTGAGGGGGACCGGGACGTAGGGCTGGATGGGGTCTTCGCCGCCGTTGATGGTGGTGCCGTTGGTCGAGTTCTGGTCGACCACCGCCCAGCTGCTGTCGGGCTGCTGGACGAGGACGGCGTGCTGGTGGGAGACGCCCGGGTCCTCCGGCGGGACCGAGAGGTCGATGTCCGGGGACTCGCCCGTGGAGGCGCGGCGGCGGCCGATGGTGATCTGGCCGCCGGAGAGCGGGAGGTGCTGCTCCGGGGAGTAGGCGGGCAGGTTGAGGCCGGCCGCCTCGGGGCCGCTGCGCTGCATCATCGCCATGAAGTACGAGCGGTCGGGGCCGATCGTCGCGCTCCAGGACCCGCCGTGCGGCGAGTAGGGCTGGTGCTGCTGCTGCTGCTGGGGCGGCGGCTGCTGTTGGCGCTGCGGGGCCGGGGGCTGCTGCTGGTACTGGTGCGTCTGCTGCGGGTACTCCCGCTGGTGCTGCTGCTGCGGCGGCGGGGGCTGCTGCTGGTACTGGGGCTGCTCGTGCCCGGGGGGCGGCAGCAGCCAGTCGTCCTCGCGCTGCAGCGGCTCGGCCGGCCGGTTGACCCGGGACGGGCGCGAGCCCTGGTAGTCGAAGTGGTCCTGGGAGTACGGCGCCGAGGACTGACCGGGCGGCGGGGGCGCGCTCGCGCCGGCGCCGTGGGCGCCCGCGTCCGGGGCCGGCGGGGCGTACGAAGTCGGCGTACGCGTCAGGAAGTTGTACCGACACTCCTCGCAGAACGGGGCCATGGCCTCGCGCGGGGTGCGGCACTGCGGGCAGAGCTCTGCCTGGGCGGTCGGGGCGCCGCCGGTCGGGGGGAAGCCGTAGCCGTAGGAGGGCGCCGCGGGCGCCCCCTCCGTGGCAGCCATGCGGTGGCCGCAGACCTCGCACCAGTCGTCGGAGGCGGACTGGTGCCCGTTCGGGCAGGTCGGCATGGCGGCGCTTCCCCCTTCTTCTCCCTGCGACATCGCGTCAGGTGTTCTCAGGTCTTCTTCACTCGGACGGTCTGTGTGGAACGCGTTTCGAGGGTCATCTCGTCGGCGTCCGCGACCTTTGCTTTCAGCCGCACAGTACCCGCCACCGCGTCCACGACATCCACCACCTTCGAGAGAAGTCTGGCAGTGTCCGCGTTCCCGGACACACGGGCGAGCTGTACGGCGCGTCCCAGTTTGGCCGTGGCACCGTCCACATCACCCAGTTTGCGGGCTTCCAGGCCCTGCTGGATGGCCTGCGCCAGCTCCGCCTGACCGGTGTAGTGGGCCACCTGCGGGTTGATCGCGGTGGAGGCGGCCAGGTCGTTCGTCCACACCGCGCGCACCAGGCCCTGGGCGAGCGCGGCGGCCGGGGGCCCGCCCGCGGCCGGAGTCCCGCCCGCCGCCGCGGGCAGGACGAGCGAGGCGCGGGCGGCGAGCATCTCCTGCCCCACGGCCGCGTTCGGCACGCGCACGCACACGTGGTACTCGCGGGACTCGTCCCCCCACGACCCCGTCGGGTAGTCGCCGGCCCGCGGACCCGCCTCGACGCGGCGGTCGGTCAGGTCCTGGACGGCGGGTGCGACCTGCTTCACGTACTGGATCTCCACACCGACCGGCGTCCACAGCCGCAGGGCCACGTCCGCGACCTCCTTGCCCATGACGTTCTCCATCATGCGCGTGAAGTCCCCGGCGAGGTGAGCCGGGTCGGCGACGATGTCGGCGGAGCCGAGCAGCGCGCTCGCGATGCCCGTCACCTCCTTGACCTCCCAGTCGGTGCCCACCCCCCGGGCGTCGCAAGTGAAACGGCCCGCGCAGGCGTCGAGGGTGGCGCGGAGCACGGCCGGCTCCTCGTGCTCGTTGCGGCCGTCGGTGAGCAGGATGCCGTGCCGGATGGTGGCGGTGGAGCGGCGCAGCAGGCCGTCGGTCAGGCGCAGCCAGGTGCCGATGGCGGTTCCGCCGCCGGAGCTGAGGCCGCGCAGCGACTCCTTCGCCTCGGCGCGGGTGGCCGGTCCGGCGACGGCGAGCCGGCCCTGGCCGGGGTAGACCTCCTTGGCCACGTGCGTACCGGCGATCACGGCGAACGAGGTGCCGTCGCGCAGGGTGTCGATCGCGGCGGCGGTGGCTTCGCGGGCGCCGCGCATCTTGTCGGGCGGGTACTCCATCGAGCCAGAGCAATCGACCATGATCACGACGGCGGCGTCCTGGCCGTGCACGCGCGCGGTGGTGGCGGTGGCCCCGCCGGTGGAGGTCACCGTGACGATGGCGTGGACGTCCCGCCCGCCCTCGGGGAGGAACTCGTTCTGGTACACCTCCACGCTGAAGCGCGGGGCGCGCGGCTTGGCGAAGTTCGCCATCGGTGGGGCTCCTGGGGCTCGGGCGGGGCGGGGCGGGCGGATGGACGGGTCGGGTCGGGAAAGGACGGGTCGGGTCGGGGCAGGGGGCGGTCGGGCAGGCCGGGCCGGAGGTTGTGGGGCGGGTCGGGCGGGCCGGGCGGTCGGGATGCCGGGCGGGTCGGGGAGCGGGTCGGAGCCCGGGCCGGTCCCGGGGCCCGACCCGGGCTCAGCCCCGGGGGCGTGCGTCCGCTTCCGCTTCCTGTTCCGGTGGCGCGTCGGGCTGCGCCGCGAAGGGTACGACCGCCACGGTGACGTTGTCGTGGCCGCCGCCGTCGAGCGCGTGCCCCACCAGGACCTGGGCGCTGTGCAGGGGGCGGGTCGCCGCGTCCGCGGGCAGCACCTGGGCCATCTCGCGGGCGGACTCCGCGTAGTTCCACAGCCCGTCGGTGCAGACCACGACCACGCCGGGGTGGTCCGGTTTGAAGGTGGCGGTGTGCGGTTCGAGGTCGTACGCGTCGGCGCCCAGCCAGCCGGTGATCGCGTGGGCGCGGACGTCGGCGTACGCCTCGGCCTCGCCCATCAGGCCGGCCGCGACCATCTGGGCGGCCCACGAGTCGTCCTCGGTGAGACGGCGCGGCAGCGCGGCGCGGTCGTCCGGCACCCAGTACGCGCGGCTGTCGCCGACCCAGCCGATGGTCAGCAGGCCGCCGCTGACCACGGCGCCGACCAGGGTGCAGGCGGGGGCGTTCTGGGCGCCCGGGACCTCCGGGGCCAGGGCGTTCACCGCGGCGGCCGCCGCCAGGATCGCCTCGTGCATGGCCTCCTGGGGGTGGGCGCCGCGCGGCAGCGCGTCGAGCAGGGCCTCGTTGGCGGCGCCGGACGCGGCGGCCGATGCCTCGTCGGGGCGGCTGGCGGAGGAGACGCCGTCGCAGACGATGGCCACCGTCGCGGCGGAACCGTCGGGCAGGGCGGTGGCCGCCACGGCGAAGGAGTCCTCGTTGCGATGGTGCCGCAGGCCCCGGTCGCTGACGGCGGCCACGCTCCCGAGCTCCTCCTCCTGGTGGTCGCGCTCCCGGGGCTGCGCGTGCCCGCAGTGCTCGCAGTAGCCGTCGGTGTCGACGTGCCCGGCCCGGCAGGCGACGCAGGTCTTCCCGGCGCCGGCGCCCCACGGGGTGCCGTCCGGCGGGGTGCCGGCCTCGCCCGGGGCGGGCGGGGAGGCGCCGTACGGGTCCTCGTTGCTGGGCGTCGTGCCGTTGATCGCCGGGCTCGCGCTCTCGGGAGCGCTCCACGGAGCCCCCGGGGCGGGGGAGGCGTACGGGTTCTCGCGCCCGGTTGCGGTACCGGTGCCCTCGGGCGGCGTGTGGCCGCCGGGTACGTCGTACGGGGCCCGCGCGCCGTCGGCGCCGGCGCCGTGGTGCTCCGGCGAGCCCCACGGGGTTCCCTCCGGGGGTGTGCCGCCGCCGGGCAGGTCGTACCGGGCCGGGGCCTGGGCCGGGGCCGGGGCGGCGGTGGGCCGGGCCGGTTGCCGGGGTTCGCGATCCCTTTGCCGTTCCGGATCCGGTTCCTGTTCCCGCCGCTGCTCCTGTTGCGCCGGGGGCGTGGCGGCCCAGTCGGCCGGGTCACCGACCAGGGTCGGCGCGGCAGCGGCCACGCTGCCCCACCCGGGGGCGGGCTCGGCGACGCCGTGACCCATGCCCGCGGCCGGCGCCCCGTAGCCGCCGTCGGCGGCGCGCGGGGGACGTGGGGCGGGTGGGATCGGGATCGTGGGACGGTCCCCGGCCGGGGCCGGGGGCAGGGCGGTGACGGCGTAGCCGCAGACGCCGCAGAAACGATCACCCTCCTCCAGCGGTTCCGCACAGCTGGGGCAGCCAGACGGCCGATGCATCGACATCAATCACACCCACGTCCGGGGACGGAAACGGTTTGCCCGCTCCACCAGTTCGATCCTTTCCTCGCCCCGCTGTGCCAGCCGTGCGAGGACACGGTACGAGCGCTCCAGGCCGAAGCGCAGGCCCCGCTCGTCCAGTTGGCTACCGAGCAGCGAGGTCCGGCCGGGGTCGGAACCCCGGCTACCCGACAGTACCCAGTCGAGGGCCGAGCCCAGAACCTCCGTCGCGAGGCGTTCCTGCCGTTCGGGGTCCAGACCGAACCGCCGCAGCGCCTCCACCTGGTCGGAGGCGGCCACCAGATCGGCCAGCAGCGGCTCCTGCGGGGACCGGTCGCGCAGACGTGCGCGTACGGCCGCCACCCGCGCGGCGGTGTAGTGGATGGACGCCTCCGGTACGGACTCCAGCGTGCGCACCGCTCCGGCGCGGTCGCCGGCGGCCAGCTGGACCCGGGCCAGCCCGAAGGCCGCGCTGACGAATCCGGGGTCGGTGGTCCAGACGAGGCGGTAGTACTCGGCGGCGTTGTCCAGCTGCCCGAGCACCTCGGCGCACAGCCCGAGGGCCAGCTTCGGCGCGGGCTCGCCCGGGAAGGCGTCGTAGATCGCGTCGAAGGACAGGGCCGCGATCTCGTCGTCACCGGCGGCCAGGGAGGCGATGCCGCGCGCCCACACGACCCGCCAGTCGTCGGGGTACCGGGCCTCCAGCTCCGCCAACGCGCGGATGGCGAAGGGCAGCTCGCCGAGCTCCAGCCGGGCCCGCAGCTCGCGCAGCCGCAGCTCGGCGGAGTCGGCCGGTGCCGAGCCGAGTGCGCCGAGCAGGTCGGCGGGGGCGGAGGCCAGCAGGCCGGTCAGAAAACCGGCATTGGGATCGCCCGGGTCGACCAGCGGGACGGGGAGGGCGAGGGCGGTGTCGCGGGGGTCGAGGGTGGTGGCCGAGGGGTGCGCGTGCGCTGCCGCGGGCGGGGCCACCGGGGTGGGGGCCGGCGCCGGGGTCCTGGCGGGCGGCGCCGGGGTCCGGCGGGGGCCGGGCACGGCCGGACCGGCCACGTGCGTGGCGGTGCTCCCGAGCCCGGTCACCGCCGCTCCGCCTGCGGCGGGCAGCGGGCCTCCGGACGGCGTGGCGCCGCCTGGGCCCGGGACCTGGCCGCTCGGTGCGGCGCCGGAACCCCCGAGTGCCGGGTCGCCCGTGCCGGGCGGCGCGGAGCCGGAGCCTACGGCCCCGTACGCCGGGCCGGGCAGCGCGGAGCCGGAGCCCGCACCCCCGTACGCCGGGCCGGGCGCGCCGGGGCCGGTGCCTGTCAGGGCGACGCCCGCAGGCGTCGCGCCCGGCCAGGCCTGGCTGCTCGGCGCCGCGCCGGAAGTTCCGTACGACGGGCCGCCCGTGCCCGCCGGGGTGCCGTACGACGGGGCGCCCGTGCCCGCCGGGGCGCCGAAGGTCGGGGCGCCGGGCGCCTGGGCGGGGGCTGGGTCGGGGGCGGCGAAAGGCCGCAGGCGGCGGGTGCGGCGCGGGGGTGGGGAGTGGCGTTCGCCCAGGCGGGAGACGCGCTCGCCCGCCGCGTCGGCGAACAGGCGGGTGTCCGGAACGCGCAGTTCCGGCCCGAACAACGTGGACAGCTGCGGCCGCGGCGACCCGGTCTGGAGCGCCACCACCTCCCGCAGCACGCCCGTGAGCTGGTCCGCCATCTCCTGCGCGGAAGCGAACCGCCGCCCCGGGTCCGGGTCCGTCGCCCGGACGAGCAGCCGGTAGAACGACTCGTACCGCCCGAACACCTCGATGTGCTCCGGATCCGGCAGCGAGTCCACGAACACGTTCGTGTAGCCCTGGAAGTCGAAGGTCAGCACGGCCAGCGTCCGTGCCACCGTGTACAGGTCCGAGGCCACCGACGGGCCCAACTCCGCTACCTCCGGCGCCTGGTAGCCCACCGTGCCGTAGATGGCCGACTCCTCGTCGTCCATCCGCCGCACCGCACCCATGTCGATCAGCTTGAGCTGGTCCTGCTGCTGGATGGCGTTGTCGACCTTGAAGTCGCAGTACAGCAGGTTCCTGCTGTGCAGGTGACCGAGGGCCTCCAGGGCCTCGATGCCGTACGCGCAGGCCTGCTCCACGGGCAGCGGATCGCGCCGCCCGTCCGGCCGCCGCCGCTCGTTGGCGATCTCCTTGAGCGACTTGCCGCCCACGTACTCCATGACGATGTACCCGTCCAGCGAACCGGTCCGCTGGTCCAGGTGCTCCACGAAGTTGTAGATCCGCACGATGTTGGAGTGCTCGATCTCCGCCAGGAAGCGCCGCTCCGAGATCGCGGCCTCCATCGCGTCCTGGTCACCGGTGTCCAGCAGGCCCTTGAGGACCACCCACCGGTCCGACACGGCGCGGTCCACCGCCAGATACACCCAGCCGAGCCCACCGTGCGCGAGGCAGCCCGCGACCTCGTACTGGCCGTGCACCACCTCGCCGGCGCGCAGCTTGGGCACGAAGGAGTACGGGTGCCCGCACTTGGTGCAGAACCCTTCCGTCCGGCCCGGCCGCTCACCCCGCGCGCGGCCGACCGGGGCCCCGCAGTCCGACCGCGAGCAGAACCGCTTCCGCTCGGGGACCTCGGGGTTCACCAGGACCGCCGCCGCCGGATCGGGACGCGGTACCTCCGGTACGTTCACCAGCCCCGCGCCCAGTCGGCCGCGCCCCGAGGAGGCCGCCGCCGAACCGGAACTGCGCACCGAGACCGACCGGGTGGACCCGCTCCCCGACAGCGAGCGCGACAGCCGCCCCGACACCGAGCGCCGGGACGAGGACGAGCGCGACGACCGCGACGACCGCGCCGAACGGGACGACGACCGCGACGAGCCGGCCGAACGGGAGGAACCCGCCGACCCCGAGGAGCCCGCCGACCCCGAGGAACCCGAACCGGGGGAGCCCCCCGACCCCCGGGAGCCCCGCGCCGCGCTCGTCATCCCCGTCGGCGGGGACACCAGCTCCTCCGCGCCCGCGGCGACCGCGCCGACCGGCGCCAGCCCGCAGGTGTCGCAGTACAGCTCGCCGCCGCCCATGTCCTCGTACGTGCCCGGGCAGCCGGGGCGCGCGCACGCCGTTGCGATCAGGCTCATGCGCCCTCCGTTCCGGGAGCCGACGTGCCCTGCACCGCGACCGCCTCCGCCGTCGCCCGCTGGTAGCGCAGTACGGCCTGCTCGGCCGCCCGCAAATCGCACGGCGCGCTCCACAGCATCCGCCGGGCCGTGTCGTACCGCTCGATCAGCAGCGGATCCTCGGCCATGCCGTGCCGGGCCACCTTCGCCTTGTACGCGTCGAGGCGACCGCGCAGTTCGGCCCGTACCGCCAGCGGAGCCGTCACCGCCGTCAACGATTCGCGCGCCCGGCGCAGTTCCTCCTCGGCCCGTTCCTCCAGGGACTCCAGCAGCGGCGACAGCCGGTGCCAGCGGGACCGGCGCCGGTGCTCGGCCGCCGCCGCCAGCTCCTCCTGCAACGCCGTCGGCGGGCCGCTCACCGCCGGCACCTCGGACGCGGCGATCTTCGCAAGCACCTCGACCCGGGCGGTCCGCGCCTCCGCCAGGGTCCGGTCGGCCCGGGAGAGCACGTCCCGCAGGCTGATCAGCCGCTGCTCGGCGTCCTGCCGCACGTCCAGCACGGCCTCGACCTCGCGGCGTACGTCCTCCAGTGCCCGCGCGGCCCGGTCGTAGCGCGCAGTGTCCGGACGGCCGCCGCCGGGCGCCGAACTCGCCGCAGTCGGCTGCCAGAACGCCAGCGGGTCCGCGATGACCTGCGCCCGAAGCTCCGCCAGCTCGGCGGTGATGTCCTCCAGGTCGTCGCCCGAGGGGTGTTCGCCCGGGCGCACCCCGACCGAATGGGCCAGGGCGCGGGTGCGGTGCAGCTCGGCGGCGAGCAGATCGATCCGGGCGGGCAGCGCCGACCACACCGCGTCGGCCGCGACCACCACGTCCAGCGCGCGTGCGTACAGCTCGTTCATCCGGGACACCAGCTCGGCGAGCGAGATCCGCTCCGCCAGCGCGGCGCCCTCCACGGCCGCCCCGGCGATCAGCACCCCCGGTCCGCGCAGCCGCTCGGTCAGCTCGGCCAGGTCCTCACGGCCCGGCCAGCGGCGCCGCTCACGGACCTCCCGGGCGGCGCCCAGTGCTCCGCTGTAGGCGTCGAAGTACGTCCACAGCCGGGTGATGTCCGCGTCCGCGGCGGCCCACCGCTCCCGGGTGGTCCCGGTCAGCGCGGCCCCCTCCAGGAGCCGGCGCCCGGCGTGGTCCTGCAGGGCGAGCAGCGAGGTCTCGACGGCCTCGTGCTCCGCGCCGAGCCGCGCCAGCGCGCGGTCGACGCCGTCCCGGTCCAGAACCGCGGATTGCGCTCCGGGCCCCGTTCCGGATCCGTCCCCGGTCCCCGATCCCGACTCCGCCACCGACCGTGCCTCCGCTTCCGCTGTCGTTCCCGCCGCGGCTTCCGCTGCCGCGTCCGCTCCCGCCACCGGCCTCAGCCGTCCCGGTACTTGGGCGCGGGCGGCGCCGTGACCCCGGGCAGCACGGGCTCCAGGTGCTTGCGGTACGCCTGCATCCACGGGCTGTCACTGCCGCCCGCGCGGTAGCCCTCCAGCACATTGTTGACCCGGCGGACCAGGTCGGAGGCGTCCTTGTTCATCGCCACACCGTAGAACTCCCGGGTGAAGGGCGAGCCCACCAGCCGCACCGAGGGGTCCTGCGCCGCCTGGCCGGCCGCGAGGGCGTTGTCCGTGACGATGCCGTCCACCTCGCCCAACTGCAGCCGCACCAGGCAGTCCAGCTGGTTGGGCACGCTGACCGGTACCGAGCCGAACGACTGGGCCTTGAGGGCCGCCTCGGCCGTGGAGCCGGCGGCGGTGCAGATCCTGCGGTCGCGCAGCGAGGCGTCGTACCCGGTGATGGGCGAGACCTTGGGCACCAGGACCTGCTGCCCGGCCTCGAAGTACGCCGTGGAGAACGCCACCTCCTCCAGCCGCTTGCAGTTGATGGTCATGGTCCGCACGACGATGTCGACCCGCCCGTCCTGGAGCGCCGGGATGCGCTGGCTGGTGGGGATCGCCCGGTAGATGACGGCGTTCTCGTCGCCCAGGATGTCCTTGGCCAGCGCCTTGACGAGGTCGATGTCGAAGCCGTCCAGCCGGCCCTCGGCGGACTGGTTGCGGTAGCCCCAGCGGAAGCTGTTCTGGTCCACGCCGGCGACGAGCTTGCCCGCTGCCTTGATCCGCGCGATCGTCGGGCCGTCCACGCCGGACGGGCGCAGGCTCGCCTCCGGGTCCTGGCAGGTGTCGCCCGGCGCGGCCGGAGCCAGGGCCACCGCGGCCGGCGGCCCGCCGACCGCCGGGCGGCCGCTCTCCGGCGCCGCTTGGGCCAGGGGCAGCAGGACCGTCGCGGCCGTCACCGCGCAGGCAACGGCCATGGCGCTCACCCCGCCCCAGCCACGCAACCGACGTGCCGTGCGCCGCACGCCGGAAACGGGGACGGGTGCGGGTGCGTACCCCACTTGCCCCTCGTGCCCCGGCTGCCCCGCGTGCCTCTCGGGCCCCCGCTGTCCCTCGGACGGCCGCCCGGCTCGTCCCCGCATCGCTCTCACCTGTACTCCGAAAGCCTGCGCCCGATACCCAGCAGCGCCGCCACCGCACCGACGACCGCCAGGGCCGCCGCGCCCGTCATCAAACCGTCCAGCGCGCCGAGCCCGTCCCGGGCGGACCGGGTGAACTCCCGCTGCTCGTGGGCCACCGCCTGCTCCAGGGAGGCGTCCACCGTGTCGAAGGCGGCCCCGCTGCTGTCCTTGTGCAGCTCGTCCCCGATGACCCGGGTCAGGGCGGCTTCGTAGTCACCCTTCAAGTCGGACTCCCTGGCCGCCGCGTGCCGCTGCTTCCACTGCTCCACGCCGTCCACCGCGTGCGTCACGGGGGTCCGGCCGGCCGCGTCGTCGGCCAGCCGCAGCGCCGTCGCCAGCCCGGCGTCCAGTTGCTTGAGGTTGGTGGTGAAGTCCCTGTCGTACTTGTCGGACTTCGCGTCCTCGGTCAGTACGGCGCCCCGCGCGACCAGCGTCAGATTCTCCCCGGCCCGCGCCTGGAGGGAGGCGATCCGGGCGTCGTTGAGAACCTTCAGCGACTCCTGACCGTCCACCCGGGCCTCGCTCAGCGCCGACCGCGCGACCGTGTGCCCCACGGCGAGCCACAGCAGCACCACCACCGAGGCGGCGGTCGCGGCGAGCAACCCGTGGTTGAAGACCCGGTTCGTCCGCCGGTAGGTGCGCCGCTGCACCCACAGCAGGGCGGCGAGCGCGAGCAGACCCGAACCCATCGAGGCCAGCGGCCAGGCGCGGGCGTCGTCGTAGTCCGTGTAGAGCCGGCCGGTCTCGGCCTCGTACAGCCGCTGCGCGGCGGGCAGCAGCTGGGTGGTCATCTGCTCATTGGCGTACCGGAGGTAGGCGCCGCCCAGCGGCAGGCCCTGCCTATTGGTGGCGCGGGCCTGCTCGATCAGCCCCGTGTAGCGCGGCAGCTGCTCGCTCAGCAGGGCGATCTGCTCGCGGGACTCCCCGCCGGCCGAGGTGTTGGCGGCAGCGCTGACCAGCAGTTTGGAGGCATTCGCGATGTCCTTCTCGTACCGCTCGCGGACCTCGCGCGTCTCCCGGGCACCCGCCAGGAACCCGCTGGAGGAGGCCGTGTCCGCGTCCGCGAGGGAGCGGTAGATGCTCGCCGCGTCCGCGCTCAACGGCTGGCTGCGGCCCACCACGTCGTCGGCGGCGGCGGTCCGGCCCGCGATTTCCCACACGCTCACCGCGCCGAACAGCACGATCAGGGCGGCCAGCGCGGCGCCGATGATCCGGAGCCGTCCGGGCTCGGTGGTGGCGGCCTCGCGCAGCCGCTCGACGCCCTCGGCCCAGGCGGTACCGCGCCCGGGCGGGTCGTCGGGCGGCGGCGCATGCGACCCGGCGGGCGGCACGGAGGCGCCGACCTCGGGCGCGGACGCGCGTGAAGCGATGGACACCGTGACCTCCCCCTCGGTCTCACTGCTCCGCAGCAGTATGGCCGTAGTGACGGTCGACCACAGCACCCGCGCCGGATCTTGGGCGATCCGCCCGGCGGGCGCCCCCCGTCACCCCTTCACCGTGAATACGTCCGTACGGTCGCCACGGTTCCAGACCGGCGACAACCCGGGGCAGGTTCACCCGAAATGGGCGCGGAGTTTTCCGTGGGCTTCGGACGGGGCGCCGAGGGCGTCCAGGCCCAGGAGGCCGGCGCCCAGGACCGGGGGCGCCGTGACCACCGAGATGCGGGCGTGCGGAGCGCGCTCGGCGAGACCCGACACGATCCGGTCGGTGAGCCGCGGGTGCCGGGCTGCCGCCACGCTGCCGCCCAGGACCACCGGGACCTCCTCGGTCAGCAGGTCCAGGCGCCGGAGGGCCACCGCGGCCATGGCGACGATCTCGTCCGCCTGCCGGTCCACCAGCGCACCCGCCACCGGGTCGCCCGCCGCCGCCACCGCGAACAGCACCGGGGTCAGCTCGTGCCGCCGGCCGGCCGGGATGCCGCCCAGGTGCAGGGCCTCGACCAGCGAGAGCACCGAGTCGTGCCCGAAGTGCGCGGGCAGTGCCCGGGCGAGCTCCGTGGCCTCGCCCCGCCCGTCCTCGGCCCGGGAGGCCCACCACAGGGCCTCCTCGGCGAGGCCGCCCCCGCCGCCCCAGTCGCCGGAGATCCGGCCGATGGCGGGGAAGCGCGCGGTCCGCCCGCCCGGGGCCATCCCGACGCAGTTGATGCCCGCCCCGCACACCACCGCGACGCCGCGCGGCTCGGCGCCGGTGGGCAGGCCGGCGCGCAGCAGCGCGAAGGTGTCGTTGTGCACCGCGGTCACGCGGCCCCAGTTCCGGCGCTCGATCTCGTGCGCCAGCTCCCGCTCCTCCGCCGGGAAGTCGGCGTTGGCCAGGCAGGCCGACACGTGCGCGGCCAGCGGCCGGCCCCTGCCGTCCCCGCCGTCCCCGTACTCCCCGTCTCCGCCCCCGCCGTCCCCGATCCCGGCCGCCGCCAGGGCTTCGGCCAGTACGTCGACGGCCGCGGCCACCCCGGTCCGGGAGGGCTGGAAGCCCCCGGCCTGCCCGGTGCGCAGTACCGAGCCGTCCGGACCGAGGAGTGCCACGTCCGTCTTGCTGTTGCCCGCGTCGATCGCCAGGACAGAGGGGAAGGAGGGAGGGGAGGGAAGGGTCAGGCCCATGCCAGGTGCTCCTTGTTGTGCGCCAGCAGCCGGTCCGTCAGCCCCTCGGCGAGGTCGAACTGCCCCACCAGCGGGTGGGCGAGCAGCGCCTTGAACACCCGGTCCCGGCCGCCGCGCACCGCCGCGTCCAGGGCCAGGTCCTCGTACGCGCTCACGTGCGAGACCAGCCCGGCGAACAGCGGGGCCGGCCTCGGCGCGGCCAGCGGCACCGGGCCGGAGCCGTCGACACGGGCCTGGACCTCGACGACCGCGTCGTCCGGGAGGAAGGGCAGGGTGCCGTTGTTGTACGTGTTGACGACCTGCACGCCCGGCCCGCCGCCCAGCAGCGAGGCCGCCAGGTCCACGGCCGCCTCCGAGTAGAAGGCCCCGCCGCGCTCGGCCAGCAGCGCGGGCTTCTCGTCCAGCGCGGGGTCCCCGTACAGGGCGAGCAGCTCCCGCTCCATCGCGGCGACCTCGGCGGCCCGCGAGGGCTTGGAGCCGAGCTCCCGCACGACCTCGTCGTGGGCGTAGAAGTAGCGCAGGTAGTACGACGGTACGACGCCGAGCCGGTCCAGCACCGCGCGCGGCAGGTGCAGGTCCGCGGCCACGGCGTCCGCGTGCTCCGCGAGCAGGCGCGGCAGCAGGTCCTCGCCCTCGGGGCCGCCGCGGCGCACCCCCAGTTCCCAGGTGAGGTGGTTGAGCCCCACGTGGTCGAGGTGGATGTCGGCCGGCGCCAGGTCCAGCAGGGCAGCGAACTTCCGCTGGAAGCCGATGGCGACGTTGCACAGCCCGACCGCCTTGTGCCCCTCGCGCAGCAGGGCCCGGGTGACGATGCCGACCGGATTGGTGAAGTCGATGATCCAGGCGTGCGGGCTGGCCCGCCGGACCCGTTCGGCGATGTCCAGGACCACGGGGACCGTGCGCAGCGCCTTGGCGAGCCCGCCGGCGCCTGTCGTCTCCTGGCCGACGCAGCCGCACTCCAGGGGCCAGGTCTCGTCCTGGAGGCGGGCGGCCTGGCCGCCGACGCGCAGCTGGATCAGTACGGCGTCCGCGTCGGCCACCCCCGCGTCGAGGTCGGAGGTGGTGGTGACCAGGCCGGGGTGGCCCTGCCGGGCGAAGATCCGCCGGGCCAGTCCGCCGATCAGCTCCAGGCGGTCGGCGGCCGGGTCGATCAGTACCAGCTCGCCGATCGGCAGGGTGTCGCGCAGTCGTGCGAAGCCGTCGATCAGCTCGGGGGTGTAGGTGGAACCGCCGCCCACCACTGCGAGTTTCATCGTCACTAGCCTTTCACTCCGGTCAGGGTGACTCCCTCGACGAACGCCTTCTGGGCGAAGAAGAAGAGGACGATCACCGGGGCCATGACGAGCACGGTCGCCGCCATGGTCAGGTTCCAGTTGGTGTGGTGCGCGCCCTTGAAGGACTCCAGGCCGTAACTGAGGGTCCAGGCGGCCGGGTTGTCCGAGGCGTAGATCTGCGGGCCGAAGTAGTCGTTCCACGCGGCGAAGAACTGGAAGAGGGCGACGGCCGCGATACCGGGCTTGGCCATGGGCAGCACGACGCGCAGCAGGGTCCGTACCTCGCCGCATCCGTCGACGCGGGCCGCGTCCAGGTACTCGTCGGGGATCGTCAGCAGGAACTGGCGCAGCAGGAACACGGAGAAGGCGTCGCCGAACGCCATCGGGACGATCAGCGGCCACAGGGTGCCCGACAGATCGAGCTGCCGGGCCCAGAAGAGGTACATGGGGATGACCACCACCTGCGGCGGCAGCATCATCATGGCGATCACCAGCAGC
Organism: Streptomyces sp. NPDC055254; assembly: GCF_053606025.1. Taxonomy (NCBI): domain Bacteria; kingdom Bacillati; phylum Actinomycetota; class Actinomycetes; order Kitasatosporales; family Streptomycetaceae; genus Streptomyces; species Streptomyces sp. NPDC055254. Next base: position 77,282 of record NZ_JBSGQV010000022.1, on the reverse strand, counting down.
AGGGACAGCCGGCGCCCGCGGAAGCGGAACTTGGCGAGCGCGTATGCGACGGGAACCGAGGAGACCACGGTCAGCAGTGTGCCGAGTCCCGCGTACAGCAGGGTGTTGCGCCACCAGGTCAGGAAGCCCGGGGTGTGCCAGACCGTCGCGTAGTTGCCCCACTCCCAGGTGTCCGGCCACAGGTCGCGGGTCAGTGCCTGGCGGTCGCCCATCAAGGACGTCAGGAAGAGGAAGACGAAGGGGAGGACGAAGAACAGGGCGGCGGCCACGCCCAGCGCATGCACCCCGATCCAGTGCAGGACGGGCCTGCGGCTGCGCGCGCTCACGCGTCGGCTCCGATCAGCCCGCCGCGGCGGCGCATCAGCAGCGCGGTGCAGGCCATGGAGAGGGCGAACAGCACCAGGGCGACGACGCAGGCGGTGCCGTAGTCGAAGCGCTGGAAGCCGGCGTTGTAGACGACCTGGGGCAGCGTCAGGGTGGACTTGTCCGGATAGCCGGGCTCGAACTGCTGGCCGGAGCCGCCGATCACCCCGGCCGCCACCTTCCCCGCCACCAGGGGCTGCGTGTAGTACTGCATGGCCTGGATGACCCCGGTGACCACCGCGAACAAGATGATCGGGGAGACGTTCGGCAGGGTGATGTGCCGCAACCGCGCCCAGGCGCCGGCGCCGTCCAGCTCGGCGGCCTCGTACTGCTCCTTCGGTACGTCCAGCAGCGCGGCCATGAAGATGACCATCAGGTCGCCGATGCCCCACAGCGCGAGGGCGGTCAGGGCGGGCTTGGACCAGTCGGCGTCCGTGAACCAGCCCGGGGTGGGCAGGCCCACCGCGTCCAGCAGGGTGTTGGCCGGGCCGGTGCCTGGATTGAGCAGGAAGACGAAGGCCAGGGTGGCGGCCACCGGCGGGGCGAGGTAGGGCAGGTAGAACAGGGTCCGGAAGACGCCGGCGCCGGTCTTGATCTTCGTGACGAGCAGGCCGACGCCCAGGCCGAAGACGACGCGGCAGCTCACCATGATCACGACCAGCCACAGGGTGTTGCGCATCGCCGGCCAGAACAGCGGGTAGTCCGAGAAGACGTAGCTCCAGTTGTCCAGGCCGTTGAAGACGGGCGGCCGGAAGCCGTCGTACTTCGTGAAGGAGAAGTAGACGGTGGACAGCAGCGGGTAGGCGAAGAAGACCGCGAACCCGATCATCCAGGGGGACATGAAGGCCGCGGTCCGCAGGGCGGAGCGGCGGCGTTTCGTCCGCAGGGTGTGCACGCTCGTGCCGGTCATCGCGGGCTACTTCGCCTTCGCGATGTCCGTGTCGATCTGCTGGGCGGCCTTCGCGAGCCCCGCCGGGATGTCGGTGACGTCGCCCTTCTCGACCCCGTACGCGAAGTCGGTGAAGGTCAGCTGGTAGGTGCCGCCGTCGGCGCGGGCCGGGGTGGTGCTCGACTTGGGGTGGCGGGCGATGTCCAGGAAGGTCTTGAACTCCGGGGTCACCTGGAGGGCGGGGGACTCCAGGGCCGCGAGCGTGGACGGCACGTTGTGGATGGAGTTGGCGAAGGCCACCACCGCCTCGGTGTCGGTGGTCATGTACTTCACCAGCTCCCAGGCCGCGTTCTGCTTCCTGCTGCCCGAGGCGATGCCCATGATCGTGCCGGACAGGTAGCCCTTGCCGTAGTCGGCGGCCTGGTCGTCGGGCACGGGCAGCGGTGCGGTGCCGATCTCGAAGGAGACCCCCGCCGCCTTGGCCATGGGGGCCCGCCACTCGCCGTCGATCTGCATGGCGACCTTGCCCGTGTGGAAGGGGTGCTCGGCGCTCCACTCGTCGCCGAAGGTGGTGCGGAACCGCTCCAGCTTCTCGTAGCCGCCGAGCTGGGCGACCAGGTCCTTCTGCGCGGTCAGCATCTTCGCGAAGGCCGGGTCCCGGGCCAGGTTGGACGTGCCGTCGGCGGCGAAGTAGGTCGGGCTCCACTGCGCGGCCAGCCGCATGGGGGTGGTCTCGTAGCCGTGGAAGGTGGGCATCAGGCCGACCTGCGCGTACGAGTCGCCGTCGGGCTTCGTCAGCTTCTTGGCGACCTCGGTGAACCGGCTCCAGGTGCGGGGCGGTTCGGTGATCCCGGCGGCGGCGAAGGCCGTCTTGTTGTAGACGAGGCCGTACGCGTCGTTGAGCAGGGGCAGCGTGCACTGGTTGCCCTCGAACTGCGTGTACTCCAGCAGGGTCTTGGGGAAGACCTTCGTCTTGTCGATCCCCGACTTCTCCAGGAAGGGGTTCAGATCGGCGAAGGCGCGGGAGTTGCAGAACGTGCCGACGCTGTCGGTGGTGAAGGAGGAGACGACGTCGGGTGCCTTGTCGCCGCCCGCCCGCAGCGCCTGCTTGATCTTGTCGTCGGTCATGTTGCCGGTGACCCGGACCTTGATGTTCGGGTGCGCCTTCTCGAACCGCGCGATGTTCTCCTCGATCGCCTCGGCCTCGCTCGGGGCGGACCAGCCGTGCCAGAAGGTGAGGGTGACGTCCTTGGCCGGGTCGTCGTCGGCGGCGCTGCCGCTCTGGCCGGTACACGCGGTGGCGAGGACGGATATGGCGGCGAGTGCGGCGGCCGAAGTGGTCAGACGGCGGGTTCTGGGCATGGCGGTGTCACTCTCTGCGCGGGGGACTTCCTGGACAGGAGGGGTGCGGAGGAGGCGCGGGCGATGCGGGTGCGGCGGGTGGTACGGGTACGGCGGGTGGTACGGGTGGTACGGGTGGGGCGGGGCCGGCCGGGGCGCCGGTCAGCGGGAAGTGTCGAACACCTCGTCCCGGGTGGTGGCCAGCGCGCTCTCCAGCGCGCCGTGCAGTACGGGGCGTTCCCGGACCTCGCCGCTGACCAGTCGGGGCCGGGACGGGGCCAGTTCGGCGAGCTCCGCCTCCAGCAGCTCGCGCAGCGGATCGCCGCCCGAGGTGATCGCGGCCCCGGACAGGACCACGATCTCCGGGTCCAGTACGGCCACGAGCGAGGCGAGACCGGTGGCGAGCACGGTGGCGTACGACTGGAGGAAGCGCAGGTACGGTCCTTCGGGCGTGGCGGCGGCCCGGGTGAGCAGCGCGACGGCTGCGGCGACCTGCGGACCGTACGGTGAGCCCGGGGCCGCCGGGGCGTCCGGGGCCGCCGGGGCGGTTCGGGGCTCCGGCGCGGCCCCCGGGTCGGGCGCCGGCTCGGGCTCGATGCCCAGCTCCGCGGCGAGGCCGGGCAGGACCTGTACGCCGGCCAGCTCCTGGTAGCCGCCGGTGTTGGCGCGGGTGACCTGGCGGACCAGGGGGTGGCCGGGGACGGGCAGGAAGCCCACCTCGCCCGCGCCGCCGGTCCAGCCCCGGTGCAGCCGCCCGCCGAGCACCAGGGCGGCGCCGAGGCCGTCCTCGTTCCAGAGCAGGACGAAGTCCTCGTGGCCGCGGGCCGCGCCGAGGCGCTGCTCGGCCACGGCCGCGAGGTTGACGTCGTTCTCGTACTCGACGGGCATCGGCAGGGCCGCCGCCAGGTCGTCGAGGAGGGTGGGGGAGTGCCAGCCGGGGAGGTGGCTGGCGTAGCGCAGCCGGCCGCTCTGCGGGTCGAAGGCGCCCGGCGTGGCGACGACCACGCGGTGCAGGTCGCAGCGGTGCAGCCCGGCGGCCTTGACGGCGCCGCCGAGGGCCTCGGTGACCTGCTCGACGGCGTCGCGCCCGGGTGCGTACGGGACTTCGTGGCTGCCGACGATCGTGCCCGTGAGGTCGGCGACGGCCGCGAGGACCCGCTCGGGGGTGACGTCCAGGCCGCCGACGTACGCGGCGCGGGCGTTGACCGCGTACAGCTGGGCGTTGGGGCCGGGGCGGCCGCCGTCGGTGCCGGTGGCCACGACGAGCCCGGCGGCCTCAAGCCGGGCCAGCAGCTGCGAGGCGGTCGGCTTGGACAGGCCGGTCAGGTGCCCGATCCGGGTGCGGGACAGCGGGCCGTGCGTGAGCAGGAGTTCGAGCGCGGCCCGGTCGTTCATGGCACGCAGCAGGCTGGGCGTTCCGGGCGTGGTGGCGGGCATGGCGCGGTCTCTCCCTCACCGAGGTGAACTGTTAGGTAAGTTTCCTATTGGACTTCCGGTCATGTCAATGCCGCTGCCCCGCAGGTCGTGTCCGGGTCGGACACGACCTGCGGGGCAGCGGGAGGAGGGACAGGGGCCCGCCGGGGCTACTTGGTGATGCGCGGCCCGGTCGGAGCCGGTATCGGGGTGGTGGCCATCGCCTGCGGGGACGTCGGGTTCGCCAGCGCGGAGGGCGGGGCGACGGCCGCCGACGGGTCCGCGGGGGCGTCGTCCTCGTCCGCCGCCGGCAGACCGCCGACGATGCCGATGCCCGCGGCGTCGAAGGCTTCCTTGATCCGCCAGCGGAGCTCGCGCTCCACGGCGAACTGCTGGCCCGGCATCGTCTTCGCCGACACCTTCACCGTCATCGAGGCCAGCAGCACCTCGTCCAGGCCCAGCACTTCCACCGGGCCCCACAGCCGCTCGTCCCACGGCGACTCCTTGGCCATGGCGTCGGAGACTTCCTGGATCACCTCGCGGATCCGCAGCAGGCTCTCCGAGGGCTTGACCTGGATGTCCACGCCCGCGGTCGCCCAACCCTGGCTGAGGTTGCCGATCCGCTTGATCTCACCGTTGCGCACGTACCAGATCTCGCCGTTGTCGCCGCGGAGCTTGGTCACCCGCAGGCCGACCTCGACGACCTCACCGGAGGCCACACCCGCGTCGATCTTGTCCCCGACGCCGTACTGGTCCTCCAGGATCATGAACACGCCCGAGAGGAAGTCGGTCACCAGGTTCCGGGCACCGAAACCGATCGCCACACCGGCCACACCGGCGCTCGCCAGCAGCGGGCCCAGGTTGATGTCCAGCGCCCCGAGCACCATCAGCCCGGCCGTGCCGAGGATCAGGAACGAGGCCACCGAGCGCAGCACGGAACCGATCGCCTCGGAACGCTGCCGCCGCCGCTCCGCGTTGACGAGCAACCCGCCCAGGGCGGTGCCCTCAACGGCCTCGGCGCCGCGGTTCATCCGCGTGATCAGCTTCGTGAGGGACTTGCGGACGACCGAACGCAGCGCCGCCGCGATGACGATGATGAGCAGGATCCGCAGGCCGAGGTAGAGCCATCCGGCCCAGTTCTCCTCGATGAAGCTCGCGGCGTTGGTGACGTTCTCGTGGGTCTCCTTGAGCGTGGTGGACGCGTCCGGGGTGTCGGCTGCGAGGGGCAGCAGGGCGGCGGACCAGGGCACGGCGGGAACCTCCAGGTATCGCGACCTGCCCGGCGGGGTTCCCCCGGACGGAGTCCGAGGGCGGGTGTGCGGGCAGACCAACCACACTAACGGGGCATTCCCTTCACCCCCGTGCCGTGTTCGAGGGAGAGACCAGGCTCACCCGGGGATGCAGTGGGTGTGGTTGAAAACACCTCGGACCCGTTACGGGCGCGTGGTGGCGCTTCGACCAGCCGTAAGGAGAGACTGGAGAGCAGATCGTCCCGGCGCGAGCCACGCGCCGCCGGCGTACAAGGAGGCAGTCCGTGCCGCACGTCCTGGTCCTCAACGCGTCGTACGAGCCGCTCGGCGTCGTACCGCTCCGCCGCGCGCTCGTCCTCGTCCTGGAGAACAAAGCGGTCTCCCTGGAGGAATCCGGCGCCTATCTGCACAGCGCTACGAAAGTCGTCCCCGCTCCCAGCGTGGTACGGCTCAAGCGCTTCGTGCGGGTCCCCTACCGGGGGCCCGTTCCGCTCACCCGGCGCGCCCTGTTCGCCCGGGACGGCGGCCGCTGCATGTACTGCGGCGCGGTCGCCACCAGCGTGGACCACGTCGTCCCGCGCAGCCGGGGCGGCCAGCACGCCTGGGACAACGTCGTCGCAGCGTGCCGCCGCTGCAACCACGTCAAGGCGGACCGGCACCTGCTGGAGCTGGGGTGGCGCCTGCGGCACCAGCCGGCGCCGCCGTCGGGGCTGGCCTGGCGGATCATCGGGACGGGGCACCGGGATCCCTGCTGGATGCCGTATCTCCAGCCGTACGGGGCCGAGGACGCGCTGGACCGGATCGGGGTCGCGGCCTCCTGACTCCGTCGGGGGCGGATCGTGCGGGGTCGCGCCCGGCGTCGGCCTGCGGCCCGGCCGCCGGGGCTCCGCCCCGCACCCCGCGCCTCAATCGCCGGCGGGGCTGGAGTCAGGCCCCCGCCCCGCACGACGCGCCAGTCAGGCCTCCGGCCCGTGCCCCGCACCCCGCGCCTCAATCGCCGGCGGGCTGGGGGGCCGGGCTTCCGTCCGTGCCCGGGCGCGGGGGTGGTGTGTCCCGCCGGGGTCATGGGGATACCGCGTAGGCCTCCGCCGACCAGAGGGAGCAGCCGTACTTCGTGGCGCGGGAGTCGCACGTGACGCGCAGGAAGCGGGTGTCCGGGGCGTCCATGCGGAGGGACTCGACGCCGCCGCGGGAGGAGGGGACCGCGGCGGCCGGGCGCCAGGACGCGCCGTCCGCGGAGGTCTCCACCCGGTACGCCGAGGGGTGGGCGTCCTGCCAGTGGAGCGTCACCCGGCCCACGCGTGCCGCGGCCGGCAGCTCCGCCTGCCACCACGCCCCGTCCACCGCGGGCGAGGACCACCGGGTGGCCGGGGAGCCGTCCACGGCCGCGGAGGCCGAAAAGTCCGGGGTCTCGTTCGCCGAGGAGGTGGCCCGCGCGGTGCGCAGCAGGTCCGGGCCGCCCGTCCGGGCCACCGCCCGCACCGTCAGGATCCGGGACTCCCCGTTGAAGGAGACCGGCACCGCGTAGCTCCCGGCCGGGGTCGCCGGTGCGACCGCGACCTCCAGCGGGATCGACACCTTGGCCCCGCGCGGGGCGGTGGCGCGTTCCGGCAGGCGCACCGTGATGCCCGCGGGCGGCCGCGCCGCCAGCGGGCCGGCCACGTCGCCGGGCCCCAACGCGGACAGCTCCGCCGTCACCCGGCGCGGGGCGCCGCCGATCTCCACGTCGGCCCCGGCCCCGTCCGCCAGCTCGAAGCCGGCCTGCGGCCCGTCGCCGAACCAGGGCACCACCCGGTGCACGGCGGGGGCCGTCCCCGTCCAGGACAGGCGTACCGCGTCCGCGCGCAGGCCCGCCGTCTCCACCTGCGTCCAGCCCGACGCGGCGGCCTCGCCGACCTTGCGCCAGCCCTCGCCGGGTACGTGGGCCTCCACCGCCGCGCCCCGCGCCCCCGACGGGAGCGGGTCCGTCATCACGGTCACCGCCGACACGGGGCGCGCGGTGTCCAGGCGTACCGTCCAGGCGCCCGGGTCCGTGGTCACCGTGCCCGTGGTACGGGCGGCGCCGGTCCAGCCGTCCGCCTCGGCCGCCGCCTTCGTCAGGAACGGCTCCAGGACGGCCCGGTCCACCCGCGCCGGGCCCGGCTCCGACAGCTCCCGCCGGGCGGCGGCCAGCGCCTGCGAGGCCTGCCAGGCGGCCGTTCCGTCGCCCCGGGCCTGGGCCTGCAGGACGTCCAGGGCCCGCTCACCGGCCGTTCCGTAGCGCGAGAGCCGCTCCAGCCAGGGACCGGCCTCGCCCGCGAGGTGCGGGAGCCGCGCGGGGGCCTCGCGCAGCACCCCGAAGGCTTTGCGCAGCTCGGTCCCGGCCGTCGGATCACCCGTGGCCCGGGCCTGCCAGAACTGCTCGACCAGCGGTTTCAGGTACGCCGACTCCTCCTGCTTGAGCCCGGAGGACGCGCTGTTGCCGGCCAGGGCCGCCAGCGCCTCCCGGGCCCGCGGGTCGGCACCCGCCAGGTCGCGCACCGCCGCCGCCCAGGACTCGCCCGGCCGGTAGTCGCGCGGGTTCCAGGCGTAGTCCGCCGCGGTGAAGAGCGGGACCCGGGACAGGGCGGCCTGCGGCATCGCGTTGGCGAGCAGCGCCGCCGAACCGGCCGCCACCGCCGGCTCGCGACCCGCGTAGGGGCCGAGGAAGATCCGGCCGGGGTCCCAGTCGTTCACCGGGTAGTTGTCCATGGTGACCAGCGGGTGCCCGAGGGCCGAGCGCGCGCCGGCCAGCTCCTTGCCCGTGATCGTGCGCGGGACCACGCCCACGCCCGTCCAGGCCACCTCCACCCGCTCGTCCAACGTCCGGGCCAGGGCCGTCCGGTAGGCGGTGGCGCCCTCCTGGTAGTACTCCGTCGGCAGCAGGGACAGCGGGGCCGCTCCCGGATGCCGTTCGGCGAGGTGCGCCGCCAGCCCGCCCGCGACCTCCGCGTGCGCCTTCGCGGCCGCCGCGGGACCCTTGCCGTACCGCTCGCGGTCCGCGCGGCAGCCCCACTCGGTGTAGCTGACGTCCTGGAACTGCAGCTGGAAGGCCCGGAAGCCGAGCTCCCCCATGGCGTCCACCTTGCGTGCGAGCGCCGCCCGGTCCGCCGCCGAGGACAGGCACATCGACTGGCCGGGGGTCACCGCCCACCCCAGCACCACCGCGTTGGCCCGGGCCCGCTCCGCCAGCGCCCGGAACTCCTCCTGGCGCTCCGCCGGGTACTCCTGGCGCCAGCCCGTGGTCCGGTAGGGGTCGTCGCCGGGCGCGAGCAGCAGCCGGTTCTGCTTGGTGCGGCCCATGAAGTCCAGCTGCGCCAGGCGCTGTTCCCGGGTCCACTGCTGACCGTAGAACCCCTCGGTGATCCCGCGCACGGGCGCGGCCGGCCAGTCGCGGACCAGTACGCCGGGCACCTTGCCCCCGCCGCCGGCCAGCAGTTGGCGCAGGGTCTGCGCCGCGTGGAAGAGCCCCGACCCGCCGACGCCGGCCAGCGCGACCGTGTCCCTGCCGCCGGGCCGCCCCACCGCCAGCCGGTAGCCGCCGTCCGGCAGGTCCGTCGCCGCGGCCGCGCCGAGGGCCCGCAGCGCCTCCTCCGCGTCCGGGCCCTGGAGCCGTACGACGGTGCCCGTCCGCGGCAGCGGCTCCCCGGGGGCCGGTTCGTGCACGGTGCGCACGCCCGCCGCGCGCAGGGCGTCCCGCACCACCTGGCGGGCGTACGGGTCGGTGTCGGCCGGGGCGATCAGCACGGCCTGGGTGCCCAGCGGCAGTTCACGGGCCGGATCGGCCGCCATCGACCTCGGCCGGGGCCACACGGCGGGCCCCTCGGCGGCGGTGCGCGGGGAATCGGCGCGGGGATCCAGCACGGGCACCGGGTCGGACCCGGACGCCGGATCCACGGTCGGCGCGACCGGCGGAGCCGGCGTCGCGACGGCGCCCGGCGGAGCCGCGGCCACCGCGCCGCCCAGCAGCGACGCGATCACGGCCACGGCGGCCGCAACGGCCCGCCTCCTGCCCCTGAGCTGCACAGAGCCTCCCCGTCCCGAGACGTCCCCCGCTCGTACGAATGAGCCCGAGCCCACCACTCGTGCGGCTGGAGTGTCAATGTGGGCGGGCGATCTGACCTGGATACGCCAGGAATGCGATGCCCCCGAGTGGGTATGGCTGCGGTGTTCCCCGGCGGTGCCCGCTCGGCCGATCCCCTTTCTGACCCACCCTTCTGACCCGCCCTCACGTACCGACGAAGGAGTGCCCGTCGATGGACGACCTGGCCCGGCTCGCCGACCTGCACGGCATCGCCACCGCCTACCAGCCCGCCGCCGACGTGACCGTCCGGGTTCCCGAGGCGACGGTCCGCGCCGTGCTCGGGTTGTTGGGGGTGGCCACCGGGACCCCCGAGTGCGTCCGGGAACGGCTGGCGGAGGCCGAGCGGGAGGCGGCCGCGCGGCTGCTGCCGCCGGTCCTGGTGCGGTGGGAGGGCGCACCCCCGCCGCCCGAACTGGCCGCACTGCCGCCGGGGACCCGGATCCGGCTGGATCCGGACGAGGCCGTGCCGGGCGCCGGCGCCGCGTGGGACACGTCGGTCGACGGCCCGCTGCCGGCGGGGCTGCCGCTGGGCGTCCACCGGATCACCGCCGACCTGCCGGACGGCCGGACGGCCGGAGCCACCCTGATCCTCGCCCCGGACCGGGCCCCGGCCGCGCCGGAGCGGACCCACGGGCTGCTGGTCCAGCTGTACTCGCTGCTCTCCGAGCGCTCCTGGGGCATGGGCGACCTCGGTGACCTGGCGGCGCTCGCCCGCTGGGCCGGCAGCGCCCACGGCGCCGGCTTCATCCAGGTCAATCCGCTGCACGCGGCCGTGCCCGGCACCCCGACCGACCCCTCCCCGTACCGCCCCTCCTCGCGGCGCTTCCCCGATCCGGTCCACCTGCGGATCGAGGACGTCCCGGAGTACGCGGGCTGCGCCGACCGGGCCGCCCTCGCCGATCTCGCCGCCCGGGGCGGTGCATTGCGCCGCCAGGTCCTGGAGAAGGGCGCGCTGATCGACCGGGACGCGGTGTGGGAGCTCAAGCTGGCGGCGCTGCGGCTGCTGTACGCGGTCCCGCGCGAGCCCGCGCGCGCCGCCGACTTCGCCCGCTTCCGCACCGCCGGCGGGGCGGCGCTCGCCGGGCACGCGACCTGGTTCGCCCTCGTCGAGCGGTACGGGACGGATCCGGCGCGCTGGCCCGAGGGCGCCGAGGCCGAGCCGGGGGAGGTGGAGTTCCGCTGCTGGCTCGCGTGGCTGACCGACGCCCAGCTCGCCGCCGCCCAGCGGGCCGCGCGGGAGGCGGGCATGAGCGTCGGCATCGTGCACGACCTGGCGGTCGGCGTGCACCCGCAGGGCGCGGACGTCTGGGCCGAGCCCTCCGCGCACGCCACGGGGACGACGGTGGGCGCCCCGCCGGACGCCTTCAACGCGCGCGGCCAGGACTGGGGGCTGCCGCCCTGGCGCCCGGACCGGCTGGCGGCGGCCGGCTACGCGCCGCTGCGGCACCTGCTGCGCGAGGTGTTCCGGTACGCCGGCGCGCTGCGGATCGACCACGTCATGGGTCTGTTCCGGCTCTGGTGGATCCCGGAGGGGATGCCGCCCGCGCAGGGTACGTACGTCCGCTACGACGGCGAGGCGATGCTGGCCGTCCTGGTGCTGGAGGCCCACCGGGCCGGGGCCCTGGTCATCGGTGAGGACCTCGGGACGGTGGAGCCGGAGGTCCGCCGCCGGCTGGCCCGGCGCGGGGTGCTCGGCACCTCCGTGCTCTGGTTCGAGCGGGACTGGGCCGGAACCGGGAGCCCGCTCCCGCCGCAGGAGTGGCGTGCCGACTGCCTGGCCACGGCCACCACCCACGACCTGCCGCCCACGGCCGCCAAGCTCGCCGGGGGCCACGTGGAGCTGCGCGACCGGCTCGGGCTGCTGACCCGCCCGGCCGAGCGGGAGCGGGCCGAGGACGCCGCCGACACGGCCGAGTGGCTGGAACTGCTGGAGGGGCTCGGTCTGGAGACCAAGGACGAGGAGTCCGCCGTGCGGTCCCTGTACGCGTTCCTGCTGCGCACTCCCGCGCGGCTGGTCGGCGTGTGGCTGCCCGACGCGGTGGGCGACCGGCGGCCGCAGAACCTGCCGGGCACCTGGGACCAGTACCCCAATTGGCGGCTGCCGGTCGCCGATGCCTCGGGGCGGCCGCTGACCCTGGAGGAACTGGCCGCCTCGCCCCGGGCGAACGCCCTGCTGGGCGCGGTGCGGGCGGGACTGCGGGACGGTGCGGGGCCCCGTACGGCACCCCCGGGCGCGCGGGCCGTTTAGGTGTTCGCTACGTTTGCACCGTGGACAAGAAGAACGCTCTGCGCGCCGGCGCCGTCACGGCCGGAACGACGCTGATGATGCTGCTGATGACGTCTCCCGCCCTGGCGCTGACCCGCGACGACGGCGACGACCCGGGCCCGGGCCTGAGCATTGCCGACACGATCGGTCTGTTCGTGATCGCCCCGATCGTGCTGTTCCTGGTCATCGCGGGTCTCGTGATGGTCGGCGACAAGTCGCGCAAGGAGCAGAAGCAGGTCTGACCCCCGGGTCGGTACCACAGGACTTCCCGGGCGCCGGGGGTTCGCACGGCCGGTTGTTCCGGGCCGGCGGCGACCCCCGGCGCCTTGTCGTGTTTCCGGCCGCCGCCCGCGAGGGGTGGCGGCCGCCTCGCGTTCCCGGTCGCCTCGCGTTCCCGGCCCTCAGAGGCCCGCGAGCAGCTTGCGCAGGAGGCCGGTGAGGACGGCGACCTCCTCGTCGCTCAGCCCGGCGAGCGCGGCGCGCTGGACCTCCAGGCCCGCCGTGACCGCCTCGTCGATGAGGGCCAGGCCCCGGTCGGTGATCGTCACCTTGAGTCCGCGGCGGTCGTGCGGATCGGGCTTGCGGCACAGCAGCCCCGCCTTCTCCAGCTTGTCCAGCCGGCCGGTCATACCGCCCGTCGTCAGCATGAGCGTGGCCGACAGCTGCCGCGGCGAGAGCGTGTAGGGGACGCCGGAGCGGCGCAGGGTGGCGACGACGTCGAACTCCCCGCGCGAGATGCCGAAGCGGCCGTAGGTCGCTTCCATCGCGTCGCCCATGGCCCTGGTGATGCGGTACATGCGCCCGAAGACGGCCATGGGCGCCGTTTCGAGGTCGGGGCGGACGGCGTACCACTGTGCGGTGATCGCGTCGACGGCGTCCGCGTCGACGCTCCGGGGGTTCTCGGGCTGCCGAGGGGCCTCGCTCATGGACGCAGTATCCGGTCTCCGTCGGATGGTTCGCAAGAAAGATGCTTGACGGTAAGTGGCTTAGCGGTAAGCTACTTACAAGCGATCGATGTGGGGGAGCCATCGCCTTCCTCAGCCGCCCGAGGAGCATCCGTCATGAAGCGTTCCGCCACCGTCGCCCTGACCGCGTTGGCCCCCGTCTCCTGGGGCTCGACCTACGCCGTCGCCACCGAACTGCTGCCACCCGACCGCCCCCTGTTCACCGGCTTGATGCGGGCCCTGCCTGCCGGGCTGCTGCTGGTCGCCCTCTCCCGGACCCTGCCCAAGGGCGCGTGGTGGTGGAAGTCCGCCGTGCTCGGCACGCTCAACATCGGCGCCTTCTTCCCGCTGCTGTTCCTCTCCGCCTACCGGCTGCCCGGCGGGGTCGCGGCCGTGCTCGGCGCCGCCGGACCGCTGTTCGTCGTCGGGCTCGCCGCCCTGCTCCTCGGCGAGCGGGCGCGGCTGCGCACCGTCCTCGCCGCCGTGGTCGCCGCGTTCGGGGTCGGCATGGTCGTCCTGACCGCGGAGGCGCGCCTCGACCTGGTCGGCGTCGTCGCCGGCGTGGTGTCCTCGGCCTCCATGGGAGCGGGCACCGTCATGACCAAGCGCTGGGGCCGCCCCGAAGGCGTCGGCCCGCTCGCCACCACCGGCTGGCAGCTCACCGCCGGCGGGCTGGTCGTCATCCCGGTCGCCGCGCTCGTCGAGGGGGCTCCGCCCGCGCTCGACGGCAAGGCCTTCCTCGGCTACGGCTACATGATCCTGATCAACACCGGTATCGCGTACTGGCTCTGGTTCCGCGGCATCGGGCAGCTCGACGCCACCTCCGTCACCCTGCTCGGTCCGCTCTCCCCGCTGACCGCCGCCGTGATCGGCTGGGCCGCCCTCGGGCAGGCGCTGTCGCCCGTACAGCTCGCGGGCATGGCCCTCGCCTTCGGCGCCACCGTCGCCGGACAGCTGGCTGCCGCGCGGACCGCGCCGCCGGTGAAACCGTTCAGTGAAACTGAACAGATCGATCAAAACATTTCGATGGACCTGACTGATGGACGGGTGCGACGGTAGGTCTCGCATCGACCGGCGAACCCGAGGGGGAGACGCACCGTGGCCGTCACGGACCGAGTCCGCACCGTTTCGCAGACACAGCACAGCAGGAGGGGGAAGAAGGGGGCCACCGGATTCGGTGTCCTCCTCGCCCTGCTCGCGACGGTCGTCTGGTCCGGCAGCTTCGTCGCCACCCGGGGGATGGCCGAGACCGTCCCGCCCGTCCAGGCCGTCTTCTGGCGCTGGGTCATCGCCCTGGTCGCCGTCGCGCCCTTCGCCGCCCGCCAGGCCTGGCGGCAGCGGGCCCTGATCCGGCGCCACTTCGGCTACATCGCCCTCGCCTCGCTGTTCGGCGTCGCCCTGTACAACACACTGGTGCACCAGGCCGGACTCACCACCTCCGCCTCCCACATGGGCATGATCATGGCCGCCTCGCCGGTGGTCATGGCGCTCTACGCCCGACTCGGCGGCGAACGGCTCGGCGGCCGGCGCACCTTCGGCCTGCTGCTCGCCGCCCTCGGCGTCCTGCTGCTGGTCGGCGACGGCTCCCTCGGCTTCGACTTCGCAGCCGGCGACCTGTGGATGTTCGCCGCCGCCCTCGCCTTCGCCACGTACAGCGCCCTGCTCAAGCGCAAGCCCGCCGCACTGGGCGGCCTGGCCTTCCTGATCACCACCTTCGCGCTCGGCGCGCTGATGCTGGCGCCCGCCTACGCCGTCTCCGTCACCGTCCAGGGCGGCTTCGAGGCCACCGCCGGCCCGGTCGGACAGCTGCTGTACGTCGGTGTCTTCTCCTCCGCCGTCGCCTTCTTCGCCTGGAACCGAGCCGTCTCGGTCATCGGCGCGGCCCGCGCCGGAGTCGTCTACTACCTCCAGCCGGTGTGCGTGGCGGGCCTCGGATTCCTGCTGCTGGACGAGCGCACCGGTCCCGCGCAACTGCTCTGCATGGGGCTGATCCTCGGCGGCGTGGCCCTGGGCGCCCGGAGGTAGATTCCGCCCATGAGCGAGTGGGACATCAAGAAGCTGCGGATCCTGCGGACCCTCGCCGACCGGGGGACCGTGACCGCGACGGCGGAGGCGCTGCACATGACGCCCTCGGCGGTCTCGCAGCAGCTGACCAATCTCGCGCGGCAGCTGGGCGTCGTCCTGCTGGAGGCCCAGGGCCGCAGGGTGCGGCTGACGGACGCGGCGCACCTCGTACTGCGCCACGCGGAGGCGGTGTTCGCGCAGTTGGAGCAGGCCGACGCGGAGCTGGCCCGCTACCTCGCGGGGGACGCGGGCGAGGTGCGGGTCGGCGCCTTCTCCACCGCCGTACCGGCGCTGGTGGTGCCGGCCGTGGCCGCCCTGCGGCGGACCCGTCCGGGGGTGGACGTCCGGGTACGGGAGACGGAGGCCGCGGAGTCCTACGAGCTGCTGTCGGCCGGCGGAGTGGACCTGGCGCTGTCCCTGGCGGCGCACGCGCCGACCGCGCGGGATCCCCGGTTCACCCGGCTGACGCTCCTGGAGGACCCGCTGGACGTGGCCCTGCCGCCGGGCCATCCGCTGGCGGCCGCGCCGGAACTGCGGCTCGTTGACCTGTCCGGCGACCCGTGGATCTACGGGGGCAGCGGCCCGTGGTCGGAGATCGCGCGGGGCGCGTGCGAGGCGGCGGGCTTCGTACCGGAGCAGGCGCACTCGGCGTCCGGCTGGACGGCGATCCTGGCGATGGTCGAGGCGGGGATGGGTGTGGCGCTGGTCCCGCGCATGGTGTCGAGCCGGGCCTCGGGGGTGGTGGTCCGCGTGCTGTCCCGGGACCGCCCGACCCGGCACGTGATCGCGGCGGTCCGGCGCGGAGCCGAGTCCGCTCCCGCGGTGGCGCACGTCCTCGCCGCCTTGCGGGCGGTCGCTGCCGAGCGCTGAGCGCGCTGCCGCCGCCGGGTGCGGGGTGCCGCTGCGCGGGGCCGTCTCCCCGCCCCGCCCTTCCACCGTTCCCCGGGCCCTGCCCGGCCCCGCGCCTCAAGCGCCGGCGGGGCTCAAGGTCGGGGCTCCGTCCCGGGTCCCGTGCCTCAAGCGCGGCGGGGCTGGGACGGTCCGGGCCCCGGTCTTCGGCGCCGGGCGGGCTGGAATTCCAGCCCGTC
Organism: Streptomyces sp. NPDC055254; assembly: GCF_053606025.1. Lineage (NCBI taxonomy): Bacteria > Bacillati > Actinomycetota > Actinomycetes > Kitasatosporales > Streptomycetaceae > Streptomyces > Streptomyces sp. NPDC055254. The sequence goes on along the minus strand of NZ_JBSGQV010000022.1, from coordinate 61,562 downwards.
CGGCGTTTGAGGACCGGGCCCGGGCGGAGCCCGGGGGACCCCCTAGGCGGCAGCGGCAGCGGCAGCGGCAGCGGCGTCGGCCGCCTGGGCCTTCAGCGCGCGCTCGACGCCCGCGCGGGACTCCGAGACCAGGCGGCGCAGGGCCGCGTTCGGCTGGGCGGAGGCCAGCCAGGCATCCGTCGCGTCCAGGGTCTCCTGCGACACCTGGAGGGCCGGGTAGAGACCCACCGCGACCTGCTGCGCGATCTCGTGGCTCCGCGTCTCCCAGACCTCCTTGACCACCGCGAAGTACTTCTCGGTGTACGGAGCCAGCAGCTCGCGCTGGTCGGTCTGGACGAAGCCGCCGATCACGGCCTCCTGCACCGCGTTCGGCAGGGCGTCGCCCTCCACCACCAAGGCCCAGGCCTCGGCCTTGGCCTCCGCCGTCGGGCGCGCCGCCCGCGCGGTCGCCGCGTGGCGCTCGCCGGCCGCCGTGGGGTCCCGCTCCAGCTCGGCGGCGACGGCAGCCTCGCCGGCCACGCCCGTCGCGACGAGCCGCTCCAGGAAGCTCCACCGCAGCTCGGTGTCGACGACCAGGCCCTCGATCTCCGCCGCGCCGTCCAGCAGCGCCGACAGGTAGGTCAGCTGGCCCTCGGTGCGGGCCGTGGCCGCGAAGGCCCGCGCCCACGCCAGCTGGTGGTCGCTGCCCGGCTCGGCCGCGCGCAGGTTCTCCAGCGTGGCCTCGGTCCAGGTCGCCAGGCCCTCCTCGCGCCACGCCGGGTCGGCGTACAGCTCGACGGCCAGCTTCACCTGGCGCTGGAGCGACTGGACGACACCGATGTCGGACTCCTTGCCGATGCCCGAGAGGACCAGCGCGAGGTAGTCGCGGGTGGCGAGCTCGCCGTCGCGCGTCATGTCCCAGGCCGAGGCCCAGCACAGCGCGCGCGGCAGGGACTCGGCGAAGTCGCCCAGGTGCGCGGTGACCGCGGCCAGGGACTCCTCGTCCAGCCGGACCTTCGCGTACGACAGGTCGTCGTCGTTGAGCAGCACGACGGCCGGCCGGGCACGGCCCACGAGCTCCGGCACCGGCGTCAGTGCGCCGTCGACGTCCAGCTCGATCCGCTCGGTGCGGACGAGGGAGCCGTCCTGGAGCTCGTACAGGCCGATCGCGATCCGGTGCGGGCGCAGGGTCGACTCGCCCTTGGCGCCGGCGGGCAGCGCCGGGGCCTCCTGGCGGACGGCGAAGGAGGTGACCGTGCCGTCCGCGCCGGTGGTGATCTCCGGGCGCAGGATGTTGATGCCGGCCGTCTCCAGCCACGCCTTCGACCAGGCGGTCAGATCGCGTCCGGAGGTCTCCTCCAGGGCGCCCAGCAGGTCGGACAGGCGTGTGTTCCCGTACGCGTGCGCCTTGAAGTACGCCTGCACGCCCTGGAAGAAGGCGTCGGTGCCGACGTAGGCGACGAGCTGCTTGAGCACCGAGGCGCCCTTGGCGTACGTGATGCCGTCGAAGTTGACCTGCACGTCCTCCAGGTCGCGGATGTCCGCCATGATCGGGTGCGTGGAGGGCAGCTGGTCCTGCCGGTACGCCCAGGTCTTCATGGAGTTGGCGAACGTGGTCCACGCGTGCGGCCACTTCGAGCCCTCCGCGGAGGCCTGGCAGGCGATCGACGTGTAGGTGGCGAACGACTCGTTCAGCCAGAGGTCGTTCCACCACTCCATGGTGACCAGGTCGCCGAACCACATGTGCGCGAGCTCGTGCAGCAGCGTCTCGGCGCGCACCTCGTACGCCGCGTCCGTCACCTTCGAGCGGAAGACGTACTGGTCGCGGATGGTGACCGCGCCCGCGTTCTCCATCGCGCCCGCGTTGAACTCCGGCACGAACAGCTGGTCGTACTTGGCGAAGGGGTAGGCGTACGCGAACTTCTCCTGGAACCAGTCGAAGCCCTGCCGCGTCACGTCGAAGATCTCGTCCGCGTCGAGGAACTCGGCGAGCGAGGGGCGGCAGTAGATGCCCAGCGGCACCGACTGCCCGTCCGGGCCCTCGTACGAGCTGTGCACCGAGTGGTACGGGCCCGCGATCAGCGCGGTGATGTACGTGGAGATGCGCGGTGTCGGCTCGAAGCGCCAGACGTTGTCCTTGACGTCGGCGGCGTCCGGCGTCGGGGAGTTCGAGACGACCGTCCAGCCCTCCGGGGCCGTGACGGTGAACCGGAACGTCGCCTTCAGGTCGGGCTGCTCGAAGCTGGCGAAGACGCGGCGCGCGTCCGGCACCTCGAACTGGGTGTACAGGTACGCCTGCTGGTCGACCGGGTCGACGAAGCGGTGCAGGCCCTCGCCGGAGTTGGTGTACGCGCAGTCCGCGACGACGCGGAGCTCGTTCTCCCCGGCCGCCAGGTGCCGCAGCGTGATGCGCGCGTCGCGGAAGACGGCGGCGACGTCCAGGGACTTGCCGTTGAGGACGACCTCGTGCACCGCCGGGGCGACGAGGTCGATGAAGGTCTCGGCCTCGGCCTCGGCCGACCGGAAGCGCACCGTGGTCACGGAGGGGAAGGTGCCCCCCTCCTGTGCTCCACTGAGGTCGAGTTCGACCTCGTAGGAGTCGACGGTGAGCAGCTGCGCCCGCTGCTGGGCCTCTTCACGGGTGAGATTCGTGCCTGGCACGCGGTCATCTCCTTTGATGGTGACGTTCCGGCCCATCCTTCCACGAGGACCCCGTGCGATACCCGGAGGTAATCCACGGGCGAACACGACGTCCGGTTTCCGCCGCCCCGACGCGCACGAGGGGCGGGCGCCGACCGGCACCCGCCCCTCGCCCGTCCGTCGCCCGCGCGGGTCAGCCGCGCAGCTCCTCGGCGACCAGCTCGGCGATCTGGACGGCGTTCAGGGCGGCGCCCTTGCGGAGGTTGTCGTTCGACAGGAACAGCGCGAGCCCGTTCTCCACGGTCTCGTCGGCCCGGATGCGGCCCACGTAGGAGGCGTCCTTGCCCGCGGCCTGGAGGGGGGTCGGGATCTCGGAGAGCTCGACGCCGGGGGCGTCACCCAGCAGCTCGTAGGCGCGCTCGACGCTGATCGGGCGCTCGAAGCGGACGTTGACCTGGAGGGAGTGGCCGGAGTAGACCGGGACGCGCACGCAGGTGCCGGAGACCTTGAGCTCCGGGATCTCCAGGATCTTGCGGGACTCGTTGCGGAGCTTCTGCTCCTCGTCCGTCTCGAAGGAGCCGTCGTCGACCAGGTTGCCCGCGAGGGGGACCACGTTGTAGGCGATCGGGCGCTTGTAGACGCCCGGCTCGGGGAAGGCGACGGCCCCGCCGTCGAAGGTCAGCTGGTCGGCCGCCTCCGACACGGCGCACGCCTGGGCCTTGAGCTCGGCGACACCGGCCAGGCCCGAGCCGGACACGGCCTGGTAGGTGGTGGCGATCAGCGCGGTCAGGCCGGCCTCGTCGTGCAGCGGGCGCAGCACCGGCATCGCGGCCATGGTGGTGCAGTTCGGGTTCGCGATGATGCCCTTGGGGCGGTTCTTGATCGCGTGCGGGTTGACCTCGGAGACGACGAGGGGGACCTCGGGGTCCCTGCGCCAGGCGGAGGAGTTGTCGATCACGACCGCGCCCTGCGAGGCGACCTTCTCGGCCAGGGCCTTGGAGGTGGCGCCGCCCGCCGAGAAGAGCACGATGTCCAGGCCGGAGTAGTCGGCCGTCGAGGCGTCCTCGATGGTGATCTCCCGGCCCTCCCACTCGAGGGTGGAGCCCGCGGAGCGGGCCGAGGCGAACAGCCGCAGCTCGTCCACCGGGAACTTCCGCTCGGCGAGGATGCCGCGCATGACTCCGCCGACCTGTCCGGTGGCTCCGACGATTCCGACCCTCACGGTGACTCCTTCGATACGTACGACGCGAGCGCGCGTGAGGCCATCATGCGTTCGACCCCACGAGCCTTGTCCAATCCATTGTCCGAGGAACGGACAGTGTCCTGATCGCGAACGGGCGTGAGGAGCGCGTGGCGGCCGTGTCGCAGGTCCGGCGAACGTCCGTTTTGCCTGCTCGGGGCTGGTCGTGGGGGAGAACAGGAGGGGGCGGTGCTCCGCGCGAGCACCGCCCCCTCCGCCGTTCCGCTACCGGGTTACGGCAGGACCTTCTCGATCTGCACGCTGCCGGTGCCGGCGGCGGTGCCGCGGGCGTTCAGCAGCTGGACCTGGCCGAAGAACTGCCGGCCCTCGGGGGCCGCGCTGCTGACCAGGACGTTCGCCGAGACCTGCGCGGTGGCGCCGGTGGCGAGGTTCACCGCGGCGTTCTCGTCGACCTGGACGGAGCCCAGGGCGGCCGAGAAGTACACGTCGCGGTAGTCGTACGCGGTGGAGCCGGACGGGATCGCGTAGCCGAACACCTCGATGGTGTAGGTGCCGGCGGCCGGGTTGACCAGGCTCACGGCCTCCTCGGAGTCGCCGTCGGCGGAGGAGCCGACCTTGACGCCGTCCTTGTACACGTCCAGGTCGAGGTCGGCGCCCGTGTCGGACGTCTTGCCGATCGCGATGTCGAGGCGGGAGACGCCCGCACCGATCGTGACCTCGGTGGTGTGGGTCTCACCGGCGGCGATGGTCGGCTTGGCGACCTTCGCCGAGCCGAGCGGGCCGCCCTTGAGCTTGCCGCCCGCGATGGCCGCGGCGTCGTTCTTGACGGTCCACTGGACCGGCGCCGGGGTGCCGGGCTTGACCTCGGGCAGGACCTTGACCGCGGGGTCGAAGGCCGCGCCGAGCACGGAGACGTCCAGCTTGTACGGGTTGTCGAGCAGCGGCGACGTACGGCGCGACTCGACCTCGATCTCCCAGACGCCCGGCTGCGGGTCGGTGTACGAGCGCAGGTCGGGGCGGCAGGCGTTCGCCGGGTTGTCGTAGTTCGGGTAGCACTGGGTCGTCGCGCTGTCCTCGACGCCCAGGCCGTACGGGTGGATCGAGATGAAGCGGGTCTGGCTGCCGGGCTGCAGACCGCCGAGGGCGACCTCCAGGGTCTTGGCGCCCGGGGGCACGGTCACGAAGTACGACTTGTGGCTGTTGCGCTGGACGGACGACGTGTCCGACAGCGTGAAGGACGGCTTCGCCAGCGGGGTCGCCGCGACGACGGTCGCCAGGATCTGCTTGTCGATGCCCTCGGTGGTCTCGTCGTCCAGCTGCAGGATGCCGCTGTGGACGCCGCCCGAGGTGGCCTTGGCCTCGACCTTGATGGTGACGGGCTTGTTCAGCGGCAGGGTGACGTAGTCGTAGCCGCCGAGGACCTTGAAGGTGCCGTCGTTGTTGCGCCAGCTCAGGTCGTGCCGGGTGCCGTACTTGACGCCCGTGGTGCGGGTGACGACGACGTCGTAGACCTTCTTCTGGCCGACCTTGAGGCCGCCCTCGCGGTCGTAGAGGCCGGTGCCGAAGCCCGGGGTCTTCAGGAACTGGTCGATCGCGGTGTCGACCGGGGCCTTGACGGTGAAGTCGTTGGCCTTGGCGTCACGCTGGATGGACTCCCACGCGTCGACGATGTTGATGAGACCGGCGCCCTGGGCGTGCGCCGGGACACCGTCGATCTTCTTCGCCGTGCTGGTGAGGGCGATCCGCAGACCGGCCGGCTTCAGCGCGATGTTCGCCTGCTTGGCGGCCGAGATGAGCAGCGCACCGGCGCCCGCGGCCTGCGGCGAGGACATCGAGGTGCCCTGGAGCATCGCGTAGCCGGGCGGCAGGGCGTAGCCCGCCTCCTTCACCGGCGAGCCCGGGATCCAGGTCTGCGCGGTGTTGATGGCGGCGCCGGGGGCCGTGATGGTCGGCGTGAAGCCGCCGTCCTCGCGCGGGCCGCGCGAGGAGAAGGGGAACATGTTGTACTTCTTGGCCACGCCCGAGCCGTAGTTGGCGGCCCAGGTCTCCTTGGAGACCGCCGCGCCCACGGAGAGCACCTTGTCCGCCAGGCCGGGGTCACCGATGGTGTTGACGCCCGGGCCCTCGTTGCCCGCCGAGATGACGAGCTGGACGCCGTACTTGTCGATCAGGTTGGAGTAGAGCTCCGAGCGGGCGTTGTTGCCGTCGTTGAGCGCCGGCAGGCCGCCGATGGACATGTTGACGATGTCCACGCCGCGGTTGACGACGAGGTCGATCATGCCCTCGGTCAGCGCGATGTTGGTGCAGCCGCCGGTCCAGGTGCAGGCGCGCGAGGAGACGAGCTTGGCGCCGGGGGCGGCGCCGTTCATCTTGCCGCCGAAGAGGCTGTTGGCGGCGGTGATGCCCGCGACGTGCGTGCCGTGCGTGCCCTCGATGATGCCGATGTTGACGAAGTCGGCCTTCTTGCCGACCCAGTCCCCGCCCAGCGGGTCCATCGGGACGTCCTTGCGGATCTCGATCACGAACGGGATGCGCTCGACGACGGGGGTCGCCGGGTTGTCCGTGCCGAAGTAGCCGATCTGGTAGCCGTCCTTGTACGGCTTCATCGGCTCGTTGTTCGTGAAGTCGAGGTCCTGGTCGGTGTCGACGCGCACGGTGCCGGTCGCCGGGTCGTACAGCATGCCGAACCGGTCGGTGGTGTCGCCGTCGCGGTTGACGTCGCCGGCCATGTCGCCGTTCGCGGTGATCGACTCGGTGAAGCGGCTCCACTGGAACGAGCCCGCGGGGGCCTTCCAGTCCGAACCGCCCGCGGCGAACGTGCCGCCGGTGACCGGGGTGATCTGCGCGCGCCAGGTGGCGTCGTTGTCGGTGATCGGGTCCGTGGCCGTGACCCAGTCGACGATCTTGCGCTCGCCGGTGGTGGTCGTCTGCAGCGACGGGTGGCCGAGGTCGACACCCGAGTCCATGATGCCGATGGTCACGCCGCGGCCGTCGGCCGTCGGGTTCTCCTTGACGAAGTCCACCGCACCGGTCTCGAAGGACGGGTTGTACGGGTTCTTCGCCGGGGTGTTCGCGTCCGGCGCCGGGTAGGTCTCGGCGGCGGTGCGCTTGGCCGTGCCGGTCTCGCGGTCGGAGTCCGGGCGCGGGTCAGGCAGCTGGATCTCGTGGCGCAGGTCGATCCCGTGCACCGAGTTCAGCTTGACGGCCGCCCTGAGCGCGGCGTCCGCCTTGTCGGTGGGCAGGGTGGCACGCACGTAGCCGAGGTCGTCGTACGTGCGGCCCACCGAGGCGCCCTCGACGGCGTCGAGCTGCTCGGCGACCTGCTCGGTCTGGCCCGGGGCGGTCGCGACCATGACGGTGACGGTCTTGTCGCCCTTGGTCTTGGCCTCCTGGAGCAGCTCGGCATCCGCCGAACCGAGCTTCTGATCGGCCGACTTGACGGGCGCGGACGCCGGCGGGGTGTCGGCGATGCCCGCGGCGAACGCGGGCACGGCCCCGGTGGCGCAGAGCGCGGCCACGAGGCCCGCGGCTGCCGCGATACGGGCCACACGTCTGGCCGAGGGTATCGCCCCGGGCGTGGAGCTGGGGGATTCGAGGGTCATCAGCATCCCTGGTAAGTGAAAGAAACGGTCCGGATTTCGGTGCCGGATGACCGGTCAGCTTGTCGCAAGTGACAGCCCCGTGGGGACAGTTGTCATCGAACGAGACCTGCCGTGGCGGACTCCCGCCAGCGCGAGGTATGCGCCAGTGCGCCCGTACCGGGGCATGCGGGGGCGAAACGCAGGGGTCGAGGAGTGGATTTGTAGACTCTGCGGCCGCACGTGGACACCGGAGCGGCGCCGGGCCCCGGTGCGGGTGTGACAGATTTCGTGCGCTCAGCGCTCGCGCGTGCGCGCGTAGTGGCGCGAGGCCTTCGCCCGGTTTCCGCAGGCGGCCATCGAGCACCAGCGCCGGGTGCCGTTGCGCGAGACGTCGAAGAAGTGCAGGACGCAGCTCTCGGACGCGCACGCGCGGATCCGTTCGGGCGCCGAGCCCAGCAGCCCGAGGTAGTCGCGGGCCGCGAGCCAGGCGGGACCCCAGGCGGGATCGTCGAACTCGGCGCGTTCGCCGGGGCCCTCGGCGGTCAGGGTGGCGCGGATGCGGCCGTGCTCCAAGACGGCGTCGACCAGGGCGCGCGCGCTCTCGTCGGCGGGGTCCGCCACCGCGCGGGCCAGCGCCTCGCGGGCGGTCAGCAGGTGGATCAGGGTCGGGGCGTCCGCGCGGAACCGGCCGGCCAGCCCGACGCTCTCCAGCCAGACCGCGACCCCCTCCACCCGGCTCAGCCCGGCGGCGCCCGCGAAGAGGTCCAGCGGTCCCCCCTCGGCGACCCAGCGCGTGTTGAGGAGGTCGAGGGCGACCGGCTCCCCGGTCAGGGGTCGTGGATCCGCCGCCGCTGCCATGCCCGCACCCCTTCGCGCCCGTCGCTAACCCCTCAAGAATACGTGACCGGTTGACGCCTCATCCTCTAACCCTTAACGTGGGTATGAAAGGTTAGTCATTTCGAAGGGGGAACCGTCATGACCGCGCTCCGCACCGGCCACGTGGGCCTGAACGTCACCGACCTGCACCGCTCGCTCGCCTTCTACACCGACCTGCTCGGATTCGAGTCGCTCGCCGAGGGCAAGGAGGAGGGCCGCCGCTTCGCCCTCCTCGGCCGTGACGGCGAGCTGGTCCTGACCCTCTGGCAGCAGGCCGACGGCGCGTTCGCGCCCGCCGCGGCGGGGCTGCACCACCTGGCGTTCTCGGTGGGCACGATCGAGGAGGTGGGGGAGTACGAGGAGCGGCTGCGCGGCGTGGGCGTGGACTTCGCCTACGACGGGGTCGTCGCGCACGGCGAGGGCGCGGCCTCCGGCGGCATCTTCTTCCACGACCCCGACGGCATCCGGCTGGAAATCTCCGCCCCGACCGGCGCCGAGGGTGCGCCCGCACCCGTCGAAGCGGCCCCGACCTGCGGGTTCTTCTAATGCCCGGCGTCTACCACCGGGGCTCGCTGGCCGTGCAGGAGCGGGTCGGCGTACGCGAGCTCGCCGAGCACGTCGGCCGTTCGATCGGTACGGGCATCCGTGACGTCGCCGCGGCCTTCCTGGAACTCCAGCCCCAGCTGGTGGTCGGGGCCGCCGACGGCGCGGGCCGCCTGTGGGCCTCCCTGCTCACCGGCGCGCCCGGTTTCGTACGGGCCACCGGGCCGGACCGGATCGCGGTCGCGGGCGGTCCGCCGGCGGGCGATCCGCTCGCCGGGGCCCTGGCCGAGGACGGCACCCGGGTGGGGACGATCGCGCTCGATCCGCGGACCCGGCGCCGGATGCGGCTGAACGGGACCCTGGAGGTGACCGCGAGGGGATTCGCGGTCCGGGCCGAGCAGGTCTTCGCCAACTGCCCCAAGTACCTGCAGCGGCGCGATCCCTTGGACGCGGCCGAGGCGGGCCCCGGTGTCCTGCGGCGCGGGGAGGCGCTCACCCCGGGCCAGGCGCGGGCCGTCGGCCGCGCCGACACGTTCTTCGTGGCCACCGCGGCGGACGGGGGCCGGGTCGACGCCAGCCACCGGGGCGGCCTGCCGGGCTTCGTGGAGGTGGTGTCGCCGGGCGAGCTGACCTGGCCGGACTATCCGGGCAACGCGATGTTCCTGACCCTCGGGAACCTCGCGGTGGACCCGCGTGCCGGACTGCTCCTCCCGGACTGGGAGAGCGGAGCCCTCCTGCAGCTGAGCGGCCGGGCCCGGACGGAGTTCGGGGCCGACGGGAGCCGCGGTGTCCGCTTCCGCGTGGAATCGGTGGTGGAGAGCCTCCACCCGGGAAGACTGCGCTGGAGCGCGCCGGAGTACTCGCCGGCGAACCCTCCGCTGCCGGGACCGGTTCCTCACCGGGGCAGCACGACCAGGTAGGCGGCGGGATCGCGGTCGTCGGACGCCGTCAGGGCGGTCCGCACGACCGCGGCCTGCTGCTCGGGCCAGTCGCGGAGCTTGCGCGGAGTGATGTGGATGACGGTCACCCCGAGCCGCTCCAGCGTCTCCCGCTTGCGGACGCACTCCGACCACTGCTCGTCCTCGCCCTGGCGCGGGGCGCGGGTGTCGATCTCCAGGGCGACCGAGTGCTCGGGCCAGAAGGCGTCGACCCCGCCGAGGTGGGGGCCGCCGGGCAGCCGCAGGTCCACGTTCCAGACCGGCTCGGGGAGGTCGTAGCCCCGTACGAGGTGGTACAGCCGGTCCTCGGCCATGGCCCGGCCCTCCGCGAGGAGGGACTCGACCGCGTCGACCACGTGCGGCCGGTTCAGCAGCCGGGCGACCGTCAACTCCCTTACGACGGAGGCCGGTTCGCAGTGCCCGCCCCGGACGGCCTCGCTGAGCAGGCGGCGCACCGTACCGGCGTCGGACAGCTGGGCGACGGCGTCGGCGAGGGCCCGCGCCACGGGCGCCACCGGCAGCCCCGTCACCTCCTGGGACCGGGGCGGCGTGTGCGACCGTACGATCCGCACGTCCCCGGCCGGGCGCAGCCGCCGGGTGCCGGGCACCAGCACGTCGATGTGCGACACGGCGAGCAGGGCGGGCGCGGAGGTGAAGCGGTACAGCGCGAGCGCCGCCAACCCGGTGATCATGGCCTCGCGGCTGCCGCCGCGGTTCGCGTACAGCAGCGCGGCGTGCAGCCGCTCCTCGCTCGTCGCGGGCCCGGAGTGGAGCAGGAACACGCCCGGCAGGATCTGCCGCCAGGGCCGCTCGGCGGCGTCGGAGGCGGTCACGCCGTGCTCGCGCAGCTGGGCGAGGGTCAGCACGCGGGGGCGGCTGCCGGTGAGGTGGGCGAGGGGGAAGGGTGCGTTGTGGTTCATGACGCGGTGATTCCCTCGGGCCGTGGCCTCGCTAACCCCTGTTACACGCTCGTCGGCAAATCCGGACAAGCCGGGGCTAAAGTACGGGCGTTCGACTGCCGATGAGGTGCCCCGGCCGGGCCGCCCCCATCGCCGCCGGATCTCCGCGCCGCGCCGGCGGTCGAGGCCGGGGGCCGGGGGAGCCCCGGCCCCCGGCGGGTCAGGCGGAGGCCGCGTCGCAGGACTGGGCGCGCAGCGCCCGGGCCAGGTCGTCGCGGGCCTCCAGCACCAGCCGCCGCAGCGCGGGCGCGGCGTCCGGGTGGGCGGACAGCCAGGCGTCGGTCGCCGCGACCGTGGCCGCGTCGTCCTGGAGCGCCGGGTACAGCCCCTTCACCACGTCGATGCCGATCTGGATCGACCGGTCCGCCCACACGCGCTCGATCACCTCGAAGTAGCGCCCCGCGTACGGCGCCAGCAGGTCCCGCTGGGAGGGCTGCTGCATGCCCGCGATCGTCGCCTCCACCAGCGCGTTCGACAGGGCGTCCGACTCGACCACCGCCGCCCACGCCTGGTCCTTCACCGCCGCCGACGGCCGAGCCGCCAGGCACCGCACCTGGTGGCGCTTGCCCGAGGCCGTGTCGTCGCGCGCCAGTTCGGCCGCGAGCACGCCCTCGTCCACCGCGCCGCGCGCCGCCAGCGGCAGCAGGAAGTCCCAGCGCAGCTCCTGGTCCACCACCAGCCCGTCGATCCGGGCGGAGCCCTCCAGCAGGCCCATCAGCAGTTGGAAGTCGCCCTCCGTGGCCGCGCACGCCGCGAAGAAGCGGGCCCACGTCAGCTGGTGCTCCGACCCCGGCTCCGCCAGCCGCAGCTCGTGCAGCGCCCCCGCCGCCAGCTCCCGGCCGCCCTGCTCGCGCCACTCCGGCGCCGCGTAGTGGGTGACCGAGGTCAGCGCCTGGGCGTGCAGCATCTGCAGGACGCCGACGTCCGTCTCCCGGCCCGCGTGCGCCAGTACCAGGGAGACGAAGTCGCGGGCCGGCATCAGGCCGTCGCGCGTCAGGTTCCACAGCGCCGACCAGCAGAGCGCCCGCGCCAGCGGGTCCGTGAGGTCGCCCAGGTGGGAGCGGAGCGTGGCCAGCGAGACCTCGTCGAAGCGCATCTTGCAGTACGTCAGGTCCTCGTCGTTGACCAGGACCAGGTCGGGCCGTTCCAGCCCCGCCAGCTCCCGGACGGCCGTCCGCGTCCCCGCCACGTCCACCGCGGCCCGCGCGTACCGGACCAGCGCCCCGTCGGCCTCCAGCCGGTACAGGCCGACCGCCACCCGGTGCGGGCGGCCCGCCGACGGAGTCGGCCCACCGGGCAGGACGGTCCCCTCCTGGAGCACCGCCAGCTCCGTCACGCGCCCGCCCGCGTCGCAGGTCACCACCGGCGTGAGCGCGTTCACGCCGGCCGTCTGCAGCCAGGCCCGCGACCACTCGGCCATGTCCCGCCCGGAGACCTCCGCGAGCACCGACAGCAGGTCGTCCAGGGTGGTGTTCCCGTACGCGTGGGCCTTGAAGTAGCGGCGCGCGCCCTCCAGGAACGCCTCCCGCCCGACGTAGGCGACCAGCTGCTTGAGCACGGCCGCGCCCTTGGCGTACGTGATCCCGTCGAAGTTCAGCTTGGCGTCCTCCAGGTCACGGATGTCGGCCGTGATCGGGTGCGTGGACGGCAGTTGGTCGGCCCGGTAGGCCCACGCCTTGCGGCTGTTGGCGAAGGTGACCCACGCCTGGTCGAAGCGGGTGGCCTCGACGAGCCCGAAGGAGCCCATGAAGTCGGCGAAGGACTCCTTCAACCACAGGTCGTCCCACCACTTCATGGTGACCAGGTCGCCGAACCACATGTGCGCCATCTCGTGCAGGATGACGTTCGCGCGCCGCTCGTAGGAGGCCTGCGTGACCTTGCCGCGGAAGATGTACTCCTCGCGGAAGGTCACCATCCCCGGGTTCTCCATCGCGCCCAGGTTGTACTCCGGCACGAAGGCCTGGTCGTACTTCCCGAAGGGGTAGGGGTAGTCGAAGATCTCGTGGAAGAGGTCGAAGCCCTGCTTGGTGACCAGGAAGATGTCGTCCGCGTCGAAGTGCTTCGCCAGCCCCTTGCGGCACATCGCGCCCAGCGGGATCGTCAGGTCCCCGCGCGTGTACGAATCCGTCACGTAGTGGTACGGGCCCGCGACCACGCAGGTGATGTACGTGGAGATCGGCGCGGTCTCGGCGAAGCGCCAGTGCCCGCCCTCCCGCGACTGCTCGGCGCCGTTGCTCCACACCTGCCAGCCCTCGGGCGCGGTCACCTCGAAGCGGTACGGGGCCTTGAGGTCCGGCTGCTCGAAGTTCGCGTACACCCGCCGGGCGTCCGCCGGCTCGTACTGGGTGTACAGGTAGACCTCGCCGTCCTCCGGGTCCACGAAGCGGTGCAGGCCCTCGCCCGTCCGGCTGTAGGCGCAGTTCGCGTCCACCACCAGGACGTTCTCGGCGGCCAGCCCGTCCAGCGCGATCCGCGACCCGTCGAAGACGGCGCCGGTGTCGAGCGCGCGGCCGTTGAGGGTGACGGAGTTCACGGAAGGCGCGATCAGGTCCGCGAAGGTGGCGGCGTGGGGAGACGAGGCCCGGAAGCGGATCGTCGTCACCGAGCGGAAGGTACGGGGACCCTCGGCCGGTTCGGCCTCGTCCACCGCCGAGCGGACGTCGAGGACGACCTCGTACGCGTCGACGGACAGCAGCTCGGCCCGCTCACGGGCCTCGTCGCGGGACAGGTTCTCTCCGGGCACGTGCACTCCTTCGTGCGGCGATCGCGTTCTTCCGACGAATCCTCGCACGGCGGGAATGCGTGCGGTCCCTGCCTGGTTGGCGACGGAGAACGTGAGCCGGTGCCGCCCTTCGTCCACCGATCGCGCTGATTCGCTGACGCTGGTCCCACTGAACCGACTGTTGTGACTGAGGAGAGACATGACCGACACCCAGGTGCGCGAGAAGACCCCGGTCGACTTCTGGTTCGACCCGCTCTGCCCGTGGGCTTGGATGACCTCCCGCTGGATGGTGGAGGTCGAGAAGGTGCGCGACGTCGAAGTCCGCTGGCACGTGATGAGCCTGGCCGTGCTCAACGAGAACAAGCTCCACGAGCTGCCGGAGGTCTACCGCGAGCTGCTCGGCGTCAAGGGCTGGGCCCCGGTGCGCGTGGTGACGGCGGCTCAGCAGAAGCACGGTGACGAGATCACCGGCAAGCTCTACACCGCGCTCGGCACCAAGATCCACAACGAGGGCCGGGGCCCGACCCGCGAGGTCATCGCCGCCGCCCTGGAAGAGGTCGGCCTGCCGGCCGAGCTGCTCGCGTACGCCGACTCCGACGAGTACGACGAGGTGCTGCGCGCCTCCCACAACGACGGCATAGACCGGGTCGGCCAGGAGGTCGGCACGCCCGTGATCTCCGTGCCCGGCGCCGACGGCGAGGATGTGGCCTTCTTCGGTCCGGTCGTCACCCCCACCCCGCGTGGCGACGCCGCCGCCCGGCTGTGGGACGGCACCCTGCTGGTCGCCTCCACCCCCGGCTTCTACGAGATCAAGCGGACCCGTACGCAGGGCCCCTCCTTCGAGTAGCCCGTAGCCGCGGGAACGCGGAAGGCCCCCGGGAGTCACGTCCTCCCGGGGGCCTTCCGGTGAACACGCCCGCACGCGAAAGATGAGAAGACGATCACGGGGCGGACGGGTACTGAGTGCTGATCAGGCCCCGTGGGCGGGGATCAGCAGCGGGGTGTTCGCCCTGGCGTCGGCGTAGCGCCCGGCCACGTCCTGCCAGTTGACGACATTCCACATCGCCTCGATGAAGTCCACCTTCTGGTTCTTGTACTGCAGGTAGAAGGCGTGCTCCCAGGCGTCGAAGACCAGGATCGGCACCGAGGCCTGACCGACGTTGCCCTGGTGGTCGTAGACCTGCTCGACGATCAGACGGCCGCTGATGGGCTCGTACGCGAGCACGCCCCAGCCGGAGCCCTGGGTCGCGGAGGCCGCGAAGGTCAGCTGCTTCTTGAAGGCGGTGAAGGAGCCGAAGGACTCGGTGATCGCGGCCGGGAGGTCGCCCAGGCCGTCCTTCTCGTCCGGGACGCCGCCGCCCTCGCCGGTCTTGGGGCTCGCCATGTTGTGCCAGTAGATGCTGTGCAGGATGTGGCCGGAGAGGTGGAACGCCAGGTTCTTCTCCAGGCCGTTCAGCGCGCCCCAGTTCTCCTTGTCGCGCGCCTCCTCCAGCTGCTCCAGCGTGGTGTTGGCGCCCGCGACGTAGGCCGCGTGGTGTTTGTCGTGGTGCAGCTCGATGATCTGCGGGTTGATCACCGGCTCCAGCGCCGCGTAGTCGTAAGGAAGCTCAGGAAGCGTGTAGATGGCCATGCGTGTGGTCCGGTCCCCTCGGCGTGCCGACTGCTTATTGCAATCTATGCGCAACTGCACGCTAGCAGTATCTATTCCGCTGCTCAGGTAAGGGTCGGGCCGGCGACACCCTGCCTCCGTCGCGGCGACCTCCGGAACGCCGGAGGCCGGGTCCATGCGATCGCATGGACCCGGCCCGGTACCCGGTTCGAGGGGCGGTCACACGGCGCGCGCCGCCCGGCGCTGGAGCGCGTACCCCGTCAGGGCGAGGGCGACGGTCAGCCCGCCCGTGAACACGACCTGGACCCGGGTGTCCGCGCCCAGCGCCATCAGGACCAGCACCCCGGCCACCCCGGCCAGCGCGACCCAGGTCAGGTACGGGAAGCCCCACATCTTCACGACCAGCCGCCCGGGGGTCTCGCGCTCCAGCCGGCGGCGCAGTACGAGCTGGGAGACGGCGATGAACCCCCAGACGATCAGGATGACCCCGCCGACCATGTTCAGCAGCCAGGCGAACAGCGTGTCCGGGTACCAGTACGACAGCAGCACGGTGACGAAGCCGAAGCCGCAGGAGGCGAGCACCGCGCGGCGCGGCACCCGCCCGCTGACCTTGCCCAGCGCCTTCGGGCCCTGGCCCCGGGAGACGAGGGAGTACGCCATCCGGGAGGAGCCGTAGATGTTGGCGTTCATCGCGGACATCAGGGCGATCAGGATGACCACGTTCATGATCTCGCCGGCGGCCGGGATGCCCAGGCGGTCCAGGGTGGCGGCGTAGGGGCCGTCCACCGTGACCGCCGGGTCGTTCCAGGGCAGCAGGGTCACGATGACCAGCATGGAGCCGACGTAGACGATCGCGATGCGCCACATGGTGGTCCGCACCGCCCTGGCCACGCCCGAGACGGGGTTCTCGGACTCGGCGGCGGCGATGGTCACCGTCTCCAGGCCGCCGTACGCGACGACCGAGGCGAGCAGTCCGACCAGCAGGCCGTCCACCCCGTTGGGCAGGAAGCCGCCGTCGTGGAGCAGGTTGGCGGTGCCGGGGGAGCCGGCGCCGGGCAGCAGGCCGAGGACGGCAAGCACGCCCAGGGTCAGGAACAGGCCGATGGCGCCGATCTTGAGGGCGGCGAACCAGAACTCGAACTCGCCGAAGTGGGAGACGGCGGCCAGGTTCGACCCGCAGAACACGGCCATGAACACCAGCACCCACATCCACGCGGGGGTGCCGGGGAACCAGCCCGTCATGATGTGCGCCGCGCCGATGGCCTCGATGGCCACGCCCACGCACAGCAGGGTCCAGAACATCCAGCCGGCGGTGAATCCCGCCCAGGGGCCGATCGCCCGCTCCGCGTGGACCGAGAAGGAGCCGGAGGCGGGATGGGCGGCGGACATCTCGCCGAGCATCCGCATCACGAACATCACGAGCAGGCCGGACGCGGCGTACGCGAGCACGATCGAGGGGCCGGCGGCGGCGATGCCGGCGCCGGAACCGACGAAGAGCCCGGCGCCGATGACACCGCCGAGGGCGATCATCGAGAGGTGGCGCTGCTTGAGGCCGTTGCCGAGCGGATCGCCGGACTCGGCGGGTCGCGGCGTCCGCGGCTCGGGGGGCGTGAGGGTGCTGTTGCTCGGCTCATGGTGCTGCCTGTCCGGTGTGCGGGGCTGGTGCGCGGCGCCCAGTCTGCCGAGTGTCCGCTCACCGGACGCCAGGTGTCCGTTATTCGGACAGCAGCTTCACGGATGGTGATCATGTCCGTACGCTCGCCGCGACGTCGCAGCAAGCGGATCGAGGAGGCACCGGATGGGCCGGCCCGTGACGGGACTTCGTACGACCGGACGGGGCGTGCTCGTCACCGGCGCCTCCCGGGGCATCGGGCGGGCGGTCGCGGCCGCCTTCGCCCGCCAGGGCGACCGGGTGGCCGTGCACTGCTCCGCCCGGCGGGCCGACGCCGAGGAGACCCTCGCGGTACTGGAGGGGGAGGGGCACGTCCTGCTCGCCGCGGACCTGGCCGACCCGGACCGCGTCCTGGCCCTGGCGGACGAGGCGGACGAGGCGCTCGGCGGGGTGGACGTCCTGGTGAACAACGCCGCCGTGATGGTCGCGCACCCGCCGGCGGACACCTCCTACCAGGACTGGCAGGACGCCTGGCGGCGCACCGTCGACGTCAATCTGCTCGGCGCCGCCAACCTCAGCCACTGCGTCGCCCGCCGCATGATCGACGGCGGCCGCGAGGGGCGCATCGTCAACATCGGCTCGCGCGGCGCCTTCCGGGGCGAGCCCGACCACCCCGCCTACGGGGCCACCCAGGCCGCGCTGCACGCGCTCGGGCAGTGCCTCGCCGTCTCCCTGGCCCCCCACGGCATCGCCGTCGCCTCCGTCGCGCCCGGCTTCGTCGCGACCGAGCGGGTCGCGGGCCGGCTGGAGGGGCCCGAGGGCGTGGGCATCCGGGCCCAGAGCCCCTTCGGGCGGGTCGCGGACCCCGCCGAGATCGCCGCCGCCGTCCTCTACCTGGCCTCGCCCGCGGCGGCGTGGAGCTCCGGCAGCGTGCTCGACGTCAACGGGGCCTCGTACCTGCGCACCTGACCGACGGTGGGGACCCCCGCGCCGGGCACGGGGGTCCTCGGACGGGGGCCGACGGTCAGGCGGGCGCCGGCCGGCCGGCCGCGCGGGTCAGGCGGACGCGCGGTCGCGGATCTCCCGCACCCACGCCACCAGCAGGATCACGGCCGCCGCGCCGGCGGACCACAGCAATTGCGGGCGGGCCGAGTCGTCGAACAGCATCAGGACCAGCACGATCGCCATGCCGGCCAGCGCCGCCCACGTCAGGTACGGGAAGAGCCACATCTTCAGGGTCAGCTTCTCCGGCATCTCCCGCTCGATCCGGCCGCGCAGCTTCAGCTGCGAGACGGCGATCAGCGCCCACACGAACAGCAGCACCGCGCCGACCGCGTTGAGCATGTAGAGGAAGACCGTGTCCGGCCACAGCAGGTTCAGCACCACCGACACGAAGCCGAAGCTCACCGAGGCGAACACCGCGCGGCGCGGCACCCCGCCGCCCGAGACCTTGAGCAGCGCCTGCGGGGCCTCGCCCCGCTCGGCGAGCGAGAACACCATGCGCGAGGACCCGTACAGGTTCGCGTTGAGGGCCGACAGCAGTGCCACGAAGACCACGATGTTCATGATCTGGCCTGCCGCCGGGATGCCGATCGAGTCGAGGACCGCGACGTACGGGCTCTCGCCGGCCTTCATCGACTCCCACGGGAGCAGGGTCACGATGACCAGCATCGAGCCGACGTAGAAGAAGAGGATGCGCCACACGGCGCTGCGCACCGCGCGGGCCACGGACCGGGCCGGGTCGTCCGACTCGGCCGCCGCGATGGTGACGACTTCCAGGCCGCCGAAGGCGAAGACGACGGCGAGCATGCCGGCGATCACACCGCCCATGCCGTTGGGGGCGAAGCCGCCCTGGCCGGTCAGGTTCGCCATGCCGACCGGCTCGGTGTCGGGGAGCAGGCCGAAGACCGCCAGGGTGCCCAGGATCAGGAAGAGCACGATCGCGCCGACCTTGAGGGCGGCGAACCAGAACTCGAACTCGCCGAAGTTCCGCACGGCCGCCAGGTTGCTGACGGTGAAGACCACCATGAAGATCAGCACCCAGACCCACTGGTCGACGGACGGCACCCAGCCGTTCGCGATCTTGGCGGCGCCGGTCGCCTCCACGGCGAGCACGACCACCAGCAGGAACCAGTACAGCCAGCCCACCGAGAAGCCGGCCCAGCGGCCCAGCGCCCGCTCGGCGTGCACGGAGAAGGAGCCCGAGGCGGGCATCGCGGCCGACATCTCGCCGAGCATGCGCATCACCAGCATCGCGAGGATGCCGGCGAGCAGGTACGAGACGACGATCGCGGGACCGGCGAGGGTGATGCCGGCTCCGGAGCCGACGAAGAGCCCGGCGCCGATCACGCCGCCGAGGCCCAGCATGGTCAGGTGGCGCTGCTTGAGGCCGTGGCTCAAGGGTTCCAACGGCAGGTCGTCGCCCGTCCTGGGAGGTGCGTCGGGCAGGTTGTCACGCATGAGGATGCTCGTACTCTCGTTCGGCCCAGCGGCGGCGGGGGCTCCGCATCTGGATTGGCGGGACCCTACAGTCTGGCTGGGCGGCGGGCTTCCGTGCAAAACGGACGTGTTGTCGGATGTTCCCCGTGACGCGGATCACGTCAACTCAGGCGTGAACCGGAGGCTTTGTGAGGTCCCCACCAAACCGGGGAGTACGGCTTTGTGCCGAGTGGGGGTGGGACGGCGGCGGACCGCGGACTAACGTCACGGTGTCCCCCGGGGCGTCCGGTACCCGGTGTGCCGTGCGCGGACGGGGATCCGTCCTGTCACCACCACCTCGGGGAGCCTCCGTTGAGCACCGCTTCCGTCTCCTTCCGGCCCGGCGCCGTCCTCGCCGACCTGCTGCCCGCGAGCCGCGTCCGCGACATCGCGCTCGTCGTCGGCGGCGCCGCCCTGACCGGCCTGGCCGCGCAGATAGCGGTGCCCGTACCCGGCTCCCCGGTCCCGGTCACCGGCCAGACCTTCGCGGCGCTGCTCGTCGGCACCGCCTTCGGCGCCCGCCGCGGCTTCCTCGCGCTGGCCCTGTACGCCGCGCTCGGCACCGCCGGGGTGCCGTGGTTCGCGAACGGCACCTCCGGAGCGGGCGGCGCCTCCTTCGGCTACGTGCTCGGCATGCTGCTCGCCGCCACCCTCGTCGGCGCCCTCGCCCGGCGCGGTGCCGACCGCTCGGTCCTGCGTACCGCGGGCACGATGGTGCTCGGCTCCGCCGTGATCTACGCGGTCGGCGTGCCCTACCTGATGGCCGCCACCGGCATGTCGCTCGCCGCCGCCGTCGCCGCGGGCGTGATGCCGTTCCTGATCGGCGACGCCCTCAAGGCCGCCCTCGCCATGGGCGCCCTGCCGGCCGCCTGGAAGCTGGCGGGCCACCGGGGCTGACGCCCGCCGCCCGTACCTCGCGTACGTCGCGGAGACGCCGTACGTCGCGTGCGTCCCGTACGTCCCGTACGTCCCGTACCGAACACAGCAGCCCCGGACCGCGCGTGAGCGGTCCGGGGCTGCTGCCGTCTCCGTGGCCGCGGGGGCGGCCGCCGCGGCTAAGGCGGCTTCGGTGGCTGACACGGCTAGGCGCGGGCCGCGGCCTTGCGGCGCGCGTCGCGCACCACGCCGATGACGATGACCACGGCCGCCACGAGCAGCGACAGCAGGACGACCTCGCGGTTGGCGTCGTCGAAGAGCATGTAGCCCAGGACGAAGACGATCATCGCGGCGGTGGCCCAGGTCAGGTACGGGAAGAGCCACATCTTCACGGTGACCTTCTCCGGCGCCTCACGCATCAGGATCCCGCGCATCCGCAGCTGGGTCAGGCAGATGACCAGCCACACGAAGAGGGCGACCGCGCCCGAGGAGTTCAGCAGGAAGCTGAAGACCGAGTCCTTGAAGGCGTA
The DNA here is from genome assembly GCF_053606025.1 of Streptomyces sp. NPDC055254. NCBI lineage: Bacteria > Bacillati > Actinomycetota > Actinomycetes > Kitasatosporales > Streptomycetaceae > Streptomyces > Streptomyces sp. NPDC055254. The sequence goes on along the minus strand of NZ_JBSGQV010000022.1, from coordinate 41,018 downwards.
GTTGAAGTAGACGGCGACGAAGCCGAACACCACGGAGCCCCAGATGGCGGCCGTCGGCACGCCCTTCTTGCTCACCTTGGCGAAGGCCTTCGGGGCGTCACCGCGCTCGCCCAGCGAGAACGCCATGCGGGAAGCGGTGTACAGGCCCGAGTTCAGGCAGGACAGCACGGCCGTCAGGACGATCACGTTCATGATCTGGCCGGCGTGCGCGATGCCGATCGAGTCCAGGGCGGCGACGTACGAGCCCTTCTCGACGATCGACGCGTCGTTCCACGGGAGCAGGGTGAGGACGACGAAGATCGAGCCCAAGTAGAAGACGCCGATGCGCCAGATCACCGAGTTGGTGGCCTTGGTGACCGCGCGGCGCGGGTCCTCGGACTCGCCGGCCGCCAGCGTGACGATCTCGCTGCCCATGAAGGAGAAGACGACCATCAGCACACCGGTGAGGATGGCGCCCGCGCCGTTGGGCATGAACCCGCCGGTGTCGGTCAGGTGCGCGAAGCCCGCGCCCGGGTTGTCCGAGCCGGGGAGCACGCCGAAGACCGCGAGCATGCCGATGATCACGAAGGCGCCGATGGCGACGACCTTGATGCCCGCGAACCAGAACTCGAACTCGCCGTACGAGGCGACCGAGCCGAGGTTGGTGACCGTCAGGACCACCATGACGATCAGCGCCCAGGCCCACTGCGGGACGGCCGGGACCCAGCTCTCCAGGATCACGGCGCCGGCGGTGGCTTCCACGGCCAGCACGACGACCCAGAAGAACCAGTACAGCCAGCCGATGGAGAAGCCGGCCCAGCGGCCCAGCGCCCGGTCGGCGTACGCGGAGAAGGAGCCCGAGTTCGGGCTGGCGGCGGCCATCTCACCGAGCATCCGCATCACGAAGACCACCATCGCGCCGACCAGCGCGTAGGAGACCAGGATGGCGGGGCCGGCCTTGGCGATGCCGCCACCGGAGCCGACGAAGAGTCCGGCGCCGATGACGCCGCCGATGGCGATCATGGACAGGTGGCGGTTCTTGAGACCGGCCTTCAGACCGTCGGAGGGCTGGGCGGCACCGGGTTCACCGGAGGGGTCGCCTGCCTTCTGAAGGGTCGTCGTGGAGCTCATGGACGAATCCTTAGGTTCTCGGGTTACGAGCCCCGGCATTGAAACCTGAGATGAACGCGGGACGGAAGACCCCTTTTCGGATCGTTGTCCGAGGACCATCGGCCCGGAAGGAGGTCCTGCGGTGTCCCATCTGCGTTCTTTGGGTTTACTTGAGCTTTAGAAGTGACTTACGCGACACCCGCTGCGGGCCTGCGGGTCTCCTCGTGCCACACTCGTCCCATGCGCGTGTACCTCGGATCCGACCATGCCGGCTTTGAGCTCAAGAACCACCTCGTGGACTGGCTCAAGAACAACGGCCACGAGCCCGTCGACTGTGGCCCCCACATCTACGACGCGGTGGACGACTACCCGCCGTTCTGCCTGCGTGCCGCGGAGAAGACCGCCGCGGACCCGGACAGCCTCGGCATCGTGATCGGCGGATCCGGCAACGGGGAGCAGATCGCCGCGAACAAGGTCAAGGGCGTGCGGGCCGTACTGGCCTGGAGCGTGCAGACCGCCCAGCTCGGGCGCGAGCACAACAACGCCAACGTGATCTCGGTCGGCGGCCGCATGCACACCCAGGACGAGGCCGTCAGCTTCATCGAGGCCTTCCTGGCGACGCCGTACTCCGACGAGGAGCGTCACACGCGCCGCATCGAGATGCTCTCCGCCTACGAGCGCACCGGCGAGCTCCCCCCCATCCCCGCCCACCACCCGCAGGGCTGATTTCTCCGCTCGGCCGTGGCCCCCCGGGGTTCCCGCCGGGCCGCCCCGTGGGGGGGGGGCCCCGCTACCCCGCCCAGGAGCACCCCCCCGGCCCCGGGGCC
>NZ_JBSGQV010000022.1:0-39092 GCF_053606025.1 Streptomyces sp. NPDC055254 | reverse complement strand
CCCTTTTGTTTTGGTTGTCTTCTTACTTGTGCTCTTTCTCCCCCCCCCCACCCCCGCCCCCCCCCCGGGTGTGTTTTTTTCGCCGGGGGCCCGGCCCCGCGGTATTTCGCGGGGCCCACGGCCGTTGCTGTGCGCGCCCGTCTCCGAGTCCGAGGAGCTCCGCCGTGCCCGAGGGGCATACGATCCACCGCCTCGCCCAGGACCACGCCGAGCGGTTCGACGGCCGGCCGGTCCGGGTCAGCAGCCCGCAGGGCCGGTTCGCCGACAGCGCGGCGCTGCTCGACGGGCGCGAGCTGGAGAGCGCCGAGGCGCACGGCAAGCACCTCTTCCTGGAGTTCGGCGACGCCTGGATCCACATCCACCTCGGACTCTTCGGCAAGCTCGGCTTCGGGCCGGCGCCGGCGCCGCCCGCGACCGACACGGTCCGGCTGCGGCTGCTGAACGAGGAGCACTACGCCGACCTGCGCGGGCCCACCGCGTGCGCGCTGATCGGCGAGGGCGAGAAGAAGGCGATACACGACCGGCTCGGCCCCGACCCGCTGCGGCCGGCCGACGACCCCGGCCGGGCCTGGGCCCGTATCTCCCGCTCGCGCACCACCGTCGCCGCCCTGCTGATGGACCAGAAGGTCGTCGCCGGCGTCGGCAACGTCTACCGCGCCGAGGTCCTCTTCCGGCACGGCATCGACCCGTACCGGCCGGGCAAGGACCTGAAGCGCGCCGAGTGGGACGCCCTGTGGGCGGACCTGACCGAGCTGATGCGCGAGGGCGTGCGGAACAACCGGATCGACACCGTCCGGGACGAGCACCTGCCGGAAGCCATGGGCCGCCCGCCGAGGGTGGACGACCACGGCGGCGAGGTGTACGTATACCGCAGGGCGAACCTGCCCTGCCACATCTGCGGGGGCGAGATCCGCACCGCCGATCTCGCCGCCCGCAACCTCTTCTGGTGCCCCGCCTGCCAGTCCCGCTAGCGCGGAGCCGCCCGGTCCGCCGCGGCCCCGGCGTCCCGCGGGTGCGGCCGCGCCCGACATCGCCGGCCGGCGCCGCGCCGGGGAGGTCGGGTCAGCGTCCCGCACGCTCCCGGCGCTTGGCGGATTCGGACGCTCCCACCGAACGCCAGTTCCGGATGATCGAACCAGACATCCCGCCTATCCCTCCGCAATACGGGCGCCTCAAGGGCCACGGGGCCATCCTCATGGGGGCATTGCGACCGCGGCGCCGCGATTTCGGGCTCCCCCGGACCCCAGGTCCGGGGGTACCCCTGCGCATCCACAGCCAGGATGGATAGGGTCCCGAAGCAATGGCCGGAGCACGCGTGGAGACCCTTCTGGCCCGGATGCGCATGCGGTCGCACCGGGGGCGCACCGCCCTGCGCAAATCCGCCGTCGACTACTTCCGCGGCGACGGCTCCGACTGGCTCGCCTTCGCCGGGCTCCTGCTGACCGTTCCCGCCCTGGCCTGCGGCACGCTGATGATGCCGGTGTGGTTCGCGCCCTCCGCCCTCGTCCTGCCGATCGTGGCGGGCGGACTGCTCCTGCGGCCCGCCAGCCTGCTCGGGTTGTACGCGGCCGCCGCCGGCGCCCTGATCGTCGAGGCCCTCGTCCTCGGCCCCTACACCCTCGGGCCCGCCCGGGTCACTCCCGGCACCGTGCTCGTCGTCGCGGCCTGCGGGTTCTTCGGGCTCGTCATCGCCCAGTTCCGCAGCCGCGTCGGCGTGCCCTGGCGGCGCGGCGGCACCATGCTCTTCGACCTGCGCGAACGGATCCGGGTCCAGAGCAAGCTGCCCGCCCTGCCCCGCGGCTGGCACCGCGAGATGGCCCTGCGTCCGGCAGGCGGCCAGTCCTTCTCCGGCGACTTCGTCGTCGCGGCCCGGACGAACGGCGGCCGGACCCTGGAGATCGTCCTGACCGACGTCTCCGGCAAGGGCATGGAAGCGGGCTCCCGGGCCCTGCTGCTCTCCGGGGCTTTCGGCGGGCTGCTCGGCGCGCTGCCGCCGCACGGCTTCCTGCCCGCCGCCAACGGCTACCTGCTGCGCCAGGACTGGGACGAGGGCTTCGCCACCTCGATCCACCTGGTGCTCGACCTGCGGAGCGGCGACTACGAACTCCTGTCCGCCGGCCACCTCCCCGCCCTCCAGCTCTGCGCCGGCACCGGCCGCTGGCAGGAGAAGTCCGGCGAGGGCCCGCTCCTCGGCGTCTACGACGGCGCCGAGTTCTCCGCGGCCCGCGGCAACCTGCGCCGGGGCGACGTGCTGATGCTCTTCACGGACGGCCTCGTCGAGACGTCCGACCGGGACATCAGCGAGGGCATCGACCGGCTCACGGGGGAGGCCGACCGCTACGTCGCCGCCGGCTGGGAGGGCGCCGCCTGGCACCTCATCGAGAAGGTCGCCAAGGACGTCAACGACGACCGAGCGCTCCTGCTGATCCGCCGTTCCCTCTGATCTCCCCCCGGCCGGAGCGGGTTTGCCCCACTGACCCGTCCCGAGCTCAGGGCCCCGTCCGCCCGGGCCCGAGCGTCCGGTCCGAACCGCCCGGCCCACCCCGAGCGACCTGCCTCGACACGGAGCGGCCCGGGCCGGAACCCGAACCGAGCTGCACCGCGAGCTCGGCCACTCGGCTCGGATTGGACCGCCCCCGGGGCCCGCCTCGGGGCCTACCGTGCCCCCATGGACCCCATGCTCGCCGCCGACCTCGCCCGTCTCCCCGGCCTCCTCGACACCACCCGCCACGCCGCCGTCGAAGCCCTCGCGACGCTGGACACCCGCCCCGTCGTACCGCCGCCGCCCGCCGGAGACGACGCGCGTCCCGTCGTACCGCCGCCCGCCGCAGTTGACCGGCAGGACCGCCCCGAGGCCCGTCCCTCGGATTACCCCCACCCCCGCCCCCTCCCCGAACACGGCACCGGTACCGCCGCCGCCCTCGCCGCCTTCCAGGACCGCTGGGCCCCGCGCCTGTCGGCCTCCGCGGGCCCCCGCTACCTCGGCTTCGTCACCGGCGGAGCCACCCCCGCCGCCCTCGTCGGCGACTGGCTCACCGCCGTCCACGACCAGAACTCCAACTCCGCCCTCGACGGCGCCGGCCAGGACCTCGAACGCGAGACCGTCCACTGGCTCCGCCAGCTCTTCCACCTCGGCCCCGACCACACCGGAACCTTCGTCAGCGGCGCCACCATGTCCAACACCACCGGCCTCGCCATCGCCCGGGAATGGCTCGGCGAACGCCTCGGCGTCTCCCCGGCCGACGACGGCGCGGCCGCGCTCGGCCCGGTCCGCGTGCTCTCCGGCGCCCCGCACTCCTCCATCGCCAAGGCCCTCTCGATCCTCGGACTCGGCCGCAACTCCCTGGTCCCCGTACCCACCCTGCCCGGCCGGGAGGCCGTGGACCCGGCCGCCCTCGACCGCGCGCTCGCCGACACCCCCGGCCCGGCCGTGGTCGTCGCCAACGCCGGCACCGTCAACACCGTCGACTTCGACGACCTGCGCGCCGTCGCCGCGCTCAAGGACCGGCACGACTTCTGGCTGCACACCGACGCGGCCTTCGGCGCCTTCGCCGCGCTCTCCCCGGCCCACGCCCACCTCGCCGACGGCCTCGACGCCTCCGACTCCCTCTGCGTAGACCTGCACAAATGGCTGAACGTCCCCTACGACAGCGCCGTCCAGTTCACCCGCCGCCGCGACCTGCAGACCCGCGTCTTCCAGAACTCCGCCGCCTACCTCGGCCCGCTCGGCGAACACCCCGACCTCGTCCACCTCACCCCGGAGAACTCCCACCGGCTGCGCGCGCTCGCCGCCTGGTTCACCCTGCGCGCCTACGGCCGCGAGGGCCACCGCGAGATCGTCGAGCGCGACATCGACTGCGCCCGCGCACTGGGCGAGGAGCTGTCCGCCGACCCCGCCTTCCGGCTGCTCGCCCCGGTCCGCCTCAACGTGGTCTGCTTCACCCTCGCCGACGACCCCACCCCGGCCCGCCTGACGGCCCTGCGCGAGGCGGCGGCCGCCGAGGTGTTCGTCACTCCGACCGTCCACGCGGGAACCGCGGGCCTGCGCGCCGCGTTCTCCAACTGGCGTACGGCGCCATCCGATGTACGGAGGGCTGCGGCTGCCCTCCGTACAGCAGCGAGGGAGATCGCATGACGAGCAGCCCCCTGACCCTGATCGAGGTCGAGGCCCTCGCCCGCACCGCGCACGAGGGCCGGACCGACAAGGCGGGCCGCCCCTACGCCGAGCACCTCGCCGCCGTCGCCGAAGGCGTCCGCCTGCGCGGCGGCAGCCCGGAGCAGCAGGCGGCGGCCTGGCTCCACGACGCGATCGAGGACGAGGCCCTCAGCCTCACCTGGCTGGACGCCGCCGCCCTGCCGCAGCAGGTGAAGGACATGATCCTCGCGGTGACCAAGCGCCCCGGCGAACCGGTCGAGCAGTACGCGGCCCGCATCCTCGCCACCCCGGGCGCCCTGTTGGTCAAGGAGGCCGACCTCGCGCACAACGCCGATCCCGTACGCCTGTCCGTACTGGACGGCCCCACCCGCGAGCGGCTGTCCGCGAAGTACGCCCACGTCCGCTCCCTCCTCGGCCTCAGCGCGCAGTGACCTGGGCGATGCGTCCGAAATATGCCCCACGAACGTGTACTCGGCGCGAACGGAACAATGCCGATTCGTCACAGGGCGGATAGGCGGGGCCCGTTGGTGGGAGGATGGTCCATGTGGGTGTGCGTGGCCGTGCGCCCCGGGCCGACCAGGGGACGACCGAAGGTGTGATCAGTAGTGGCCATTTCGCTGTCAGTGGTGGTTCTGTTGGCGGTCATCCTGGTGGTGCTGATCCGTGGCAACCACATCAAGGCCGGGCCCGCCATCGTCGCGGCCCTCTTCGGGTTCTTCCTCGCGTCGAGCTCGATCGCGGACGACGTGAACCGATTCCTCAACTCCCTCGCGACGATGATCGCCAACATCAAGCTCTGACTCCGCCGGGAGCCGCCCGCGCGGGGTGGTTCCGGCGGAACTACTGCGTCCGCGCGGGGGAGTCGGAGACAATCCGCGGGGGTCCCTTCGCCACGTCTGCCCCCCTCACCTCCAGGAGCAGCCGGTGTCCGCGCAGGAAATCGACTTGACCCTCACCCCGCACCAGGCCACGTACGGCGTGATCCTCACCGTCGACCTCCCGACCGGCCCCGCCCGCGTACGCGTCCCCGCCTGCCGGGACGGCCAACTGGTCCGGACCCGCGTGGGCGACCGCGAGGTACTGCTGCGCATCCGGGTGGACCGGCCCGAACCGGCCGCGGCGCCCGCACCGCCGCCCTCGACGCCGAATCCGGCCCCGACCGCCACCCTCGCGGCCCCACTCCTCACGCCGCCCCCGCCGGTACCGGCGCCCCAACGCGGCGCCGCCGGATGCCTGGTGGGGCTCGGGCTCGTCGTAGCCGTGATCATCGGCGCCGTCCTGATCGGCTCGGGGGACGACACCGACGGCAAGGCCTCGGGCTCCTCCACCCCCACCTCCTCCACCCCCACCTCCCCGGCCGCCGCCCCGACGGACAGCTCCCCCAGCCCGGCCTCCAGCCCCTCCCCGGCCCCGGCCCCGGCCGACCCCGAACCGGAGCCGCCCCTCCCCACCCCGACCGCAGCGGCCCCCACCCCCCTCGACAGGGGCACCTGCCTCAACGGGACACTGCCCGACTCGACGACGGCGCAGCGCGTCGACGACGTGGAAGAGGTCTCCTGCTCGGCGTCAGACGCGCACTACCGCGTGATCGAGAGCATCCCCATGACCTCCGACATGAGCCGCTGCGACGACAACCCCAAGACGGAGTACGCCTTCTCCCACCGCTACACCCTCAACGGCGCGGTCATCAACGAATACGTCTACTGCCTGGTCGGCATCGGCTCCTACGCCCGCTGACGCCCGCACCGCCCCGCCCAACCTCGCTGCACCGCTGGGACGCGCCCGTACGCCCCGACAGCCTCCGCCGGGCACGCCAGGGGCACGCCTCGATCGCTACAAGGGGTCCACGACGGTGACTCCCGCCCGGAGCATGCGCGCGGTCACCTCGCCCGCCAGCGCGTCGTCGCAGATCAGGTGCACCATCGGCTGATCACCTTTGGTGGTCGGCAGGTAGCCCTCGCCGACCCGGTGCAGCTCCCACTGATCCCGCTCGGTGGTCCACATCGCCGCGTACTCGGACAGGGTGGCGGGAATCGAACCCGCGTAGCCGGTTTGGAACATCGCGTACCCGCCCACCCCATGACCGGCCACGCCGCTGACCTGCGCCTTCCCTGCCCTCGTGCCGCGGTTCCCCGCACCACCCCGCCATGCACCCGCCAGACGGGCACGCGGCGGGCAGGTCCCCTACCGGCGTTGCGGGTAAGGCGTAAAGATCGTCTGAGGTTCAGATGGATGCGGCTGGCCTGGATCAAGCCGTGGCAGTTCGTATTCAGGAACGAGGAAGCTGCTGTACGTCTCCGGAGCGGAAGACTCGCCCCAGCACACGGCGCCGGCGACTACGAACCCGCCCAGCAAGCGCTCACCGAGGACGAAGGCCCGCGCGTCATACCAAGGGCCTGTAACTGCTTCGCGCAATTCCGCCTCTTCCTCGCAGGAGGCGTCGCGGATGGTCAGCGAGGGGTAGTGCTCTCGGACGGATAGGGCGCTGACGTTCTTGAAGAGCACTTCGAGCGTTGTCGAGAGGCCCTGCTCGTCGTCTTGGTTCCCTCGGAGCAGCAGCTGACTGTGTCCGATGATGTAGGTGAACAACTGGACAGGCCGAGCAAAGTCCACTGGTAGATGGGTCAAAGCGACTTGTCGAGTCACTACTTGGTCTCCCGGACCCGCGAGAAGGACTGCGTCATCATCCCGGCACTTTACGCCTGAGGTGCGAGCGCCTTCCGGCAGGAGTCCGATAGGCGGGGTCAAAGGACGCCCAGAGACCGCTCAAGGCCTTCCATGACCGCGTTGTGGAAGGAGAGCTCGGCCGCCCGGCAGGGAGCGGTGATGAACATGCTCTGAGCCTCACCGAGGCCGCATCCGATGACCCGCATGGTCACCAGGACCGCATCCACCCCGTCACAGCAGATCTCCTTCGGGAACGCCTGTAGAGCCTCGCCGTCGTGGTTCTCCGCCCACAGGGGCATGCCGCGCCGTCACGGCCAGGTCGGCTATGCGAGCCTCACGTTCCGCGTCCACAGTGGCCTTCCTTCTCGCGTCCGGTCGACAGCTGGCGACCGACAGGGATCTCGTAGACGATCTCGCACAGCGCGGCGGGGATCACGATGTCCGCAGTCTCCACGGGCTGCCCTTGGTCGCTGTAGTACGTCCGCTGGATATGAGTCACCAGGGCCGCCTTCTGGATCCCGAGGAGCGATGCCTCCTCGGCGGTCGCCTGCCGGGGCTCCGGCTGCTCCACGGCGTGGCTGACGGTGATCCCGATCACGGCCATCCGGTTCACGACGCCGACGCCGGCATGCGGTCCACCCTCGGGCAGGACCACGAGCGTGCCGGCGGTGAGCTCGTACCCGGCCACTGCGGAGCATGTGGTGTCCACAGCCCTCAAGGTGGCGGAGGCCGTACGCACGGCACTGAAAACGCCGGCACGTGACTTCTGGGGCGACTACGTTCACATCTTCGCGATCTCCGGAAGGTCGCGGCTATGCCCGACCTTCCGGAGATCGACCTTCAGAGGGCTGCAGAGGGCCTTGCTCAGGCGGAGGCGGCCGAGGCTCAGCACGCGGCGCGGGAAGTCGTCCGGGCCGTGGCTGCCACAGCGCGTGAGGCGATCACCCAGACCCCGCTCTGGGGTGATCCGCTGGGCACTAACGAGGCTGCCAAGAGTGCACTGAACGTCACCCGCCGAGCCATCGTTTCGGCTGCGCTGTACACGACTGCCACACGGGCTCAACGCGCAACGTCGGCGCTCTTGGGGTCGTACGGGTATCTGTCGCGCAGGGAGCCGACCGCTCCCCTATCGGCGCGTGATGCAGTGGCTGTGGAGACCCTCGTGGCACGTGAAGTCGAGGGAGCCTTCGCGTCCGCGCTTCCGAAGGAGTTGCAGTACGTCCTCGCAGCCCCCTCCAGCGACGTGGTCTGGCGCCCGCGCCTGCATGAGTCGTCGGCATACGGCATGAATCTCTACCGCTGGAAGACGTGCCCCGCGTGCCCGGCCTGGGGAGACTTCTACGGCTATCTGGAGCCTGGTACGTGCAACGATTTCGAGTGCAACGGGGGTGGGTCCTACTGCGGGCAGCACGACGAGGGACCTCCCACGACGGCACACGCGCGAGCCTACGTCTGCCCGATGTGCTGCCTGGTTCTCGACACTGACCAAGAGTTGGAAGCGGCGTACATGGAGCTAGTCGCTCTCTACGAAAGCTAGCGAGGCCATGTGCCTTGGCGCAGGTCTCGCGCCTGAGCCAAGGCACATGCCTTACGCCCGCTTCGTCCCGAAGCAACTCGGATCTTCATCAGACCACTGTGCATCCTGCCTGTGGCCTGCGGTGGAGGTCCCTGATCGTCCGCAGGTGTCCGCCGTCGTTCACCGCGGTTGTCACGCAGATAGTCGCTCAGCGAGTTCCGCGGTAGCTGCCTACGGTTGCGCACTGCCATCCTGCGCTGGGACCGCCCACTCGATGGCCGACGGCGCACTTGCAGGGTGGTAGATGATCTTCGTGGGACGCTTGTCCTTGGGTACAGGGAATGGGATCTTTCCGCGCAGACAGTCTCCGGCTTTGACCACTGTGGGCATCGTTGGATACTCCGGTTTAGGCAAGTCGCCCCCGTTCAGGCCAGTTACCTGTATCCGAGTGCCGTCGGGGAAGGCCAGGGACCAAGGCTGTTGGTCACTCATGATGTCGGGCCCATGTCCGTTGCACACCTTCACGTCGACGGCAGCCCACACGCCGTTCTCCACACCGAGGCCTTCCCCTGGGGGCTCAACTCCCTTGACCGGCTGCTGGTAGGCCAGGACAACCGTCGTGCCACTAGCTGGTCCTTGGGTGTCTCCTCCCCACTTGGTTTCCTGGCCGAGTGGGAGTGGAGTGGCCGCTGTGCTTTGTGTTGAGCTCGGCAGCACCGCCCTTGACGGTGTGGTGCTACGGGTCACATCAGGTGAGTTCGTGGCTCCTGAGCATGCGGTCAGCCCAACGAGCAGGCATGTTCCGAGGGTGGCGGTACGGATGTGCATGGTCCCCCTAAGACGCTCTTGCATACGGGAGTGATCCTGCCGCTTGGTCGGTCCAGTGACTCCGGCATCGGGGAAATTGATGAGGTGAGCGCGGACCGAACCGTCGAGGATCGTGCCCTTTGCGTCTTGGGTGCTGGGCACCCCAGCACCCCGGCCTGAGCTGCGTGGTGCCCATAGTGTCTGACCGGAACTGAGACACATGGCCGAATCTGGGCCCAGGCTTCCCCCACCTCGGAAAGGGGAAGCCCATGGCAGCCCAGCTTGCTCCCTTGCTAGGCGCGGCGGGCGTAGGGAAGGGTATGAGGCTGGTGCTTGGGGTGACGAGACCATCAGTTGGACGTGCTGGTACGCATCCAGCCAGCAGCAGCTGCAGCACGACAGAAGACGTACGTTGAGCAACGGCGAAGCTGGAGCAGTCTCGGTGCAGTTCTGATGGTGGTGACCATCGCGCTACCACTCCTGTGGCTGCTGATCCTGACGCTCATTGTGTGTGGCATTGGGATTCATCAGACATTCCGCCCGCCAGAAGATGTGCCCCCAGACGCCGACGCTGCGTAGAGGGTCGGCCCCGCCACAGCAAGTCCCACCTCCCATCCCGTCTGCCGTCGACCCACACGTACGTGGAGCGGGCGCGGGCCCAGGGCCCGTGTCTGCTCGGCTTGCCTGGGTCGATGGCAGACGGGATGGGAGCCCCCACATGCACCAGAACGCACCGGCACTCGCGCACGGCGCCCCGGCCATCCCGGAGTCTGAGCGCCCCCGCCGGAGGCATCGCTTTGACGTGAGCTGAGCGGCAGTCCGAGCCGCTGCGGTTCTTCCCATCTACCCGAGCCGTCAGGCGTGCGGTCGGCGGTCGGGCTGGAGCGGGGCGGAGACAGGAGCGCAGGCCCTGGCGACGGGCCGCGCGCGCCGCGCTGTGCGCGGCGGGTGCCTTGATGAAAATTCTTACCGCGCATCCGCCTCGCTCCTCAAGCACCACCTGGAGCCGGCCCTCGGCTCCGTCAACCCGGCGGAGATCTCGCCACCCCTCGTACGCAGCCGGCGTGCCGACAAGCTCGCCGCCGGCACCGGGCCCACCACCGTCGCCAAGGCCTACGCCCTACTTCGCGCCATCCTGGGGACGGCCAGGTCCGACGAGCTGATCCGGCGGAACCCCTGTCAGGTCAAGGGCGCCAGCTCCGTGCACACCCCGGAACGCCCGACCGCCACGGTCAAGGAGGTCTACGCGCTGGCCGAGGCGATCCAGCCGCGCTACCGCGCCCTCGTCCTCATGGCCGGCTTCCTCGGACTGCGCTGGGGCGGCACGCCAGTGCGGATCCGGGACCGGCTGATTGCCGACGCGCTGAGCGGGCTCGTGAAGAAGGGCCGCAAGAGTAGGAAGAAGGAGGCGCAGGGCACGAAGGAAGATCCACAGCGGAAGAGGCGTGCCGGGGGCACAGAGAGCTGACCGCGGCCCCGGGAACGACGAAGGGCCAGGTTGAGGAAACATCCTCTGACCTGGCCCTTTGTGCTTCTGAGCGGGTGACGGGAATCGAACCCGCGTAGCTAGTTTGGAAGATCGCATACCCGCATCCCCCTTGACGTGGCAACTCTCCGACCAGCCCGAACAGGTGGCAGGCGCCGCAGCTCCCCGTGAGTCCCCGGTCGTGGCCACCCCATCAGGAACGTCAGGGGCACGCCCCGATCACTGCCAGACGTCCACCACGGTTACGCCTGCTTGAATCATTCGTCTGGTCACCTCGGTCGCCAGCGCATCGTCGCAGATCGCTTGCACCATTGGCGGATCACCTTTCGTGATCGGAAGGTAGACGTCGCCGACACGGCGCAGCTCCCATTGATCCCGCTCGGTGGTCCACATTGCTTCGAACTCCGACAGGTCGCTATCGCTCATGACTGCCCCCTTGGTGGCACCGTATCGCGCGATAGGGCAGAGCCGCCCCTGCCGGCCACCACAGGGCCCGCGTGACTCTCGTGCTGACGAGCCGTCCCGTCAGCTAGGTCCACTCCACGCTGCTAGCGGGCGTAGGAAAGGACCAGCACGGCCACTATCAGGACACCGAACCACAGGGGCACCCCGGCCTTCGTGTATCGACCCTTGCCGTCCCTGGCCTGCGGCCGTCGACGCCTCGCCATGTATGCCTCCTTGCTGGGCCCCTGTGGGTCCTCAGCACAGCGTGATGAAGGACCTTGAGGGCCGGCAGGCGTACGGCGGTCGCAGCAGGAGCATCGCGGGGCACATCGCAACACCCGGCACATGGGCCGGGTTGGAACAGGTGGAACGTATGGTCCTCGAAGCCGGGAGGCGCAGGCGGCTGAACATCACGTAGACGGTGCCGTGGGGCGTCTCGGTCTGGATGCTCTCCCGCTGATCCATGCCGGCACCGTGCCCTGGCAGCACGCGAGCAAGTCCTGAGCCGGGGAACAGCGATCTTGCCCGCCCCCTCTCGCCCTGCCGGCACGGGCAGGCCTCGTCATGGCCGGGGGTAGCGTGAAGGATCGGTTTCCGGCATGGGTGACCTGCTGAGCGTGACGTACACGGGAAATCTCTCGTAACCCACCTGGAAGTGCTGCCACTGATCGAGATCGTGGTTGGCGAACCGGTGCAGGTATTGGATGAAGAGCTCCAGCTCGTCGTCCGACAGGGGGTCGTCGTGCCTCTCGTTACGCATGCGCAGGAGCGTAGGCCACCGGGGTGTGAGCTCTCCGAGGGGCTGCCGGGCTAGTGACTGATTGGGACCTCGTAGACGATCTCGCACAGTGCGACGGGAATGACGATGTCCGCCGTCTCTACGGGCTGGCCTTGGTCGCTGTAGTACGTCCGCCGGATGTGGGTCACGAGAGCTGCCTTCTGGATGCCCAGAAGCGATGCCTCCTCGGCGGTCGCCTGCCGCGGCTCCGGCTGCTCCACGGCGTGGCTGACCGTGATCCCGATCACGGCCATCCGGTTCACGACGCCAACGCCGGCGTGCGGCCCGCCTTCCGGCAATACGACAAGCGTCCCCGCGGTGAGTTCGTACGGCTCCCAACTCGTCGACAACTGCACCGGCCGACCATCAGCAAGGAACTCGTAGACCGTACGCACGCACAGCTCGCCCTCGGCGGTCCCGAGCCGAGCGGCGATCTCAGCCGGGGCCGGCACCTTCGCTTCGGTGCGACTCTCCCAGTAGCCCTGCTTACCCAAAGCCTGCATGTCCGCCCGGAACGGAGAACCCCCCGGCTGCTCACGAGCCGAGGACCGAACGACCCGTACGCGCTGCCGCGGTTCCGCGACGTACGTGCCTGAACCCGCGCGACCTTCCAACACGCCCTGGGAGATCAGGAGCTCCTGTGCCCGGCGGACGACGTTCTCGCCAACCCCGCACTCCTCGGCGATCTGCGCTCGCGAAGGGAGCCGGTCACCCGCGTTCCAGTCGTGCTCCGCGATCCGCTGCCGCAGGACGTCGGCGATGCGGAGATAAGGCGGCTGCTCAGGCATGTAGAAAATCTAGTCCACTAGCTCTAATCTAGTTAACTAGCTTCACTCAACGTGTTCAATCGGCGACGGAGGCCCTCTGTGCCCGCTTCGAAAGCCAGGGCCGAGGACATCGCCTCCCGACTGTCCGCCCTGGGGCTGACAACGCGAGTGGAAGAGCACGCCCGCTACACGTCGATCGAATCGGAGGTACCGGAATCACTGCCCGCCGAATCGTGGCGGGAGGTCCTGGAAGTAGTCGCGGAGGCTGACCGATTCGGTCTCCTCGCCAGCAGCCTGACCGGCCGCACTCTCTGGGCCGCTGTACGCAAAGCGGTCCCCGCGACGGGCGACGTCCGGGGACCTGGCCATCAGCAATAGGAGCTGATCAGCATGTCGAACCGTACGATCCCCACCGCCGCCCGCACCAGTGGGCGCCCCCTCCGGCCGGCCTTACCACTCGGTGCGAATGCCACCCCCTACCGGTCGAGCTCGTGCGCGATCGGCACTCACCGCGATTGCGCGCAGTCGTCCCCGGGCACGGCACCCATCGGTGTACCCGTGATCTACGAAGCCTGCGACTGCCTCTGCCACGACACGGACAGCGGATCCCAGCTCCGGCGGGTGACCCCGTGAAGGGATGGACGCCCAGCGGCGCCCTCGCCACGAACGTCGAGATCACCGCGTCCACCGTCCAGCGCGGCGACGTTATTCAGATCGGCGGGCAACCGTGCCGCGTCATCGATCTGATCCAACTCCCCGCCAGCGCCAAGCGGCTCTGCTTCGAGTCGGGCGAGCTGCTGACAATGCACGCTCGAACCCGCTTCATCGCCCTTCGGATGCGGAGGAACTGGTGACCCAATCCGCACCGTCCCGCCGCCACGCCATCGCGGACGACCTCCGGAACCAGATCTCGACGGGCCGCTTGAAGGCCGGCGAACGCCTCCCCTCCGAAGCCCAACTAGCCGCCCGCTACGCGGTGAGCACACCCACCCTGCGGAACGCCCTCGCGCTCCTTCAGGCCGAAGGCCTCGTAGAGAAGATCCACGGCAGCGGCAACTTCGTCCGCCACCCGCTCCGCAGGACCACGTACCTCGGCGGCCGACACACGCCGAGCACACCGACCCCGGCCGAGGGGGCCCTCCACACCACCATCCGCGCCACCAACATCGGAGCGCACGGCCATCTGACGGCCCTCCTCAAGGTCTCGCCCCGCAGCCCCCTGACGGAATTCCTCTGCCTCAGCCACGAGGGCAAAACGCCGCACAGCTTGGCCCGCATCTACGTCCCCCGAGACCTGGCGCAGGCCGACGTACCGGAAAGACTAATAACCGCACGAGTGCCAGACCTGCGCCCACCGGTGTCCGTGGTCCAGGAAACGGTCAGCACCCGCCTCCCAACTCCAGACGAAGCGACGACCCTTCGCATCAGCCCGACCCTGGCCATCCTCTCGATCACACGCGTGGCAACCGACACCGCCGGCCGCGTAATCGAGGCGGCCCTCCTGGCCCTCCCCGGCGACCGCGCCGACGCAGTTTTCACCACGCACCACACGGCCGAAGCCAGGAGGGCGGAATGACGACACCCCACGATGAGCTGCGACTCTTGCCCTGGTCGGGCCCCGACGGCAAGCCCTGCTTCTTGAGCGCCGACGACAACGCCGGCTACCTGTCCCGTCTCGCCGACAACACCGAGGCGATGCAACTCGGCTTGGTCTCGGAACTCCTGGATCATGCCTTCGAAGGCCGCTGTCATGGGCCACAGCACCGCCCGCGCCGGGCTGATCTATCAGCACGCCAGTGCGGATCCGGGACCGGCTGATTGCCGACGCGCTGAGCGGGCTCGTGAAGAAGGGCCGCAAGAGTAGGAAGAAGGAGGCGCAGGGCACGAAGGAAGATCCACGGCGGAAGAGGCGCGCCGGGGGCACAGAGAGCTGACCGCGGCCCCGGGAACGACGAAGGGCCAGGTTGAGGAAACATCCTCTGACCTGGCCCTTTGTGCTTCTGAGCGGGTGACGGGAATCGAACCCGCGTAGCTAGTTTGGAAGACTAGTGCTCTACCATTGAGCTACACCCGCAGCGTGCGCGCCGCAGGTCCGGGGACCGGGGCACGGACAGCATCCTAGCGGGTCGTTCCCGGGGATCGCACACCGTATTCGCCGATGACGCGCGCGCCGCGCGCCGGGGTCGGCCGGAAGCCGTGGGGAAACTGAGCGCATCAGAGGGTCTCCGAGCATGTACCCTACGTGTCGCACCGACGGGGTGTGGCGCAGCTTGGTAGCGCGTCCGCTTTGGGAGCGGAAGGTCGTCGGTTCGAATCCGGCCACCCCGACCACCAGCAGTGCCTCGTACGCGTTCGGGCGAGGGCCACCACAAGATCGCGTTGTGGGCTGATTGCCGCTTGCGGTTACTATGCAAGCTGCGTGCCCGTGTGTCTGATGTACCGGGCCGAAGTCCGCTGAACCGCTGAATCACAGCGTGACGGCAGAATCCCCAGCAGTCAGCCACAAGGAGACCGAACCGTGAAGAGCGCCGTGGAGACCCTGAACCCGACTCGGGTTCGGCTCACTGTTGAGGTGCCCTTCGAGGAGCTCAAGGACAGCCTCGACGCGGCGTACAAGAAGATCAACCAGCAGGTCACGGTGAAGGGCTTCCGCAAGGGCAAGATCCCGGCCCGCGTCATCGACCAGCGCTTCGGCCGCGGTGCGGTGCTGGAGGAGGCCGTCAACGACGCCCTCCCGAAGTTCTACACCGAGGCCGTCAACGAGGCGGACCTGAACCCGCTGGGCCAGCCCGAGGTCGACGTCACGGAGCTGAAGGACGGCGAGCTGCTGGCCTTCACCGCCGAGGTCGACATCCGTCCCGAGATCGAGATCCCGGACTACTCCGGCATCGAGGTCGAGGTCGACGCCATCGAGGTGTCGGACGAGGACGTCGAGAAGTCGGTCGAGCAGCTGCGCGGCCGCTTCGCTTCCACCAAGGACGTCGAGCGCGCGGCCGAGGAAGGCGACGTCGTCACCATCGACCTGGAGGCCAAGGTCGGCGGCGAGGTGCTGGAGGACGGCGTCGCTTCCGACGTGTCCTACACCATCGGTTCGGGTGAGCTCCTCGACGGCATCGACGAGGCCGTCAAGGGCCTGGAGGCCGGCGGCGAGGCCACCTTCACCTCCCAGCTGAAGGGCGGCTCCGCCGAGGGCAAGGACGCCGAGGTCACCGTCAAGGTCACCAAGGTCGCCGCCCGTGAGCTGCCGGAACTGGACGACGAGTTCGCGCAGATGGCGAGCGAGTTCGACTCCCTGGAGGACCTCAAGGCGGACAGCCGCACGCGCCTTGAGAACATGAAGCAGTACGACCAGGCCACGCAGGCCCAGGAGCGCGTCCTGGAGAAGCTGCTGGAGCTCGTCGAGGTCCCGATCCCCGAGAAGCTCCTCGCGGACGAGGTCCAGACCCGCAAGCACAACCTGGAGCACCACCAGCTCGGCCAGATGGGCCTCACCATCGAGAAGTACCTGGAGATCCAGGGCAAGACGGTCGAGGAGTTCGACGCCGAGACCGCCGAGCAGGCGATCAAGGGCATCAAGACCCAGTTCGTCCTCGACGCGCTGGTCAACAAGGAGAAGCTGGGCGTCAACCAGGAGGAGCTCACCGAGCACCTCATGCGCCGCGCCGCCTCCTCCGGCATGTCCCCCGACCAGTTCGCCCAGGCCGTCGTCGAGGGCGGCCAGGTCCCGATGCTGGTCGGCGAGGTCGCCCGCGGCAAGGCCCTCGCGGTCGTCGTCGAGGCCGCCAAGGTCGTCGACACCAACGGTGAGGTCGTCGACCTCTCCGACGACGAGGACGAGACCGAGGCGGCCGCCGACGCCGCCGAGGTCGTCGAGGCCGCCGCCGAGGGCGACGCCGACGAGCAGGCCGAAGAGGCCAAGTAACACTCCGGGCGAAGCCCGCTGAGCAGTGCCACGAAGGGCCCGGACGCCGTCGCGTCCGGGCCCTTCCGCGCGGTCCGTCAGGGCCCCGCTACCTTGCGCTCCCAGCGAACAGTTCGGGAAGCGGGATGGTGTTGTCCGACCTGCGCGTTAGGGTCCATGAATACGAGGGCACGGGAGTACCCGGATGCAAGCGGACTTGTCCGCACCGCCCGGGCCGCGCCCCAGAACGAGACGCTGAGACGGCACATGGCCGTCGGAGACGATCAGGTGGATACGTGACGAATCTGAAGCCTTACGCCGCGGGTGAGCCGGCCATCGGTGGCGGCCTCGGCGACCATGTCTACAACCGGCTGCTCGGCGAGCGGATCATCTTCCTCGGGCAGCAGGTCGACGACGACATCGCGAACAAGATCACCGCACAGCTCCTCCTCCTGGCCGCCGAGCCGGAGAAGGACATCTACCTGTACATCAACAGCCCCGGCGGCTCCGTGACGGCGGGCATGGCGGTCTACGACACCATGCAGTACATCCCGAACGACGTCGTCACCATCGGTATGGGCATGGCGGCCTCGATGGGCCAGTTCCTGCTCACCGGTGGCGCCAAGGGCAAGCGCTTCGCCCTGCCGAACACCGACATCCTGATGCACCAGGGCTCCGCGGGTATCGGCGGCACCGCCTCGGACATCAAGATCCAGGCCCAGTACCTGCTGCGCACCAAGCAGCGGATGGCCGAGATCACCGCGTTCCACTCGGGCCAGACTGTCGAAGCGATCATCCGCGACGGCGACCGCGACCGTTGGTTCACCTCCGAGGAGGCCAAGGAGTACGGCCTGATCGACGAGATCATCTCGGCCGCGTCCAACGTTCCGGGCGGCGGCGGCACCGGGGCCTGATCCCGGTACCCACCGCAGTATCAGCAGCCGACAGCCCGCAGAACGCCACAGGATGGTGAACACCCAGATGTACATGAACAACCTCTCTCCCGCGAGCGGCCTCTACACGGGCGCTCAGGTGGACAACCGGTACGTGATCCCGCGCTTCGTCGAGCGCACCTCGCAGGGCGTGCGCGAGTACGACCCGTACGCGAAGCTCTTCGAGGAGCGCGTGATCTTCCTCGGCGTGCAGATCGACGACGCCTCCGCCAACGACGTCATGGCGCAGCTCCTGTGCCTGGAGTCGATGGACCCGGACCGCGACATCTCCATCTACATCAACAGCCCCGGTGGCTCCTTCACCGCGCTGACGGCGATCTACGACACGATGCAGTTCGTGAAGCCGGACATCCAGACGGTCTGCATGGGCCAGGCGGCCTCCGCCGCCGCCGTCCTGCTCGCCGCCGGCACCCCCGGCAAGCGCATGGCCCTGCCGAACGCCCGCGTGCTGATCCACCAGCCGTCCGGCGGCACCGGCCGCGAGCAGCTCTCCGACCTGGAGATCGCGGCCAACGAGATCCTGCGCATGCGCGACCAGCTGGAGTCCATGCTGGCCAAGCACTCGACCACCCCGCTGGAGAAGATCCGCGAGGACATCGAGCGCGACAAGATCCTCACGGCCGAGGACGCGCTGGCGTACGGCCTGATCGACCAGATCATCTCGACCCGCAAGAGCTCGGCCTGATCCTTGCCGCACGTTGGCGTGGACACGATGCCGCATTCGGCGATGTGAACCACGTCAAGGGGGCCCCGCACGGGGCCCCCGGCAAGGTACCGTCGGATATGAGGCACCAGGAGCGCTGAACCAGGCGTCTCCCAGGCGAAGGGGAAGCACCTCGTGGCACGCATCGGTGACGGCGGCGACTTGCTCAAGTGCTCGTTCTGCGGAAAGAGCCAGAAGCAGGTGAAGAAGCTCATCGCAGGACCCGGTGTGTACATCTGCGACGAGTGCATCGACCTCTGCAACGAGATCATCGAGGAGGAGCTCGCCGAGACCTCCGAGGTCCGGTGGGAGGAACTCCCCAAGCCTCGTGAGATCTACGAGTTCCTGGAGAGCTACGTCGTCGGCCAGGAGCCGGCGAAGAAGGCGCTCTCCGTCGCGGTGTACAACCACTACAAGCGCGTCCAGGCCGGTGAGAACGGCGGCGCGCAGGGCCGGGAAGACGCGATCGAGCTCGCGAAGTCCAACATCCTGCTGCTGGGCCCCACGGGTTCGGGCAAGACCCTCCTCGCGCAGACGCTCGCGCGCATGCTGAACGTCCCGTTCGCCATCGCCGACGCGACCGCGCTGACGGAGGCCGGCTACGTCGGCGAGGACGTCGAGAACATCCTGTTGAAGCTGATCCAGGCGGCGGACTACGACGTCAAGAAGGCCGAGACCGGGATCATCTACATCGACGAGATCGACAAGGTGGCCCGCAAGAGCGAGAACCCGTCGATCACGCGCGACGTGAGCGGCGAGGGCGTGCAGCAGGCGCTCTTGAAGATCCTGGAGGGCACGACCGCCTCCGTTCCGCCGCAGGGCGGCCGCAAGCACCCGCACCAGGAGTTCATCCAGATCGACACGACGAACGTGCTCTTCATCGTGGGCGGCGCCTTCGCCGGCCTGGAGAAGATCATCGAGTCGCGCGCGGGTGCCAAGGGCATCGGTTTCGGGGCGACGATCCGCTCCAAGCGCGAGATCGAGGCCAGCGACCAGTTCCAGGAGGTCATGCCGGAGGACCTGGTGAAGTTCGGGATGATCCCCGAGTTCATCGGCCGTCTGCCCGTGCTCACCTCGGTGCACAACCTGGACCGCGAGGCGCTGCTCCAGATCCTGATCGAGCCGCGCAACGCGCTCGTGAAGCAGTACCAGCGGCTGTTCGAACTCGACGGTGTCGAGCTGGACTTCGAGCGCGGGGCCCTGGAGGCCATCGCGGACCAGGCCATCCTTCGCCAGACGGGCGCCCGCGGTCTGCGCGCCATCATGGAAGAGGTCCTGATGTCGGTGATGTACGAGGTGCCGTCCCGCAAGGACGTGGCCCGCGTGGTCATCACGGCGGACGTGGTCCGCTCCAACGTCAACCCGACGCTGGTGCCGCGGATCGTCCCCAAGGACCAGGGACCGCACGAGAAGTCCGCGTGACCGCCGACGCGTGACCGCCGAGCGGTAGACGAGCGGAAGGGGCGCCCCCGTCGGGGGGCGCCCCTTCCGCTCGTCCCGCTGCTTCCCGCCGCGCCTTCTACTTCTTGACGCGGGAGGTGTTGTAGAGCTTCGCGGTGAAGTCCGCGGTCTGCTCCAGGGTGTAGCCAGACTTGCCGGCGATCATGGAGGCCATCTCCATCGCGGTGACCGTGCCCAGGGTGCTGTAGTCACCCCAGATGCAGATCGGGAGCGTGAACTCCTTGGGGCCCTTGGTCGACGGGTCCTTCGAAGTGAACTTGGCTTCCTGGCACTTCATCACGGCGCCCTTGAAACCTGCCGGCTTCATCGTCTTGGGGCTTCCGATGAGGTCGACCGTGGTCTTGCTGTCGCCCTTGGTGGCTTCCAGCTTGGCCAGTGCGAAGTAGGCGTCCACGGACTTCTCCGGGTCCGCGAGCTCCCCGTAGACGCCCGAGAAGTTGAGGAGCTTGCCGGCCAGCGGGTTCTTCGGGTCGCCGGACTGGTACGTCATGCCCACCTGGGTGGGGTTCTTGACGCCCACCCCCTCGGCTTCCTTCTTGTCCTTCTCGCTGAACTGCGGGTCCTTGTGCTTCGGGTCCTTCTTGAAGTCGTCCACCGCCTCGGGGGCGACCAGCTTGTAGCCCTTCGTGTCGGCGGAGATGGCGCTGCTGCTGCCGCTGCCGATGAAGTACCAGCCACCCCCCGCGATCACCGCGACCGCGAGGACGGAGCACAGGACGACGAGGCCGGTCTTCGACTTCTTCGGCGGCTGCTGCTGCGGGTAGCCGTAGGCCGGGGGCTGCTGCTGGGGGTATCCCTGCGGCGGCACCCCCGGCTGCTGCGGGTACCCGTATCCGGGCTGCGCGGCGGGCTGGCCGTAGGGCCCCGGCGGCGGGGGCTGCTGCCCGTACGGACCGGGCTGCTGCGGCTGCTGTCCGTACGGCCCCGGCTGCTGCGGCTGCTGCCCGTACGGCCCCGGCTGGTTGTAGCTCATCCCGCGTCCCCCCATGAGGTTGTTTATACGTCCCACACATCCTGGCGGAAGCGCGCGGCCCGGAGGGCGCCGGGCCCCGGGAGAACCGGTTTCATGACTGGACTGTTACCGCTCTAAACTGTGGCTCGTGACCGAGAACACGCAGACACCCAGTGGCCCCAACTCCGAACTGCCGACCCAGTACGCGCCGGCCGAGGTAGAGGGGAAGCTCTACGAGCGCTGGGTGGAGCGCGGTTACTTCACGGCGGATCCCAAGAGCGAGAAGCCCGCGTACACCATCGTCATCCCGCCCCCGAACGTCACCGGCTCCCTGCACCTGGGGCACGCCTTCCAGCACACGCTCATGGACGCCCTGACCCGTCGCAAGCGGATGCAGGGTTACGAGTCGCTCTGGCTGCCCGGCATGGACCACGCCGGCATCGCCACCCAGAACAAGGTCGAGCAGCAGCTCGCCGAGGAGGGCAAGTCCCGCCACGACCTGGGCCGCGAAGAGTTCGTCGAGCGGGTCTGGCAGTGGAAGGAAGAGTACGGCGGCAAGATCCTCGGCCAGATGCGCCGCCTCGGCGACGGCGTCGACTGGTCGCGCGAGCGGTTCACGATGGACGAGGGGCTGTCCAGGGCAGTCCAGACGATCTTCAAGAAGCTCTTCGACGACGGTCTCATCTACCGCGCCGAGCGCATCATCAACTGGTGTCCGCGCTGCCTGACCGCCATCTCGGACATCGAGGTGGAGTACCAGGAGGACGCGGGCGAGCTCGTCTCCATCACGTACGGCGAGGGCGAGGACACCCTGGTCGTCGCGACGACCCGGGCCGAGACGATGCTCGGTGACACGGCCGTCGCCGTCCACCCGGACGACGAGCGGTACGCCCACCTCGTCGGCAAGCAGATCAAGCTGCCGCTGACCGACCGGACCATCCCCGTCGTCGCGGACACGCACGTCGACCCGGAGTTCGGCACCGGCGCCGTCAAGGTGACGCCCGCGCACGACCCGAACGACTTCGCCATCGGGCAGCGCCACGGCCTCCCCAACATGACGATCATGGACGAGCACGGTGTCATCACCGTCCACGGCCCCTTCCTCGGCCTGGACCGCTACGAGGCGCGTTCCGCGGTCGTCGGAGCCCTGCGCGAGCAGGGCCGCATCGTCGCGGAGAAGCGCCCGTACCTGCACTCCGTCGGGCACTGCTCGCGCTGCAGCACCACCGTCGAGCCGCGGCTGTCCCTCCAGTGGTGGGTCAAGGTCGAGACGCTGGCCAAGGCCGCCGGCGACGCGGTCCGGGACGGGCGGGTCTCGATCCACCCCGAGGAGATGTCCAAGCGCTACTTCGACTGGGTCGACAACCTCAACGACTGGTGCATCTCGCGCCAGCTGTGGTGGGGCCACCGGATCCCGGTCTGGTACGGCCCCGCCGGCGAGGTCGTGTGCGTCGGTCCCGACGAGCAGCCGCCCGCCGGCGAGGGCTGGACGCAGGACACCGACGTCCTGGACACCTGGTTCTCCTCCGGTCTGTGGCCCTTCTCGACGCTGGGCTGGCCGGAGAAGACGCCGGACCTGGAGAAGTTCTACTCCACCGACGTCCTGGTCACCGGCCACGACATCATCTTCTTCTGGGTCGCCCGGATGATGATGTTCGGCCTGTACGCCATGGACGGCGAGGCCCCCTTCAAGACGATCGCGCTGACCGGCCTGGTGCGCGACGAGCGCGGCAAGAAGATGTCGAAGTCCTTCGGCAACGTCGTCGACCCGCTGGACTGGATGGACAAGTACGGCTCCGACGCCGTCCGCTTCACCCTGGCCAAGGGCGCCAACCCCGGCACCGACGTCCCGATCGGCGAGGACTGGGTCCAGGCGTCCAGCAAGTTCGCCAACAAGATCTGGAACGCCACTCGCTTCGCGCTGATGAACGGCGCGACGATCGAGGGCGACCTGCCCCCCGTCGAGCAGATGTCGGCGACCGACCGCTGGATCCTCTCGCGTCTGAACAAGACCGTCGCGCAGGTCGACGCGTACTACGAGGACTTCCAGTTCTCCAAGCTCAGCGAGTCGCTCTACCACTTCGCGTGGGACGAGGTCTTCGACTGGTACGTCGAGCTGTCGAAGACGACCTTCTTCGCCGGCGGCGAGCAGGCCAAGGTCTCCGCCCGGGTCCTCGGCGAGGTCATCGACGTCATGCTGCGCCTGCTGCACCCGGTGGTCCCGTTCGTCACCGAGACCCTGTGGACCACGCTGACCGGCGGCGAGTCCCTCGTGGTCGCCGAGTGGCCCGAGGACAGCGGCTTCCGCGACGACGCCGCCGAGGCCGAGATCGAGAGCATCCAGACGCTCACCAAGGAGGTCCGGCGCTTCCGCAAGGAGCAGGGCCTCGACGACAAGCAGAAGGTCCCGGCCCGCCTGGAGCTGGCCGGTACCGTGCTGGCCGCCCACGAGGCAGCCATCCGCCAGGTGCTGCGCCTCCAGCCCGAGGGCGACGCCTTCAGCGCCACCGCGACCCTGCCGGTCGCCGGCGCCACCGTCGCGCTCGACCTGTCGGGCACCATCGACGTGGCCGCCGAGCGCAAGCGCCTGACCAAGGACCTGGGCGCCGCGGAGAAGGAGAAGCAGCAGGCCGAGGCCAAGCTGGGGAACGAGGCGTTCATCGCCAAGGCCCCGGACAACGTCGTGGACAAGATCAAGGGCCGTCTGGCCAAGGCCGAGGCGGACATCGCACGGCTCCGGGCCCAGCTGGACGGCCTGCCGGCGGCCTAGCTCCGGCCGGGCCGGGCGCAGGACGGCGCCCGCCGACCCGAGACGGGCCCCCGGCGGGGAACGCACGGGGCGAAGGCCCCCGCATCGACCGACGGTGTGGGGGCCTTCGCCGTGCTCGTACCGGTCCGGGTGGTGGCGCGTCCTTCGTGGAGTGCCTCATCTCACCCGTCGCGCGGTACGCGGTCGAACCGATCGAGGACGCCGACCACGGATGATGGAGGGCATGCACGTCAAGCCCGCCGTGCCGGCGCTCCGCCGGGTCATGGCCAACGGCCGCCGGCTGGCCGACGACTGGGCGGGCTCCCCCCGAGCGCTTGACGTGCTCACGGCGCTCAGTTGCCTCGCCCTGATGGCACTGGACCTGCCCGGTCTCGCCGCCGCCGACAACTCGCTGAACGGCCCGCTGGCCGCCGTCGTCCTCGCCGCCGGCTGCGCCACCCTGCTGATGCGGCGCCGGATGCCGTGGATCTCGTACCTGGCCGCGCTGCTCCTCATCGGTTGGCTGCACGAGCTGACCCTGGTCCAGTTCGCGCTCTACTCGGTCGGCCGCCACCGGGGCCGCCGGGCCGGAGTCCTCGCCACCCTCGGCTACGTCGCCTTCGCGCTGGTGATGTTCTGGGTGCCGGGCCGGCCCGATCCCACGGGGGAGACCCTCAGCTCCTTCCTCAGCGTGGTCGTGCCCGTCGGGGTCCTCGCCTCGGCGGTCGGCATCGCCGCCTACCGGCGCGACCTGGTGGGGGAGCTCACGGCCCGGCGGGCCGAGTCCGCCGTGCTCCGTGCCGTCGAGCAGGAGCGGAACTCCGTGGCACGTGACGTCCACGACTTCGTCGGGCGGGAGCTGACCCTGCTGACGGTGCGTTCCGAGGTGCTGTCGACGCGGGCGCGCGAGACGGCGTACGCGAAGGACTTCGAGGAGCTCGCCGACACCGCGCGCCGGGCCCATCTCGTGCTCAACGACATCATCGTGCAGCGCGGGGAGCGGCCCGCGACCCCGGGCGTGGACGGGCTGCGGGCGCTCGCGGAGGAGAGCGGCCGGGCCGGTTCACCCGTACGGCTCGCCATGGACCCGGATGTGCGGGGGCTGTCCCCGCTGCGCCAGGCGGCGGTCTACCGGGTGGTGCAGGAGTGCCTGACGAACGCGGCCAAGCACGCCCGCGGAGAGACGGTCGAGGTGTCGATCACCGCTGACGGCCCGCAGCTGCGGATCGCCGTGAGCAACGGCCTGCCCGCCGGGGCCCAGGGCCGCGCCCCCGTCTCGGCGGGCTCGGGCACGGCGAGCATGTCCGAGCGCGTCCGCAGCCTGGGCGGGACCCTGACGGCCACCCGTACCGAGGAGAGGTACGTGGTGCTGGCGACCTTCCCGCGCGGCTGAGACCGGACCGGCGTACGGGCGGGCCACCCGTACGGGCGGAGGTTCCGAAACGCCCGGCCGGAAGTCCCGACGGTCCGCGTCCGTAGACTGGTCTGCGTGAGTGACCAGCAGCCCGAAAGCCACGACCGCGACGACTTCGACGGTGCCGAGATCGCCGGCGACCGTTCCGGCGCGTTCGACGAGTTCGACCAGATCGTGGCGGAAGAGTCCGACCGCGACCCCGACCTGGCGGTGATCGAGGCCGGCAGCCGCACCCTGCGGGCCCAGGCCGGCCCGCCCCAGGGCGACCCGGTGCCCGGGGCCCCCGCCGACCCGGAGGTGGCGAAGGCGCTGCTGGAGGTGGAGCAGGAGCTGGGCACCCGCTGGGGCGAGACCAAACTGGAGCCGTCCGTGTCGCGCATCGCGGCCCTGATGGACCTACTGGGCGAGCCGCAGCGCGCGTACCCCTCCATCCACGTGACCGGAACCAACGGCAAGACCAGCACGGCCCGCATGATCGAGGCCCTGCTGAACGCCTTCGAGCTGCGCACCGGCCGCTACACCAGCCCGCACGTGCAGTCGATCACCGAGCGGATCAGCCTCGACGGGGCGCCGATCACCCCCGAGCGGTTCGTGGAGACGTACCACGACATCAAGCCGTACGTGGAGATGGTCGACGCCGCCCAGGAGTACCGGCTGTCGTTCTTCGAGGTGCTCACCGGGATGGCGTACGCGGCATTCGCGGACGCTCCCGTCGACGCCGCCGTGGTCGAGGTCGGCATGGGCGGCAGCTGGGACGCGACGAACGTGATCGACGGCGTGGTCGCCGTGGTCACGCCGATCAGCCTGGACCACACGGACCGGCTCGGCTCCACCCCCGGCGAGATCGCCCAGGAGAAGGGCGGCATCATCAAGCAGGGCGCCACCGTGATCCTGGCGCAGCAGCCGGTGGACGCGGCGCAGGTGCTGCTGAAGAAGGCCGTCGAGGTCGACGCGACGGTGGCCCGCGAGGGCATGGAGTTCGGCGTCGTCGCGCGCGAGGTCGCGGTCGGCGGACAGCAGCTGACGCTGCGCGGCGTCGGCGGGGAGTACGAGGACGTCTTCCTGCCCCTGTACGGCGCGCACATGGCGCACAACGCGGCGGTGGCCCTGGCCGCCGTCGAGGCGTTCTTCGGCGTCGGCCAGGAGCACGCCCGGGTGCTGGACGTGGACACCGTGCGGAAGGCCTTCGCCTCGGTGGCTTCGCCCGGCCGCATGGAGGTCGTGCGGCGCAGCCCCACGGTGGTCCTGGACGCGGCGCACAACCCGGCGGGCGCGGCGGCCACCGCGGACGCGGTCACCGAGTCGTTCGGTTTCAGCCGGTTGATCGGGGTCGTGGCCGCGAGCGAGGGCAAGGACGTCCGCGGGGTGCTGGAGGCCTTCGAGCCGATCTTCGCGGACGTGGTGGTCACGGAGAACTCCAGCCACCGGTCGATGGGCGCGGACGAGCTGGCGGCCGTGGCCGTCGAGGTGTTCGGCGCGGACCGGGTGCAGGTGGAGCCGAGGCTGGACGACGCCCTGGAGGCGGCGATCACCCTGGCGGAGGAAGAGGCCGAGTACGGAGGGGCCGGTGTGCTCGTGACCGGTTCCGTGATCACGGTGGGCGAGGCCCGCCTGCTGCTGAAGAGGGGCTGAGGGATGCGCACGCTGTGTGCGAGCACGCTGATCGGCGAGTTCTTCGTGATCGGCTTCGCGGGCCTGGTGGCCATGAAGGACCCGGACCTGACCCAGACGGCGGTCTGGACCGTCTGCGGGATCACGATGCTGCTCTGCGTCCTGCTGTGCGGGATGCTGGCGCGTCCCGGCGCCGTCCAGCTGGGCTGGGCACTGCAGATCGGGCTCATCGCGAGCGGCTTCGTCGTCCCGACGATGTTCTTCCTCGGCGCGGTGTTCGCCGGCCTGTGGTGGTGCTCGGTGCACTACGGCCGCAGGATCGACGCGATCAAGGCGCGCTGGGCGGCCGCGCAGGAGGCGCCCGGGGCGCCTGACACGGCGTGACGGGTCCCTCCGACGGCCCTGTAGATTCGTCCTACCGCACCCGTATGCCGCAAGGAGCCGCAACATGACCCAGCGCACCCTCGTCCTGCTCAAGCCCGACGCCGTCCGGCGCGGCCTGGTCGGCGAGATCATCGGCCGCATCGAGCGGAAGGCCGGCTGGACCATTCCCGCGCTGGAGCTGCGCACCCTGGACCAGGACACCCTTGAGGCGCACTACGGCGAGCACAAGGGCAAGCCCTTCTACGAGCCCCTCATGGGCTTCATGGCCAGCGGTCCCGTCGTGGTCCTGGTCGTCGAGGGCGAACGGGTGATCGAGGGTGTCCGCCAGCTGGCCGGACCCACTGACCCGATCGCCGCGGCGCCCGGCTCCATCCGGGGCGACTTCGGCAGCATCACCCGGGAGAACCTGATCCACGCCTCGGACTCGGAGGAGTCCGCCGAACGTGAGCTCAAGCTGTTCTTCCCGGCTCTCTGAGCGTTCCTTCCTGACGTGACATCAGCCAAATAGCGCTCATGACCTGGGGCGACCGAAGTAATTTCGGTCGCCCCTCGGTATTTCCGAGCCCGGCGGGGAACGCCTGGGCAGGACACGACGTCACCAGTAAGGGGGCGGGTATCCGTTCCGGCGGGATTGCCGGAGTCCCGTCGCGCGGTGTCCGTACTCGCGGCACTACGATGGGGCCTCCACCCACCACCCACCTCGCCGACCTGACAGCAGCCGCTATCAACTGGAAGGCCAGACGCTCCTCATGGGGAACAAGGGGAACAACATGTCGTTCATCGGCCGTGACATGGCGATCGACCTCGGGACCGCCAACACGCTGGTGTACGTGAGGGGCCGGGGAATCGTCCTGAACGAGCCGTCCGTGGTCGCCATCAACACGAACACCGGTGGCATCCTGGCGGTCGGCTCCGAGGCGAAGAAGATGATCGGGCGCACGCCCGGCAACATCGTCGCCGTACGACCCCTCAAGGACGGCGTGATCGCCGACTTCGAGATCACCGAGCGTATGCTCCGGTACTTCATCCTCAAGATCCACAAGCGCCGCTACCTGGCCCGGCCGCGCGTCGTGGTCTGCGTACCCTCCGGCATCACCGGAGTGGAGCGCCGCGCCGTCATCGAGGCGTCCACGCAGGCCGGCGCCCGACAGGTGCACATCATCGAGGAGCCGATGGCCGCCGCCATCGGTGCGGGCCTGCCCGTCCACGAGGCCACCGGCAACATGGTCGTGGACATCGGCGGCGGCACCACCGAGGTCGCCGTCATCTCCCTCGGCGGAATCGTCACGGCACAGTCCATCCGGGTGGCCGGCGACGAGCTCGACAACGCGATCATCCAGCACATCAAGAAGGAGTACTCGCTCCTCCTCGGCGAGCGCACCGCCGAGCAGATCAAGATCACCATCGGGTCGGCGTACGACCTCGACAAGGACGAGCACACCGAGATCCGCGGCCGCGACCTGGTCTCCGGGCTGCCCAAGACCGTGGTCATCTCTGCCGCCGAGGTCCGCAAGGCCATCGAGGAGCCCGTCAACGCCATCGTCGACGCCGTCAAGACCACCCTCGACAAGTGCCCGCCGGAACTCTCCGGCGACATCATGGACCGGGGCATCGTGCTCACCGGTGGCGGCGCCCTGCTGCGCGGCCTCGACGAGCGGCTGCGCCGCGAGACGGGCATGCCCATCCACATCGCCGAGGATCCGCTCGACTCCGTCGCGCTCGGCTCCGGCAAGTGCGTCGAGGAGTTCGAGGCACTCCAGCAGGTACTGGACGCCCAGCCCCGCCGGTGACACGGGCCTCCCTGCCAGGGGGCCGAGCGGAACACAAGGATCCGCCGTACGGGTGCTACCGGGCCCGTGCGGCGGATCGTTGATATACAGGCAACAGTCCGGCGCGACAACGGTTGTACGTCCTGTCGGAGCGGCTCCGCCGCACGGTTAACTACGAGGAAGGCACGGCCGCCGCACGTGAGGGACACACGAGAGAGCCGGCTGCTCCTGGTGCTGCTGATCGCCATCGCGTTCGCATTGATCACGGTGGACATCAGAGCGGGTGAGGAGTCTCCGGTCGACGGTGCCCGACAGGCCGCCGCCGCGGTCTTCGGACCGGTCGAGGAGGGTGTGGCGACCGCGGTCGATCCGGTCGCCAACGCCATAGGGGCCGTACGGGACTCCGGCGAGCGCCACAACCGCATCGCCGCGCTGGAGCGCGAGAACGCGGCGCTCAAGGCCAAGCTGGGCAGCGAGGACCAGAACCGCAGCCGCATCCACGAGCTCGACGAGATGCTCAAGCGGGCCGGCGCCGGCCAGTACGGCATCAAGGGCGCCGAGGTCATCGCGATAGGAGCGGCCCAGGGCTTCTCCTGGACCGTCACCATCGACGCCGGCAGCAAGGACGGCATCGAGCGGGACATGACGGTGCTCAACGGCGACGGACTCGTCGGCCGGGTCAGCACCGTCGGCCCCGACACCGCCACCGTCGTCCTCGCCAACGACCCCGACTTCACCGTCGGCACCCGCCTGGAGAAGACCGGCGAGCTCGGCTTCGCCACCGGGCAGGGCGACCGCGCGCTGTCCGTGCAGATGCTCAACGGCAAGGCCAAGATCAACCCCGGCGACCGGCTCGTCACCTTCGGCTCGCGCGGCAACAAGCCCTTCGTGCCCGGCGTGCCGATCGGCGAGGTGGTCAAGGTCGACCCCTCGCGCGGTGACCTGACCCGTACCGTCTGGGTGCGTCCGTTCGTCGGATTCTCCCGGCTGGACATCGTCGGCGTCGTGGTGATGCCGCCGCGCGAGGACCCGCGCGACACCGTCCTGCCGCCCAAGCCCGAGGCCCCCAAGCCCATCCCGACGGTCACCGTCACCGTCACCCCGTCCGCCAGTGTTCCCGGCAAGCCGGCCGACGAGTAGGAGCAGACGACCATGCGCTTCAACCGGATCCTGCTCTCGGCCACGCTCGTCGTGGTCGCCCTCGTCGTCCAGGTCACCGTCCTGGGCCGGCTCCAACTCCCGGGCGCGGTGCCCGACCTGCTCCTGCTCACCGTCGTCGCCCTGGCGCTGGTGTACGGGCACGTCAGCGGCGCCCTCATCGGATTCTCCGCCGGGCTCCTCGCCGACCTGGCCCCGCCCGCCGACCACGCCGCCGGGCGGTACGCGCTCGTGCTCTGCGCCATCGGCTACGTGGCCGGGCTGGTGCGCCCCGACAACGGGCGGTTCCGTTCCGCCTGGGGCCCGATGCTCACCGTCGTCGCCGCCGCGATCGGCTCCACCCTGCTCTACGCGGGCGTCGGCGCCCTCGTCGGCGACACCGCCGCCCGCCACGTCGGCCTGACCGGGCTGCTGTTCACCGCGACCCTCTACGACCTGCTGCTCGCGCCGTTCACCGTGCCGTTCATCATGGCGCTGGCCCGCCGCGCCGAGAACGATCCGATGGCCGTCGAGGCCGGCGGCGGCCCGGCGCAGGCCTCCGACGTCTCCTCCGGCTGGCTGGCCGGCGGCACCGGTCTGCGGATCGGCAGCCAGCGCGGCGGCCTGCGGCTGAAGGCCTCGCGCAACCGCGCCAACCGGGCCGTCCGGATAAAGGGTGTCAAGGCGGTGAAGAGCGTGAAGAGCGTCAAGAAACTGTGAGGAGGCAGCGGACGTGAGCAACATCCCCGAGACCGGCCGCACCTCCCGGGTGCAGATCCGCCTGATCATGATCCAGGTGCTCGTCCTCTCGATGTTCATCACCCTCGGCGGACGCCTGTGGTACCTCCAGATCCGCAACGGCGCGGAGTACTACCACGAGGCGAAGAGCAATCACGTCCAGCGGGTCGTCCAGCCGGCCGTGCGCGGCTCGATCCTCGACGCCCGCGGCGTCCCGCTCGCCGACAACGAGACCCGCCTGGTCGTCTCCGCCAGCCGCACCGAGCTGATGAAGATGAAGGACCGGGGCAAGGCCGTCATGACCCGCCTCGCCGACGTCCTGGACATGCGTCCGAAGGAGGTCATGGACAAGGTCCGGCTGTGCGACTCCGAGACCCCCAAGCCCTGCTGGAACGGCTCCCCCTACCAGCCGATCCCGGTCACCCTCGAAGCCACCACGCAGCAGGCGCTGCAACTGCGCGAGCGCCCGGAGGACTTCCCCGGCATCACCGCGGAGCCCACCGCCGTCCGCCGCTACCCGGCCCCCGGCGGCGCCCGTACCTCGCAGGTGCTCGGCTACCTCTCGCCGGTCACCGACGACGAGATCCAGAAGGCCAAGGACACCGATTCGCCGCACCTGCGGTCGGACCAGGTGGGCCGCTCCGGCATCGAACGCACCTACGACAAGCAGTTGCGCGGCAAGGCGGAGGTCACCTCCTACGAGGTCGACAACCTCGGCCGCGTCATGGGCCAGACCAAGTCCGACCCGGGCGTGCCCGGGTCCACGCTCGTCACCAGCATCGACGCCCGGGTCCAGTCCGTCGCCGAGTACGAGCTCCAGCAGGCGATGAAGACCGTCCGCCACGAGACCGACAAGATCACCGGCCGCAAGTACGAGGCCGACTCGGGAGCCGTCGTCGTCATGGAGGCCAAGACCGGCCGGATCGTGGCGATGGCGTCGCAGCCCGACTACGACCCCAACGCCTGGGTCGGCGGCATCTCCGGAAGCGACTACGCCAAACTCACCAGCAAGAGCTCCAACTACCCGCTGCTCAACCGGGCCATCCAGGGCCAGGCCCCCGCGGGCTCCATCTTCAAGGTGGTGTCGGCGAGCGCGGCCGTGCGGGCCGGATACGCCTTCGACAGCAAGTACAACTGCAGCAGTTCCTACAGCCTCGGCGGCCGCAGCTTCGCCAACTTCGAGTCGAAGGGGCACGGCCCCATCACCCTCGGCGACGCCCTCAAGTTCTCCTGCAACACCGTCTTCTACGCCCTCGGGCACAAGGAGTGGCAGCGCGACGGCGGCCTGGAGCCCAAGAAGGACGCCCACGACTGGTTCTACCGGACCGCCCGCGAGTTCGGACTCGGCTCGGAGACCGGGATCGACCTGCCGAACGAGGTCACCGGCCGCATCCCCGACCGCGGGTGGAAGAAGAGCTTCTGGGCGGCCAACAAGAACTCCTGGTGCAAGCAGGGCAA
This sequence comes from Streptomyces sp. NPDC055254, assembly GCF_053606025.1. Classification (NCBI taxonomy): domain Bacteria; kingdom Bacillati; phylum Actinomycetota; class Actinomycetes; order Kitasatosporales; family Streptomycetaceae; genus Streptomyces; species Streptomyces sp. NPDC055254. The sequence goes on along the minus strand of NZ_JBSGQV010000022.1, from coordinate 7,241 downwards.
GAAGGGCGGCACCTACGTCGAGCAGATCGCCTACGAGAGCTGCCTGGAGGGCAACCAGCTGAAGGCGTTCGACAGCATCAACTTCGCCATCGGCCAGGGCGACGTCCTCGTCACCCCCATCCAGATGGCCACGGCCTACTCCGCCATCAGCAACGGGGGCACCCTCTTCGACCCCACGGTCGGCAAGGCCGTGATCAGCCCCGACGGCAAGCGCATCGAGATGATCAAGCCCCGGGCCCATGGCAGGCTGCCCGTCGACGCGAAGACCGTCGCCGACCTCGACCGGGGCCTGCGCTCCGTCGTCGAGCCCGGCGGGACCGCGGCCTGGCGGTTCGGCGGCTGGCCGCTCGACAAGATCCCGATGCGGGCCAAGACCGGCACCGCCCAGGTGTACGGCAAGCAGACCACCTCGTGGCTGGCGACCTACACCGACGACTTCACCATCGTCATGACGATCTCCCAGGGCGGCACCGGCTCCGGAGCCTCCGGACCCGCCGTCCGCAACATCTACAACGCCCTCTACGGTCTCGACATGGCGGGCAAGCAGGACCCGAAGAGGGCCCTGCTGCCGAGGCCGGAGGCGAAGCTGCCCAGGATCCACCCCGACGGGTCCATCGACTCGCCCGAGATCAGGCCGTACGTGCCGCCGTCCCCGGAGGAGCCGGCGCCGCCCGCGCTCGCCGGGCCGCCCGCCGCGCCCCCCGCATGGCACGACTGAGGACCGAAAACCGACATGCAGACCGCCAACAAGTTCTCCGTCTCCCGGTACGCGCCCGAGCGCGGGGCGATGGCCAAGCTCACCGCCCGCGACTCCATGGTGCGCCGGCTCGACTGGCCGATACTCCTGTCCGCGCTCGCCCTGTCCCTCATCGGCGCGCTGCTTGTGTGGTCGGCGACCCGCAACCGGACCGCCCTGAACCAGGGTGACCCGTACTACTTCCTCTTCCGGCACGCCCTGAACACGGGCATCGGCCTCGTGCTGATGATCGGCACCATCTGGCTCGGCCACCGCACCCTGCGCGGCGCGGTGCCGGTCCTCTACGGGCTCTCGCTCGTGCTGATCATCGCCGTGCTCACCCCGCTCGGCGCCACCATCAACGGTGCCCACGCGTGGATCGTGATCGGCGGCGGCTTCTCCCTCCAGCCCTCCGAGTTCGTGAAGATCACGATCATCCTGGGCATGGCCGTGCTGCTCGCGGCCCGGGTGGACGCGGGCGACCTCGCCCACCCCGACCACCGCACGGTCGTCAAGGCGCTGTGCCTGGCCGCGGCCCCGATGGGCATCGTCATGCTGATGCCCGACCTCGGCTCCGTCATGGTCATGGTCGTCATCGTGCTGGGCGTCCTGCTGGGCTCCGGCGCCTCCAACCGCTGGGTGCTCGGCCTGATCGGCTCCGGCGCCGGCGGAGCCGTCCTGATCTGGCAGCTCGGCGTCCTCGACGAGTACCAGATCAACCGCTTCGCGGCCTTCGCCAACCCCGAACTCGACCCGGCCGGCGTCGGCTACAACACCAACCAGGCGCGCATCGCGATCGGCTCCGGCGGACTCCTGGGATCCGGCCTCTTCAAGGGCTCCCAGACCACCGGCCAGTTCGTGCCCGAGCAGCAGACCGACTTCGTCTTCACGGTGGCGGGGGAGGAGCTGGGCTTCGTCGGGGCCGGGCTGATCCTGGTGCTGCTCGGCATCGTGCTGTGGCGGGCCTGCATGATCGCCCGCGAGACCACGGAGCTGTACGGCACGATCGTGTGCGCCGGGATCATCGCCTGGTTCGGCTTCCAGTCCTTCGAGAACATCGGGATGACCCTCGGCATCATGCCCGTGGCGGGACTGCCGCTGCCCTTCGTCTCGTACGGAGGTTCGTCGATGTTCGCGGTCTGGGTGGCCGTCGGCCTGCTGCAGTCGATCAAGGTGCAGCGGCCGTTGTCAGCCTGATGTCGGCTTCACCCTGCCGTCGGGTCCCGTTCAGGTCTAAGTTCGATTCATGGCGGACACGAAGCGAGAGATCGAGCGGAAATTCGAGTTCACCGATGCCGCGTCGGCCCGGCGCGGGGTGCCGGACCTGACGGGTACGGCCGCCGTCGCGGCCGTCACCGACCGGGGCACCGTCGAGCTCGATGCCGTCTACTACGACACCCCCGACCAGCGGCTCGCCGCCGACGGCCTCACGCTGCGGCGCAGAACCGGCGGCGCGGACGCGGGCTGGCACCTCAAACTGCCGGTCTCCCCGGGCGTCCGCGACGAGATCGGGGCCCCGCTCAGCGACGCGCTGCCGGGCTACCTGGCCGCGCTCGTCCGCTCCCGGGTCCGGGACGCCGGACTCCTGCCGCAGGTCAGGCTGGTCTCCTCGCGCCATGTCAGCCACCTGCTCGACGCCGAGGGCGCCCTGCTCGCGGAGCTGAGCACCGACGAGGTCCTCGCCGAACGGGAGGATGCCACCGCCGCCTGGACCGAGGTGGAGGTCGAGCTCGCCGACGGGGTCGACCCCCGGCTGCTCGACGCCGTCGAGAAGGCCTTCCGCAAGGCCGGGCTCCGGGTCTCCGCCAGCCCCTCGAAACTCGCCCGGGCCCTGGCCGAAACCGGCACCGCCCCCGTGGACCGGCCCCGGCCCGGTACCGGCGCCGACGGCACGGCGGGCGCGTACGTCCTCGCGTACCTGCGGGAGCAGCGCGACGCCCTGATCGCCCAGGACCCGGCCGTGCGGCGGGAGCTGGCGGACTCCGTCCACCAGATGCGCGTGGCCACCCGCCGGCTGCGCAGCGCCTTCAAGACGTACCGCAAGGTGCTGGACCGCGCGGTCACCGACCCGATCGCCGAGGAGTTGCGCTGGCTGGCCGCCGAGCTCGGTGTCGACCGAGACCAGGAGGTGCTGCTGGAGCGGATCCGGACCCACCTCGACGAACTGCCGCGCCCCCTGCTGCAGGGTCCCGTCCGCGGCCGGCTGCGGACCTGGAACACCACCCGCCGCTCCGGCTCGCGCCGCCGGGCGCTGGCCGCCCTCGACAGCGACCGGTACGTCGCCCTGCTGGACGCCGTCGACGCCGTGCTGGAGCGCCCGCCGCTGCGCAAGGCCGCCGGCGCAGCCGCGGAACGGGTGCTGCCGAAGGCGGTGCTGGCCGACTACGAGCGCCTCGCGGGCCGGGTCGGTGCCGCGCTGGCCCTGGAGCCGGGCCACGAGCGCGACCTGGCCCTGCACGACGCCCGCAAGGCCGCCAAGCGCGCCCGGTACGCGGCCGAGGCGGCGGTGCCGGCGCTGGGCAAGCCCGCGAAGCGGATGGCGAAGGGCGTGAAGTCGGTACAGACCCTGCTCGGCGACCACCAGGACGGCGTGGTGGCCCGCGAAGCCCTGCACGGTCTCGCCGTCCAGGCGTCGGGAGCGGGGGAGTCGGCCTTCACCTGGGGGGTGCTCTACGCCCGCGAGGAGGCGCTGGCCGAGCGCTGCGAGCGCGAGCTCCCGCACCTGTGGAAGAAGGTTTCGGGCCCGGCCCTGCGGCAGGCCCTGGAGTGATCACGCGGGCGGGGGGCCGCCGAGCCTCGGGGTACGCTTGAGAGTCGCCCCCTGCCCGCTTCACGAAAGTCGCGTGATGTCCGAGTCGGTCTTCCCACAGCTCGAAGCTCTGCTCCCGCACGTGCAGAAGCCCATCCAGTACGTCGGTGGGGAGCTCAACTCCACGGTGAAGCCCTGGGAGGAGTGCGACGTCCGCTGGGCGCTCATGTACCCGGACGCGTACGAGGTGGGACTGCCCAACCAGGGCGTCATGATCCTCTACGAGGTGCTCAACGAGCGCGAGGGCGTCCTCGCCGAGCGCACGTACTCGGTGTGGCCGGACCTCGAAGAGCTCATGCGCGAGCACAAGGTCCCGCAGTTCACGGTGGACAGCCACCGCCCGGTCTCGGCCTTCGACGTGTTCGGCCTGTCCTTCTCCACGGAGCTCGGCTACACGAACATGCTCACGGCCCTGGACCTCGCGGGCATCCCGCTGGAGGCCAGGAACCGTACGGTGGACCACCCGATCGTCCTCGCCGGCGGCCACGCGGCCTTCAACCCCGAGCCGATCGCCGAGTTCATCGACGCGGCGGTCATCGGGGACGGCGAGCAGGCCGTCCTGGACATGACCGAGATCATCCGGACGTGGAAGTCCGAGGGGCGCCCTGGCGGGCGCGAGGAAGTCCTCCTGCGGCTCGCCAAGACCGGCAACATCTACGTCCCGGGCTTCTACGACGTCGAGTACCTGCCGGACGGCCGCATCGGCCGGGTCGTGCCGAACCGCTCCGGCGTCCCGTGGCGGGTGTCCAAGCACACCGTCATGGACCTCGACGAGTGGCCCTACCCCAAGCAGCCGCTGGTCCCGCTCGCCGAGACGGTCCACGAGCGGATGTCCGTCGAGATCTTCCGCGGCTGCACCCGCGGCTGCCGCTTCTGCCAGGCCGGCATGATCACGCGCCCCGTGCGGGAGCGAAGCATCACCGGCATCGGCGAGATGGTCGAGAAGGGGCTGAAGGCGACCGGCTTCGAAGAGGTCGGTCTGCTCTCCCTGTCCTCGGCCGACCACTCGGAGATCGCCGAGATCGCCAAGGGCCTCGCGGACCGCTACACGGACGACAAGGTGGGGCTCTCCCTGCCGTCGACCCGGGTGGACGCCTTCAACGTGGACCTGGCCAACGAGCTGACCCGCAACGGCCGTCGCTCCGGTCTGACCTTCGCCCCCGAGGGCGGCTCCGAGCGCATGCGCAAGGTCATCAACAAGATGGTGTCGGAAGAGGACCTGATCCGCACCGTCTCCACCGCGTACGGCAACGGCTGGCGCCAGGTGAAGCTGTACTTCATGTGCGGCCTGCCGACCGAGACCGACGAGGACGTGCTCCAGATCGGCGACATGGCGGTCAACGTCATCGCCAAGGGCCGCGAGGTCTCCGGACAGAACGACATCCGCTGCACGGTGTCGATCGGCGGCTTCGTGCCGAAGCCGCACACCCCGTTCCAGTGGGCCCCGCAGCTGTCGGCCGAGGAGACGGACGCCCGCCTGGGCAAGCTCCGCGACAAGATCCGCGGCGACAAGAAGTACGGCCGCTCCATCGGCTTCCGCTACCACGACGGCAAGCCCGGCATCGTCGAGGGCCTGCTCTCGCGCGGTGACCGCCGGGTGGGCGACGTCATCCGCGCCGTGTACGAGTCGGGCGGCCGCTTCGACGGCTGGCGCGAGCACTTCAGCTACGACCGCTGGATGCAGGCCGCGGACAAGACGCTGCCCGCCTACGGCGTGGACGTGGCCTGGTACACCACGCGCGAGCGCACGTACGAGGAAGTCCTGCCCTGGGACCACCTCGACTCCGGCCTCGACAAGGACTGGCTGTGGGAGGACTGGCAGGACGCCCTCGACGAGACCGAGGTCGAGGACTGCCGCTGGACCCCGTGCTTCGACTGCGGCGTCTGCCCGCAGATGGACACCCACATCCAGATCGGCCCGACGGGGCAGAAGCTGCTCCCGCTGTCGGTCGTGAAGTGACCCCCGCCGCGGGCTGAGCCCGCGCGCCGGACATGCCCCTGCCCCCCACCGCGATCGGTGGGGGGCAGGGGCATTCGGTCGGAGATCTTCCTGAGCGACACGTCCGCCGCGCGCCGGATCACCCTTCCGGGGCCGTTCTCCCACAGGCGGCCGGCGCCGGCCGCGAGCACCTTCCCGGGAACCGGGGAGGTCACGGGCGCGTACTCTGGGTAGTACGACAGTCGTGGGCGACACGCCCGCCCCCGAGATCTCCCTGCGCGCACGCCAGGGGTGAGCCGGAGGCGGGGCGCGGCCCGACGGCTCCACAGACCCAGGGCGACGCGCGAGCCGCGGAGCCCCGCACAAGGAGAAGAACCACTGGGCAAGCGACAGCCCGAAGGCCCGCCTCCCGCACCGGTGGTGCAGCGCATCAGACTGCGCTACACCAAGCGCGGCCGCCTCCGGTTCACCAGTCACCGGGACTTCCAGCGAGCATTCGAACGGGCCCTGCGCCGCGCCGAGGTGCCGATGGCCTACTCCGCCGGCTTCACCCCGCACCCGCGCGTCTCGTACGCGAACGCCGCTCCGACCGGGACCGGCAGCGAGGCCGAGTACCTGGAGATCGCCCTCGCCGCGCCCCGCGACCCCGGGCAGCTCCGTGAGCTCCTCGACGAGTCGATGCCGACCGGCCTCGACATCATCGACGCCGTCGAGGCCCGCACCTCGGGCCTCGCCGACCGGCTGACCGCCTCCGTGTGGGAGCTGCGCCTGGACGGCGTGGAGCTCGCCGACGCCGAGCGGGCCGTGACGGCCTTCCTCGCCGCCGAGACGGTGGAGGTGCAGCGGCGCACCAAGAACGGCCTCCGCACCTTCGACACCCGCGGCGCGGTGGTCAGTCTCGAAGCACTTCCCGCCGGGTCCGATAGGCCGCTGGACCACGCTTGTGCGATACTGCGGCTGGTTGTTCGGCATTTGACACCTGCCGTGCGACCCGACGACGTCCTGTCCGGTCTCCGAGCTGTGGCCGACCTGGCGCCGCCGGTCCCCTCTGCGGTGACCAGGCTGGCGCAGGGGCTCTTCGACGAGGAGTCCGGCACGGTGACCGACCCGCTCGCGCCCGACCGCGAGGCTGACACGGCCGCCCCACCCACGGCCGCCGTAGCCGCCGACGCGAAGGCGCCGGAAGGTCCCGCCGCGTAGGGATCGTCGTCGTCGCGCAGCCCTGGTACTCGGGAGCCACCTGGGTCGGGCAGCGCACTGACCTGAAGACTTCCGCCAGGCCGTACGGACAACACGTACGGAACCGGCGGCCATGGACCAGAGCTCCCGTGTGGCGAACGCGCCCCGGAGGCCGGCTCCGCGCTCATTACGCGGAGCCGTGCCGGACCGGACGTCAGCCGCGGCGCCCGGGAGCGTGACGGGAGAACCGCCCGCAATGCTCAGCAACGAGAACGACACCACCACCCCCGGTAACGCCGACAGCGGCAGCCCCAGCGACAACCTGCCTCCGCGCAGGCGACGCCGCGCCGCATCCCGGCCCGCCGGCCCGCCCGGCGCCACCGCCGCGGAGGCGACGCCGGTGACCGAGGCCGCTCCGGCCGCACCCGCCGAGGAGGCCGCTCCGGCCGCCGCCCCGGCCCGTACCCGCCGCCGCGCGACCCGCGCCGTGGCCGCTCCCGCCGCCGAGGCCGAGGCCGTGGAGGCACCCGCCGCCCCGGCGCCGGCCACCGCCGCCGACTTCGCCCCCGGCTCCTTTC